>JAFYUV010000007.1 GCA_017549425.1 Clostridia bacterium | reverse complement strand
TGTGATTGTTGTTACAGCTTTAATATTAGCTTTAGTAATGCCTAAAGAGAAAGAATATGTTATTTCTTTTAATATAAATGGACAAACAACAACACAAATTTTAAAAGAAGGAGAATATGTTAGCGTTCCACAAAATCCTGTACTAGAGGGATATAACTTTATAAGATGGGAATGTAATGGTAACCCTTATGATTTTTCTAAACCAGTAGAAAAAGATATTGTATTGGTTGCTAAATTTGAAAAGATAGTAATAGAGGAAGGAAAAGAGTACACTGTGTTATTTGATACAGATGATGGTAGTACAGTTCCTAGTCAAAAAATAAAATCTGGAGAAAAAATACAAGAACCAGAAAAGCCTTTAAAACCAGGATATATATTTGAAGGCTGGTTATTAAATGGACAACCATTCGATTTCAATACAATAATATCTAAAGATATAAAGTTAGAGGCTAAATGGAAAAAAGAACCAGATAAATTTACTGTATCTTTCAACACAAATGGAGGTAGTACTGTTAAATCACAAACTGTAGAAGAAGGTAAAACAGTAAGTAAGCCAACAGACCCAACAAAGAGTGGCTACCGTTTTGCTGGTTGGACATTAAATGGAAAAGTATATAACTTTGGAAATAAAGTAACTGGGAATATAACATTAACTGCGAGTTGGACTAAAATAGAAATGGTAACAGTAACATTTAATACAGATGGAGGAAGTGCTGTTAAGTCTCAAACAATAGAAAAAGGTAAAACAGCAAGCAAACCAACAGACCCAACAAAGAGTGGCTACCGTTTTGCTGGTTGGACATTAAATGGAAATACATATAACTTTGGAAATGCTGTAAACTCTAACATAGAACTAAAAGCGACATGGAACAAAATAGAAATGGTAACAGTAACATTTAACACAGATGGTGGAAGTAATGTAGCTACTCAAACAATAGAAAAAGGTAAAGTAGCAAGCAAACCAACAGATCCAACAAAGAGCGGCTACCGTTTTGCAGGCTGGACTTTAAATGGAAATACATATAACTTTGGAAATGCTGTAAACTCTAACATAGAACTAAAAGCGACATGGAACAAAATAGAAATGGTAACAGTAACATTTAACACAGATGGTGGAAGTAGTGTAGCTAGTCAAACAATAGAAAAAGGCAAAACAGCAAGCAAACCAACAGACCCAACAAAGAGTGGATATACGTTTAATGGTTGGACTTTAAACGGGCAAGCGTACACTTTTGGAAGCACTGTTAACTCTAACATTGAACTTAAAGCTACTTGGAAACAAAAAACATATACTATTAGTATTAGTTTTGTTGATGCAATGGGAAGTTCTCCTGATAGATATTTAACAGTTTATGAAAACGGTAGCCCAATTACTGTAAGTGGATTAATGTATACAGATGGAGTAAGTGTACCAGTAGCTATTAATGGCACAAGAATAACTGCATCAAATTCAGATATTTCTGGAGAAAGAACTTTTAAAGTAAGACTATCTAGTGGAACAGTTGTTACGGCAACAGTAAATTAATAAAGAAAGGGAAATAAAAAATGAAAAAGATAATATTAAGCTTAATTGTAGTGTTATCAATAGTAATGGTTAGTTCTTCGTTATTTGCGTCAGAAATTGTACAAGCATCAAATATACCAAATGGAACTTATATTATAGGTACTCATTCATTTAATAGAGGTTCTGGGGTAGATTATGATGGTACGCTTACTCTAAAGCACATAATGAAAGCAGCAAAAACTATTGAAGGTGATGATTTAGATGATATGGTTATATATTACAAAAATGGAAGAGGTAAATGGGTAGACCCAATGACTGACCAAGAAATAACTTCATCTAAAGTGCCAACAGAATTTGAAATTTTGTATGAAAATAATGCCGTTTATATAAAAGAACCTGAAATTGAGATAAAAGGGTGGTATAAAGAAACTGTGGTATATATATCGCATGCTTCTGATGTTGAAAGATGTGTTTTAGAATATTCTGTTAATGGAAATAATTATTACGTTGTGGATTCAGAGTTAGTCCATCTTTTTGGTGCAGGAATGGGGAAAATAGATAGAGTACATAACTTAAGTGAATATACACAAAATGTAAGTTTTAGAGCTAAAGTTTCTAAATTAGATTCAGAAGGAAATGAAATTTACTCAGAATATTCCAAAGTAGTTACATATGTTGTAAAGGGCGATATGAGTAAAGAGGATATTACTGCAATAGGTTTACCAGATAATGATCATGCTGTAGTTGTAAATTCTGATTATACTGTAGAAATTGAACAAAAAGCAGGAGAAGAACAATTTAAACTAATGGATAAAACTAAATATCAAGAAAACGCATATGGAGTGCCTGGAGTTACTAGATGTCCTACAAACATGGAAATAGGAATTGTTTATGAGTATAGAGCTAGAATTGTAGTAGAAAAAGAAAATGAAACAATATATTCTGCATATACAGAACCTATAAAATGGATTTTGGGTGATCCAGTTTTAGAAATAGATTCAACATATAGCGCTATAGTAGATACAGATGAAGGAAAGAAAAGAAAAATATTTATAGATGTAACAGATACATTTGAGGGATTTAATGTAGCTTATAAATTTGAAAGCGATTCCGAGTGGATAGGATATCCAAGTCCTACTATTTTACCTCTTTCAGATAAAACTTTAGAATTAGTACTTCCTGAAAACTATGAAAAGTGTCATATTTTAATACAAGGGTTTGTAAAAGATATTAATGGAAATGTAATGGATTCGAGTAGTCAGGTTGAAGTTATAGATGATATATATGAAATGACTCCAAATGTAGTTATAGATTTAGATGAAGATGGAAATTATGTAGTTACAGCAACTAAAAATAGAGATATAAGAAGCATGGCATTAGGACTTGATGCTACTAGAATAATAATTGAAGAATCTATAGATGACGGAGAGTTCGTACCTGTGGTATTGACAGATAAAAGTAGTGAAGATAGAATTAGTTCAAGTGAACCTGTTTGGGCTAAGTATGAATGTGAGAGAGATGGTAAAAGACACATCTTTAGGGCTATTATAGTACATTCTCAAGGGGTAACGTCTGGCTATTCAAAACCTCAAGGTTCTCTAGGTTAAAAAATAATAAAATATGTCACAAATATATTTGTGGCATATTTTTTGTGTTTAATTGCAAATTTACATAATTATTGGTATAATATTTGGTATGGAAAAGATAAATATTAGTGAATTAAGTTTAGAAGAATTAAGTGAATATATACAAAGTATTGGAGAAAAGAAATTTCATGCAAAACAAATTTTTAAATGGATACATAGAGTGCATGTAGAAAGCTTTGATGAGATGACAGATATCTCTAAGAGTTTAAGGGAAAAGTTACAAGAAAATACATATATATTAAAACTAGAAATACTTGAGGTTCAAAAGTCTGTAAAAGATGGTACCCATAAATTTTTAATTAAATTGCCAGACAATAATGCTATTGAAAGCGTATTTATGGTATACAACTATGGAAATACTTTATGTGTATCAACTCAGGTGGGCTGTAAGATGGGCTGTAAGTTCTGTGCTTCAACGAAAAATGGTTGGACAAGAAATTTACAAGCTTCTGAAATAGAAGGACAAATTATAGCGGTAGAAAAATATATGAATCAAAAAATATCTAATGTGGTTTATATGGGTATTGGGGAACCTTTAGATAATTATGATAATGTTGTAAAATCTGTAAAGCTTATAAACTGTCCTGAAGGATTAGGAATAGGTGCAAGACACATTAGTTTATCTACATCAGGGTTAGTCCCTAATATATATAAATTAGCAGATGAAATGTTGCAAGCTACTCTTTCTATATCACTTCATGCTACGACTGATGAAAAAAGGAAGGAAATAATGCCTGTAGCTAATAGATATAGTATTAAAGAATTATTGGATGCTTGTAGATATTATATTTCTAAAACGGGGAGAAGAATTAGTTTTGAATTTGCTTTAATATCTGATGTAAACGATGATGAAAAGACAGCAAAAGAATTAGCTAAGCTTTTACGCGGCATGCTTGCTCATGTTAATCTTATACCAGTAAATGAGTTAAAAGATGGTGTGTTTAAAAAGAGTAAAGAGCAAAACATAGAAAGATTTATGAATATATTAAATACAAGTGGAGTAATAACTACAGTAAGAAGAGAATTAGGCTCAGATATAGATGCTGCTTGTGGTCAATTAAGACAAAAACATATTGAAGGTAATAAATAGTAGGTAAGAAATTATCTACTATTTTTTTGAAGCATACATATAATAAAATTATGTATATCACTGCTTGAATTTATATATACTTTGTGATATTATTTGAGAAATGAAGGAAAAGGGGTGCATTATCATTTTTTGGGCGGAAACGAACATAGGAAAAAGAAGAGAAAAAAATGAAGACTATATGCTGACATATAGCCTAGATGATGTGTGTACTGCATATATAGTATTAGATGGAATTGGCGGAGCAACAGGTGGAGAAATAGCAAGCAAAGTTGCAGGAGAAAAAACAATAGAATATTTGAAGGAACATTTTGTTATTTCAAAAGACGACGGTTATCTTGCAGATAATACTGAAAATATAAGTATGTCTGTTAAATATGCAAATAGATGTGTTTATGAATTAAATAAAAAAAATAAATCATATAAAGATATGGGAACAACAATAGCTATGATTGTTGTTCAAGGGAACACCGGATATATTGTAAATGTTGGTGACTCTAGAATATATGAGTTAAAAGAAGATAAGATAGTTCAGTTGTCAGAGGATGATACTTATGTAAATGCCTTAGTAAGAGATGGAATTATAACAGAGGAAGAGGCCAAGACTCATCCAGACAAACATGTGTTATTAAAAGCTTTGGGAGTTACAAAATCTATAACGTTTAATGTTCGTAAGTTAGATAATGTTATAGGTAGAAAGTTTTTATTGTGTTCTGATGGTTTAACTATTGGAGTAGAGGATAGCGAAATATTTAAGATTGCTAAGAATAGTAATTCAGAAGAAGTTTGCAGTAATTTAATAAAAAAAGCGAACGAAAATGGTGGATTAGACAACATAACGGTAATGTATGTTGAAGCTTAAAAAGGAGGGGTAAGCTTGGATTTAGTAGGTAAAGTATTAGGTTCAAGATATGAAATTTTAGAAGATATAGGTATTGGTGGGATGGCTACAGTATATAAAGCAAGATGTAAATTGCTAAATAGAAATGTGGCTGTTAAGGTGTTGAAAAATGAATTTTCTAAAGACGCTGAATTTGTTAAACGTTTTAGAGCAGAGGCTCAATCTGCTGCAAGTTTAACTCATCCTAATATTGTATCTGTATATGATGTTGGAGAAGAAAACGGCATAAACTATATTGTAATGGAATTATTAGATGGAGAAACTTTAAAGGACGAAATAGATAGAAAAGGAAGACTAGGTAATGAAACAACTTTAAAATATGCTAGTCAAATAGCATCTGCTCTAGAGGCGGCTCATAAATCTAAAATAATTCATAGGGATATTAAACCGCAAAATATAGTGTTAACATCAAATAATATTGCTAAAGTAACAGATTTTGGAATAGCCAAGATGAGCTCTAAAGACACAATAACAAGTGGGATAAGCACAATTGGGTCTGTACATTATTTTTCTCCAGAACACGCGAAAGGATGTTATACTGATGAAAAATCAGATATATATTCTTTAGGAGTTGTAATGTATGAAATGGCAACAGGTGTACTCCCTTTTAATGCAGATACTCCTGTAACAGTAGCTCTAAAACAAATTCAAGAAGATCCAAAAGAGCCAAGAGAGATAGAGCCTAGCGTGTCAGAAGCTTTAAATAATATAATAATGAAAGCAATGGCTAAAAAGCCGGCAGAAAGATATCAATCTGCAAGTGAAATGCTGGATGATATATTCGCAGCTATTAACAATCCTTCACATATTTTCTTTAGTTCTGATACCAAAAAGGATGCTGGATATACTCAAGTTGTACCAATAATAGGAATAAGAGATGAGGATGATCCTAAATTATCTGAAACAGAGTTTGGTTCAAGAAAAGGAATGAGAGATACAAAGAGTCCTAAAAAAGGGACAAAGAAAAAAAGAGTGGTTATAATTATATGTATAATTGCAGCAATTTCTTTGACGGGACTTGGAATATTAACAGCTCAATTAGTAAATACTATTAGAAATAAAATGCCTGAACAGCCAGTTTCGACAGTAGAAGTTGCTCCTAATTTAATTGGTAAGGTATTTGATGAAGTAAAAAAAGAATATGAAGAAAAAGGTTTAAATATAACTGTAGGAAAGTATGTTAATAATTCAGAATATGAAGCTGGCTTAATTATTTGGCAATCAATAAAAGAAGGCGAAAAAATATATAACAATAGAATAGAAGTTAATATAAGCAAAGGCGCAGAAATGGTTACAATGATTGAAGTAGTTGGTAAGGACTATACTGTAGCTAAATATGAATTAGAATCTATGGGATTAAAACCAATATTTAAGTTTGAAAAAGACGATAAAATAGAAGCTAATATTATAATGGAACAAGCTATAAAAAAAGGTGAGAGCGTAGAAAAAGGTTCTGAAGTAGAAATTAAAGTTAGTGAGGGCGATGGCAAAGTAAAACTTATAGTTCCAGGAGTTGTTGGACAAAATGGAGTAGACTCAGTAAAAAAATTACAAGATTTGAAATTAGTTGTAAACACAGTTTACAAGACAGATACAACAAAAGCTGATGGAGTGGTTTTATCTCAAAGTTTAAAAGAAAATTCTGAAGTTGAAGAAGGAACTATGATAGAGGTTGTTATAAATAGACTTCAAAAATCTACAACCGTAGATATTCCTTTATCTACTTTAGTTGGTGAAACAGAAGAGAGTGTATCAGTTAAAGTTAATGCTACTGTAGAAGGAGTGGAAAACACAATATATTCTTCAACAGTTTCAGCACCATTTACAGATTTTACTGTTACTGTCAATGGTTTTAACTCTGCTAAGATTAGTATATACATAAATGATAAATTAGTAAGTGAAAAAACAGTTTCTTTTTAAGAGGTGATACATATGAAAAAAATAGCTATAATGACGGCGGGTGGAGATTGTACGGGACTTAATGCTGCAATAAAATCTGTTGTATTAACGGCAATAGAAAACAACGTAGAAGTGCTTGGAATAATAGATGGTTATAAAGGCTTTGTAGAGGGCCTTTATAGGCCGCTTAATGCGGAAGATGTTGCGGATATTGAAGAACTAGGCGGAACGGTTTTAGGATCTTCAAATAAAGAATGCCCATTTTATTATCTAGTAGATAAACAAAATATGAAGTATGAAGATAAGACTGATGAAGGGATAAAAAAACTAAAAGAGCAAGGTGTAGAGGGGCTTATTGTAATAGGTGGAGATGGAACACTAGATTCTGCTAGAGTTATACATGAAAGAGGACTACCTACTGTAGGAATACCAAAGACTATAGATAATGATATGATGGCATCAATGCCAACAATAGGATTTGACACTGCTGTCGAAACTGTAACACAGGCAATTTCTAGAGTAAGAACAACTGCTTATTCACACAGAAGAGTTATTACGGTAGAAATAATGGGAAGAACTTCTGGTTTTTTAACATTGTATAGTGGAGTTGCTTCTTCTGCAGATGTTATATTGTTACCAGAAAAAGATTATGATTTAGATAAGGTTTGTGAAAGAATAGAAAAAGTAACTAAGTATAAAAGATATGCAATAGTTGCTATTTCGGAAGCCGCTAAAGAGATAGGAAAGAAAGAATCTATTTCTAAGGTATTAAATGATAGTTTTGATAAAGTTCGCTATGGTGGAGCAGCGGAAAAGTTAGCTAAGCAAATAGAAGAAAAAACAGGAATTGAATGTCGTCACGTTGTTTTGGGACATGTACAAAGGGGAGGAAGACCTTCATCTTCAGATATCCTTTTAGGCCTTCAATTAGGAAACTATGCTTTTGAATTGTTATATTCAGGAGATGCAGGATATATTGTTGGAATGAATAGTGATAAATTAGTTAAAATGGAATTTCCTCATGAAAGAGTACCAAGGGTTCTAGATTTAAAAACAAATCCGCTAGTAAGAACAGCAAGAGCAATGGGAATTTGTTTTGGAGATTAAGAAATAAAAAGGATTAACAAAAAATGTTAATTCTTTTTTGTATTTAGTTGACAGAATAATTTTTATACGGTAAACTTATGTTATTAACAAAAGAGGGGGAAGAATTATGTTTTGTCAAAAATGTGGAACTAAATTAGAAGAGGACGCGGTATTTTGCACTAACTGCGGCCAAAAAATAGGAGAAGAAGTAAAAGTAGAAGCTCCGGTAGAAAAGGAAGTAGTGGTTAAAGAAGATAAAGAAGTTTTGTTAGAAGTGAAACCAACATTTAAATTTGCTTATGAAGTATTACCACTTATGTTTATATATTTATTCTTATCTGCATTAGTTGGTGTTATGATTATGGGCCTTAGTGTAAAATATGGAATAATAACATTTTTAGGTTGTTTTGGACTAAGTTTAATAATGTTAATAATACAAACTATATTTACTAAAAAACAATATAATTATAAAGATTATGATTTTTATAAAACAAAAATTATATATAAAGATAGCTTTTTAAATCTTTCAGAAAAAGAAGTAAAATACAAATATATAAGAGAAGTTACTATGTCTCAATCTTTGTATCAAAGATTATTTAACCTCGGAAATGTTGTTTTATATACTAACGCAGAAACTGGTATGGGTAATGGAATATGTATTTGTAATGTTGAAAAAGTTCACGAAGTATATAAACAAGTAAAAGAAATAATAGGATAATAGGGGGAATGACATGTTTTGTAAATATTGTGGAACAGAACTAAGTGATACTGCTAAGTTTTGCCATAAATGTGGTAATGCTTTAGGTGAAGTTCAAGAGAAAAAGATAGAAACTGTTAAGGAAAACGTATTAAAATTAAATTTAGTACCAACATTTAAATTTAGTTATAAATTTTTCAATAATTTCTTCAAAGTATTAGGAATGGTTTTTTTTATGATATTTTATATTAGTGTAGAATTTTTTTATATTTTTGATAAGAATATAAAAAATGTGTATTTAATTGCTTTTGCAGCAGTTTTAGTAATTTCTTTAATAAAAACCTTTATAGATAAATTGCAATATGATAAATTGGAATACAAATTTTATACCGACTATATAGAATATAAAGATGGATTTGTGAACAAAGAAGAAAAAGAATTAAAATACAAATATGTAAGAGAAATAACAATGTCCAGAGGTATAATAGAAAGAATATTTGGTCTTGGAACTATAAATATATTTACTAATGCTTCTAGCGGATATTACAACGGAAGAAATAACCATGGAGGAATGAACACTAGAAATGGAATTCATATACATTGTGTTGCTAATGTAAATGAAGAATATAGAAAGATTAGGCAAATAATAGATGAAAGCACAGAAAATGAAGAAAAATAATTTATATAAATTTTAAGTTTCTTATGTCAAATGTTAATTGACATTACAAAACTCACCTTGTATACTTTTACAAGGTGAGTTATTTTGACAAAATTTTGCATAATAGATTTTAGAATGAGAGAAGTTGAAAAAGAATATATTAGAAGTTTGGGATATGAGCTTATTGAAAATAGATTTAATCTGGAGGTGTATGATGAGATTTCAGCACATCCAGATATATATTATACTAAGGTAGCAGATAAAGTTTTTTGTGATCCAAATAGATATATAGAAAATTCAAATATGGTAAGTGGTGTAAGTATAGTGGGACCAACATATCCTACAGATATTCCATATAATTTAGCTGTTGTAGGGAAAAACGCAGTACATAATTTTAAGTATACAGACGGAATATTAAAGACTTTTTTGGAGAAAGCAGGATATAATTTAATTCAAGTAGAGCAAGGATATACTAAATGTAGTACTTGTGTTTTGACAGATAATTCTTGTATTGTTTCGGATATAGCAATTGCTAGAGAACTTTTAAATGCCGGTGTTGATGTATTATTTGTTTCTGAACCAGATATTAAACTGTTGGAAAGAACAAATAAAATATTTATAGAACAATCTAAAATGAGGTTTATGCCTTCTGAAATGAATGGATTTATTGGTGGTGCTTTAGTTGTTTTAGGAGATACAGCTATATTATTTGGTGATGTGAATAAATTAATTAATGGAAAAAAAATCAAAACTTTTATAGAGAGTAAAGGTTTAAAATTTAAGTGGTTTGAAGGATTAGATGTAATAGATTATGGAGGGGTTATAGAGGTGGAAAAATATGAGTGAGTTATTAGAAAAATTAAATCCCGTACAAAGAGAGGCTTGTATATATACAGCCGGCTCTCTTTTAATACTAGCTGGTGCTGGTAGTGGGAAAACAAGAGTATTAACGCATAAAGTAGCATATCTTTTAGAACAAAAAATATGCGAACCTTGGCAAATACTAGTTGTAACTTTTACGAATAAAGCTGCAAAAGAGATGAAGGAAAGGGTAGAAAATCTAGTTGGCGAAGGTGTACAAGATATTTGGCTTGGAACATTTCATAGTATCTGTGTAAGAATTTTAAAAAGAGAAATTGAAAATTTAGGATATACTAGAGATTTTAATATAATAGACGAACAAGATAAGCAAAAGATAATAAAACAAATATTAAAAGAATTAAATATTGATGAAGAGAAATTTAATGCCAATTATGTTGCTTCTTGTATAAGCAGATCTAAAGATAAATTAGAGAGTGTCGAAGAATACAAAGAACAGTCTCAAGGAGATTATAGAGAAGAACAAATATCTAAAATATATGAAAAGTATCAAGAAAATTTGAAAAAGAATAATTCGTTGGATTTTGATGATATTATATTTTTAACAGTAAAGTTATTTGAAAAATTTCCAGAAAGATTACAATATTGGCAAAATAAATTTAAATATATTTTAGTCGATGAGTATCAAGATACAAACCATGCGCAATTTAAAATAATTAACTTGCTAGCCAGAGAACATGGCAATATTTGTGTTGTTGGAGATGAATCACAAAGTATATATGGTTTTAGAGGTGCAGATATTTCGAATATTCTAGAGTTTGAAAAGGCATATAAAGATGCTAAAACTATTAAGTTAGAACAAAATTATAGAAGTACAAAAACAGTGCTTAATGCTGCAAATGCAGTTATAAAAAACAACAAATCTAAAATAGAAAAATCTCTTTGGACAGAAAATGACGAGGGAGAAAAAATAGATTATTATATAGCAAAAAATGAATACGATGAAGGCCAATATATAGTAGACACTATAGACAAAATGGTGAGGACGGGAAAATTTAGTTATTCAGACTTTGTTGTGTTATATAGAACTAATGCCCAATCACGTGCTGTCGAAGAAGTATTTATGAGAGAAGGAACTCCATATAGAATTATAGGCGGATTAAAGTTCTATAGTAGAAAAGAAATAAAAGATATAGTCGCATATCTTAAATTAATAAATAATCCAAAAGATAATGTGTCTTTTGCAAGAGTTGTAAACGAGCCTAAAAGAGGGATAGGTGACACAACTATAGATAAATTAAGAGAACTAGCAGAAGCGGAAAAACTAAGTTTATTTGAATATATTTTAGACGATATTAAAGTTGCAGGTTTTAGATGTAGTTCTAGTTTAATTGAATTTAGAAATATAATTAATGATTTGAGAGAGTCTTTAGAAGGTTTATCTAATGCGGAATTAATAAAGAAAATATTAGAAGTAACAAATTATGAAAGAGAATTATTAAAAGAAAAAGATAGTGAATCAAGATTAGATAATATTCAAGAATTTATTGGTGTTGCTTCTGTATTTGATGAGGAAAATGCAGACAATTCTTTGGGGGATTTTTTAGATAGTATTGCTTTGATTTCAGATATAGATAATTTGGAAGAGGGAGAAAAAGCAGTAACTTTAATGACTATGCATAACGCCAAAGGGCTAGAGTATCCAGTTGTATTTATGGTTGGAATGGAAGAGGGATTATTTCCTTCAAGGAAATCTCTTGATGAAGATAATATAGAAGAAGAAAGAAGATTGTGCTATGTAGGAATAACTAGAGCCCAAAGACATTTGACTTTAACTATGGCAAAACAAAGAACAATGTATGGCTCTACAACATATACAGAACCTTCTAGATTTGTAAGTGAAGTGCCAGATGGAATGTATTCAGAAAAAGCTTTGGAAAACAAAGAAAATGCATATAATAGGTCAAAGACTTATGTAGATGATGAGTATGCTTCGACTCAAAGGTATATAAATGATGGTGGATATAGTCGTTCTTATCAGGCTAGAGATATAGATTATGTACCACACAAAAAACAATCTGTGGGAATAGATGTTGCAAGTTTTTTAAAGAATATAAACGGGGTCACGAATAAGATTAAAATAGAACAAAATGAAACAAGTGATGTGGAATTTAAAGAGGGAATGAACGTAAGACACAAGAAATTCGGATTAGGAGTAATTCTAACAATAAATAACGATGAAGACAATTGCATTGCTGAAATTAACTTTGAAAAGTTTGGAGTCAAGAGACTTATAGTGGGCTCAACAACTTTGGAGATTGTATAATTTTTTGTTTAGCAAAATTTGTAGAAAAATGTTGCATAAAAATTTTAAATTAGATATAATAATTGAGTAATATATATATAATATAATATAAAGTAACAAAGGAGGAAAAATATGGATTTATTGAAAGTATCAGCAAAATCTAGTCCTAATGGTGTTGCAGGAGCAATAGCTGGATTAGTAAAAGAAAATGGAAAGGTTGAGATGCAAGCAATAGGAGCAGGAGCTATAAACCAAGCTGTTAAAGCGGTAGCTATAGCAAGAGGCTTTATGATCCCTACAGGAGTAGATATTACTTGTACACCTTGCTTTACAGAGGTAATGATAAACGATTCTGAAAAAACAGGAATAAGATTTAGTATAGAAAGTAAAAGTTTAAATTAGTATATAAAAAGTCTTCAAAGTGATTACACTTCGAAGACTTTGATTTTATTTTTTGGCACAAAAACCGTTTTTCAGTCTTTCAAACTTTCCAGGATAAGCTAGGTTGATAGCTGTATATGGACTGTGATTACAAAATTTACTGAGCAATCCTCCAAGATTATTCTCATAAAAAGTTTTTGCTTGTAACTTTTCATAAATTTCTTCATCAGACCACTTAAGTTTTTCTTCAATCATCCATTTTACGGCTTCTATAGCTTTTTGTTCATCCCACTTGTTAATTTTTACAAGTTCCCATTCTTTGATAGAGTCACCTGTAACAAGTTTAATTAGGTTAAACAGTCCTCCTGAAAAAACTAAAGGTTTGCTACCAGCATATTTATATACAAGTTTGGCATTTATTTTTCTTATCTCTTCAACGTTTGTGGTGTCTATGTTTTCTTTATTTACAAGCCACTGCATAAACATTTTTTGGTTATCTTGCGACTTCCAAAAGTCTGGATGTACTTTGCTTAGTTCCCATGGTTTTATTTCCATTTCGCTAAAACTATAGGAAAGAATATTGTAAGCTTGACCTTCAAAAAGATTTTTTACGCCGCCAAGTTTATATTTAGATAAGAAAGGAAGATTAACCTGTTCGCAAATTTCTTTACGACTCATATGTAATTTGTCTAAAATCACATGCCGGACGAGCTTGCGAGCCTTTTCTTTATCTAAATAGTTGTTAGGAAATACTTTTAATGTTCCTTCACATACAAGATTGTATACATCGATTGTAGTGAGTTTGGAATAGTCTCTTTTTTTATATCGTTTCATTTTGTGCATACCTTTCGTTTATTGGAGACCTTTTAAGTCTGGAGTATTTACCTGGATAAGCAAATTCAAGTACTTTGTTTCGATTATGATGGAAATAATCAAAAAGTGTTCGTAAGTTGTTTTGAAAAAAGTGCTCAGTTGAGAGTTGCTCTTTTACAGTTTTTTCATCCCAACGCAATTTTTCTTCAATTAACCAGCGAATTGCGTCTTTTCGTTTATCGTCATCCCAAAGAGTTATAGTACAAACTTCCCACTCTTTATAATGCATTGGATTAATTAAATTAATAAGTTCGAATAAAGTCCCGGAAGTGATTATGGCGTTTTGCCCACCGTAACTTCGTAAAACATTGCCGGTTAGTTTGCGTAATTCGTCAGCCTTTGTAATATCTACGTTTTCTTTTTGTGAAACCCACATAACAAAAGCTTTTCTGTTGTTTACGTCTTCCCAAAAACCATCTTTAACTCTTACAAGTTCCCAAGGCATGATATTCATTTCATCAAAGCAATAATCTATCATGTGATGCCAATCGCCAGCAAATATTTTATTTATGCTAACTATAAAGTGCTTTCGCAAGAATTTGACGGTGATGTCTTTGCAAATTTGTTCTCTTGTCATATTGTATTTTGTTAAAGCAACGTATCTTAATATAGTTCGAGAACGTTCCTTATTTAGATACCTGTAAGGAAATGTTTTTATTTCTCCATTTAGTATTGATTTGTAAACTTCAATTACAGGAATAATATCCCAATTGATTTTTGTACGTTTTTTTGTTTTCATAATTTTCTCCTTAATTAGTTTGAAATTTTAATATAACTACTATTATAGTATAACATAATGTTTACATAAAATCAATTAAATGGCGTAAAAAAAGCATCTATAAAGAGATGCTAGAATTGGTGACCCATACGGGAATCGAACCCATGATTCAGCCTTGAGAGGGCTGCGTCTTAACCGCTTGACCAATGGGCCAATCACATAATATGTATTATAACAGATGAGAGTTTAAAAGTAAACAAAGATATTAAAAAAGATTGAAAAAATATTATAAAGAGTATATAATGATATAAGAAAATTGGAGGCTAGAACTGTGATAAAAGTAGAAAATTATAGCAAATCATATAGCGGAAAAAAAGTTGTAGATAATATTTCTTTTACAGTAGAAGATGGAGAAATTTTTGGCTTTATAGGGCATAATGGAGCGGGAAAAACTACCACTATAAAGTCTATTGTAGGAATTTTGGATTTTGAAGAAGGAAGAGTTTTAATAAATGGAATGGATATAAAGAAGCAACCTATAGAATGTAAGAAACTTCTAGCATATATACCAGATAATCCAGATATATATGAAAACTTAAAAGCAATTGAATATTTAAATTTCATTGCAGATATATATAACGTTTCTAGAGAAACTAGACTAGATAGATTTAGAAAGTATGCTGATTTATTTGGCATGACTGAATATCTTGGCGATGAAATATCTACTTATTCTCATGGAATGAAGCAAAAATTAGTAATTATAGCGGCACTAGTGCATGATCCCAAAATTATAATTTTTGATGAACCTTTTGTAGGACTAGACCCCAAGGCAGTTTTTGATTTAAAAGAGGTAATGAGAAAGCTTTGTGAAACAGGAGCAAGTATATTTTTTTCAACTCATATTTTGGATGTCGCAGAAAGACTTTGTGATAAAGTAGCTATTATAAAATCTGGTAAGATAGTAAAAATAGGGAAAATGGAAGAAATAAAGGGAGATTCATCTCTTGAAAATGTATTTTTGGAGTTGGTTTAATATGCTAGAGAAAGTTTGGATGTTACTAAAAGCTGATAGACATAGTATAAGTATTATAAACGAAGATTTAGCAAAAAGGACAGCTTCAAAATTCAAAATGCTAAATTATAATTCTATAACAATTATAATAATGTCAATACTTGTAATTTTAATAGGCTTATCAGTAAATATGATAGCAGAAGAATTAGCTAAAAAAGGTGCTACTTTTATTGTTTTAGCTATTATGGGGGCAACTACTGTTTTGCTAATGTTAATGAATACTATATATAAGTCTCAAGGAATGTTATTTGATTCTAAAGACAATAACATGTTACTTTCGATGCCAATAGAAAAGAAAGTTATTTTGGCAGAGAGAATTATAAAATTAATGTTAACTCAATATATTTGGGGAGCATTATTTATAATTCCAGCAACAGTAGTATATATAAAATATGAAGGATTAAGTGTAGGCATTTTAATAACAACTTTAGTTATGCTATTTTTTATGCCTATTCTTCCGATTGTAGTAGGAACTATTCTAGGATATATAGTAAAAATTATATCATCAAGATTTAAAAATAAAAATTTAATACAAATAATAACTTCTATTATAATTTTTATTTTGTTTTATGTGGTGTTTGGAAAAATCTCTGAGTATATTCAAAATGTTACTACTATGGATACAGAAATATTTGAATTTTTAAAGAAATTGTATTATCCAATAGGATTATATGCTGAATGTGTGTATAAAGTAGATTATATAAAATTATTACAAATAATAATAATAAATATAATTCCTTTTATTCTATTCATACTATTTTTTAGTATTGAATATTTTAATATAATATCTAAATTATCTGAAAATCATGCTAAGTCTAATTACGTTATAAAAGATGTTACATGTAAAAGCCTTTTTATGACTTTACTTACAAAAGAGGCAAAGAGGTATTTTAGGTCAAGTATATATTTGTTAAATACAATTACAGGACCTGTAATGTTATTAATAGCTAGTATATTTATAGCATTTAAGGGGTTAGATATGAATACGTTAAAAAATGTAGAAGGAATGACTGATGAAATGCTTTCAGGTTTAATAGCATATATACCAATGTTTATCTTTTTGCTTGTTACTTTTACGGTTTCAATGACAAATATATCTGCTTCATCAATTTCTTATGAAGGAAAAAACATATTTACTTTAAAGGCCCTACCAATAAAAGTAAAAGATATTTTTAATGTAAAAATTCTATTCCATTGTTTAATAGTATTAATACCTACTATTTTTGCTATAGTAATAAGTTCGTTTGTATTAAAGCAGAGTATTTTAAGTACGTTAATAATGATAGTAGCGGCAATTTGTCAAACGGTATTTTTTGCTATAGTTGGACTTGTAATAAACTTGTATATGCCCAAAATAAGTACAGATGATGTATCAGTTGTAAAACAAAGCGCGAGCAGTTTTTTAAGTATAATTATAGGAATACTTGTAGCTGTTGGAATTATGGTTGCTTCGTTAAGAATAAAAGTATCATCACCATTTATATTTATAGGAGGCGTTTCAGCTATATTTGTGGTGCTGTCAACAATACTTTATTCACATTTAAAATTAGTCGGTGAAGAAAAATTTAGAAAAATTAATTAAGGAGAGGTTTAATGAAAGTTATAAGAAATATAAATCCTCATATTTTTAGAGGTTATGATATTCGTGGTATTTATGGAGAAGATATTACAGAAGATATTACCTATACTATAGGATTAGCTTATGGTACATATATAAAAGAAATAGGCAAAAATATAGCGATAGTTGGTATGGATAATAGAGCATCTTCACCAAGTTTAAAGAAAGCTTTAATAAAAGGTATTACAGAAACAGGTGTAGATGTAGTAGATATTGGGCTTGTTACCACGCCTATGTATTATTTTGCTTGGGAATATTTAAAAATTCCTTCTGGTATGATGATAACAGCAAGTCATAATCCAAAAGAATATAACGGATTTAAATTTTCTTTTGATGAATCAGGTAACACTTATGGAGAAACTATTCAAAAATTTAGGGAATATATAACAAAAGCTACGTTTAAAAAAGGAAATGGTAGTGTTAAAGAAGTAAACATATTTAATGAATACGTAAGAAGAATAGAAGATAGTTTAGATATATCTGGAAAAGAGTTAAAAATTATAGTAGATCCAGGAAATGGAACTGCATCAGGTTTTGTAAAAGAAATATTTAGTAAATTTTCAAAATTAGATGTAACATTTATTTGTGATAAAAGTGATGCAAATTTTCCAAACCATCATCCAGACCCTAGCGTCGAAAAGAATTTAGAAATGCTAAAGGAAGCGGTTTTAGATGCTAAAGCAGATTTAGGGTTGGCTCTAGATGGAGATGCAGATAGAATTGGTGTTGTGGATAATAACGGGAAATACATTCCTGTAGACCACTATATGATAATAATGGCAAGAGATATTGTAAACAAAAATGTTAAAAATAGAATATTATTTGATGTAAAGTGCACAAAAGCCCTAGAGGATGAAATAAAAGATTTAGGTGGAGAATTTGAAAGATATAGAGTTGGGAACTCATACATAAAAGCAAGAATGAAAGAAGGAAATTTTGCTTTTGGCGGAGAATTCTCTGGCCATATATTCTTTAGAGATAAGTGGTCTGGGTTTGATGATGGAATATATGCAGGATTAAGATTAGTTGAATTAATGTCTAATTCAGGAAAAAGATTAGAGGAATTACTTCAAGGCATAAATAAGTATTATTCAACAAATGAAATTAAGATAAAAGCAACAGAAGAAACAAAAAATTTAATTGTAGAAAAAGTAGGAACTTATGCTAAGGGGCAAGGCTACACGGTTAATACAATAGATGGAGTAAGAGTAGAGGCTTCTTCTTGGTGGATGTTAATTCGTGCTTCACAGACGGGACCAGATGTTACATTTAGATTTGAGGCAAATACAGAAGGGTTATTAGAAGAAATACAAAAAGAATTTTTGCCAGTTATAGATAAGGCAAGTAAGGAGTGTAAAGAATAATGAAATCGGGATTTGTAGCGGTGGTTGGTAAACCTAATGCCGGGAAATCTAGTTTGGTAAATAAACTTATTGGTTTTGATGTGTCAATAATTACACCAAAACCTCAAACAACAAGATTTAATATTAAAGGAATTTTAACAAGAAAAACATCTCAAATCATATTTATAGATACACCAGGAGTGCATATTCCACGCCATAAATTAGGCAATTATATGATGAAAGGCGTAAAACTTGCAACTGATTCGGTTGATGTTATTCTTTATCTTGTTGATGGGGCAAAACCGGTATTAGATGAAGCAAATAAAAATATTATTGAAGATATAGTAAAATCTAAGAAAAAAATAATTTTAGCTATTAATAAAGTAGATGATATAAAGAAAGAAAATATATTAAGAATAATAGAAGAATATGACAAGTATATAGAAAGTGTGGGAGGACACTTTAAAGAGATTGTCCCTATTTCTGTAAAAAAATCTGATGGATTAGAAATTTTATTAGACTGTATAGAAAATAATTTACCACAAGGTGAATATATATATGATCCTGAAGATGTAACAGATATTTCCGAGAGGGATATTGCTGCGGAGATAATACGAAGCAAGTCTTTAAAATTTTTAGATGAAGAAATCCCACATGGTATAAATGTTGTTATAGAAAGAATGAAGGATAGAACAACTGAAGCAGGAAATTTTGTTTATGATATAGAAGCAACAATTATTTGTAAAAAAGATAGCCATAAACCAATTATAATAGGAAAAGATGGTCAGATGTTAAAGAGGATAACAAACGATGCTAGAAGAGATATAGAAAAAACATTAGACTGCAGAGTAAATCTTAAAATTTGGGTAAAAGTAAGACAAGATTGGGATAATAACGAAGCTTATCTTTCTAATATAAAAGATAAAATTCGCTAGAAATTAACAATTTTTACAGTATAACAAAATTCTTTTTACATAAAATATTACTAGAAGGTGATATTTATGCCAAACGAAGAATTATGGCTTGAATTTGAAAAAACAGGTAAAGTAGAAGATTATTTAAAATATAAATTAAGTGGAGTAGAAAATACTAGTGATGGAGAAATAAATGAAACTGTTGAAAGTAAAGGGAGTAGTAATTAAAGAGACTCAATATAAAGATAATGATAAAATACTAACGCTATTAACTGATGAATTTGGTAAAATATCTTGTATTGCAAAGGGAGCAAAGAAAACAAATAGCTCTCTTCTTGCTCCATGCCAGTTTCTTGTATGCAGTGAATTTGTTTTATATAAAGGGACAACCTTTTACCATATTAATTCAGCAGAAATTATAGACACATTTTATAACTTAAGAATAGATTATGAAAAGCTAGAAGTAGCTTATGAAATTACTAAAATATTAAGTCAAACAGTTGGAGAAGGAGAAGACGCTAAAGAAATATTATCGCTATTTTTAAACACGTTGTATGTTATTGAAAATAAAGATATTGAGAAAGATTTAGTTATAAGTATTTTTAAGTTAAAATTGATTTCACTTCTAGGGTATATGCCAGATGTAGTTTCTTGTAAAGAATGTGGACAAACTATGCTAGATAGAGAAAAGAAAAACTATTATTATTCTTTTATAGATAATTCGTCTATATGTGAAAATTGTTATGACAAACAAATGAAAGAAGATAATTTTACCAAACAAAAGTCTTTTGTAAAACTTAGTCAAGCGGTATATTTTGCGCTCCTTTATGTAATTTCTAGTATACCCAAAAAAGTATTTAATTTCTCACTAGAAAAATCTAGTTTAGAAGAATTTAAGAAGTTTTGTGATATGTTATATACGGTATTAATGCAGTAAGTTATTTAATGGTGAGTAAGATGGAGTATATAAGTGCAAATGGGAAAAAGATATTTGCACTTTTTGTGGCTTTAAAACAACTTGAAAATTACATAATATTATTGTATAATATTTATGATTTAAAATAAATAAATCTGTTAATACAGAAAAGGAGAACAATATGAATAATGTTGAAAAGTTTATAAAAAGTAATGATCCTATTAATCGGTATTATATGATTGTCCCAACGGAGGGAGGTCTCTATAGGCTGTACTCAAAAAGTAAGAAGGATTTTTTAATCTACAATTTTAACACAATCAAAAAGATAAACAAAAATGTGTATATGGTAAAATCAGTCGACAAAATAATTACAATTTTGGGCTTTAACGAAAAATCTAAAGAATTAAAAGAACTCTATGAATGTAGAAGAATAATTAGTATTTATGACGAGTTTATGCTAGTTATAAGCTTTTATGGGCCAAAGAAATTGGTTAAATATTCTTCAACCTCTTGTGTTCCTTTTAAATCAGAAGATGGAGCAGATTATGTTTTGTTTTTAGAGAGCTTAACTGGTGAAACAGACATTATTAATACAATCAATTATGAAAAGCTAGGCTCTTTTAAGTATATACATAGTCTTGATGATTATAATCACATTGGAAGAAAAGCCAATGGAAATTATGTGTATATAAACTTGAAAGAATGGAAGGCTTCAAAAGAGTACTTCTCCATGTATCATTTTATGTTTGGAGAAAGTGGAGTTTTCTTAGTTGAAAATGAAGAGCGAAAAGCCGCTTTGCTGAAGGCAGAAACGCTAGAACAGACTCGCTTTTTTGATTGCGTTGTAAGGATGAATTCAGAGTTCGCTTTAGGTACGATTAGAGACAAACAAGTCATAATTAAATTGGAAGATTTTTCCGAAGCAATTTTTTAGCTTAGTCAAAAGAAACAGATAGTAAAAATACTATCTGTTTCTTTTTATATAGCTTGAAAAAGTTAAATGGGTGGTATATAATATGTGATGAAAATTTAGAAATGAGGGAAAAAGATGAAAATAACTGAACAAGAAGTAAGACATATAGCAAGTCTTGCGAGATTAAGATTAAGTGATGACGAAGTAGAAAAACTAGGAGAAGAATTAGGACAAATAAAAGAATTTGTTGAAACGTTAAATGAAGTTGATGTTTCTTCAGTTGATGCTACAGCGTATATATTAGATAAACAAAATGTATTAAGAGAAGATGAATTGAAGCCTTCTTTTGATAGAGAGCTTATATTAAAAAATGCGCCAGCTAAAGAAGCTGGATGTATAAGCGTGCCAAAAGTTGTAGAGTAGGAGGAAATATATGTACGAAAAATATACAATGCATGAAATTGCAAATAAGATAAAAGAAAAAGAAGTATCAATTAAAGAAGTGTTAGAGGATGTTTATGCAAGAATAGATGAAGTAGAACCAAAAGTAGAGGCTTTTGTGAGTCTTACTCGTGAATATGCATATAACAGAGCTGAAGAATTACAGAAAAAATTAGATGCTGGAGAAGACATTGGTGCCCTTGGGGGAGTACCAGTAGCTATAAAAGATAATATGTGCATGAAAGATACTAACACAACGTGTTCTTCTAAAATGTTAGAAAACTTTGTAAGTCCATACGATGCAACTGTTGTTAAAAAATTAGAACAAGCTGGAGCTATAATTATTGGAAAAACTAATATGGATGAATTTGCTATGGGGTCATCTACAGCCACTTCAGCATTTAAGAATACTAAAAATCCTTGGAATTTAGAATGTGTTCCAGGGGGCTCTTCAGGTGGAAGCGCAGCTGCTGTAGCATCTAATATGGGATATGCATCGCTTGGTTCAGATACTGGCGGAAGTATTAGACAACCAGCAGCGTACTGCGGACTTGTTGGTTTAAAACCTACATATGGTTTAGTATCTCGTTTCGGTTTAGTTGCTTTTGGTTCATCATTAGATCAAATAGGACCGTTTACAAAAAATGTTTATGATTCTGCTTTAATGATGAATGTACTTGCTGGGCATGATGAAATGGACACAACTTCTGTAGAGTATACAGTACCAGATTATACAAAATCTGTTGGTGATGACGTTAAAGGATTAAAAGTTGGAGTACCAACAAGTTTCTTTAAAGAAGGTTTACCAGAAGAAAGTTTACAAATATTTAATAATTCGGTTGAAGTATTAAAAAAATTAGGTTGTGAAATCGTAGAAGTGAACTTAGATTATGCTAAGTATGCTTTGCCAACATATTACATAATAGCTACAGCAGAGGCATCGTCTAACCTTGCTCGTTATGATGGCATTAAATATGGATATAGAGCAAAAGATTTTGAAGATTTACAAGATATCTATGCTAAATCAAGAACTGAAGGATTTGGCGAAGAAGTAAAAAGAAGAATAATGCTTGGAACTTACGTGTTAAGTTCAGGTTATTATGATGCATATTATAAACGTGCTGGACAAGTAAGAAGTCTAATTGTTAATGACTTCAAAAAAGCTTTTGAAACAGTTGATGTAATTGCTCTTCCAACAACAACAGGAGCAGCATTTAAATTTGGAGAAAAACAATCTAATCCTATAGAAATGTATTTGGAAGATATATTTACAGTTCCAGTAAATGTAGCTGGTGTACCTGCCATTTCTATTCAAGGTGGATTGGATAAAAATAATATGCCTATAGGATTACAATTTATAGCTAATAATTTTGAAGAAGAAAAATTATTTAAAGTAGCAAGTGCTTATGAAAATGCGACGGATTTTCATAAAGCGCAAGCTAACATATAATGAAAGGATGTGTGAAATTTATGAGTAAATATGATGAATATGAAGTTATAATGGGACTAGAAGTTCACGCAGAGCTTTCTACAAAGACAAAAATATATTGTGGTTGTTCAACAGAATTTGGGGCGGATCCAAATACGCATTGTTGCCCAATATGTACGGGAATGCCAGGAGTGCTTCCAGTATTAAATAAGAAAGTAGTAGAATACGCTGTAAAAATGGGACTTGCAACAAATTGTGAAATTGCAAAGTTTTCAAAACAAGACAGAAAAAACTACTTCTATCCAGATTTGCCAAAAGCTTATCAAACATCTCAATATGATTTGCCATTATGTGAACATGGATATGTTGAATTTATGGTTGGAGACACTTTAAAAAGAGTAGGAATTACTAGAATTCATATAGAAGAAGATGCGGGAAAACTTATACACGACCCATATACTGGAGATACTTTAGTAGACTTTAATAGATGTGGAGTACCTCTAATTGAAATAGTTTCAGAACCAGATATACATTCTGCAGATGAAGCAATAGGTTATATGCAAACTTTAAAATCTATACTAGAGTATTTAGAGATATGTGACTGTAAAATGCAAGAAGGGTCTTTAAGATGTGACGTTAACCTTTCTGTAAGGAAAAAAGGCGAAACAAAATTTGGAACAAGAACAGAGACTAAGAACTTAAACTCGTTTAAAGCTATTGCGAGATCTATTGAATTTGAAATAAAAAGACAAATTGATGAATTGGAAGCTGGTGGAGAAATTTACCAAGAAACAAGAAGATGGGATGATGATAAAGGAATTGGTTATGCAATGCGTTCTAAAGAAGATGCACATGACTATAGATATTTCCCTGAGCCAGATTTAGCTCCAATAGTTTTAAGTGATGAATATGTAAATAACCTAAAAGTAAATCTTCCTGAGATGCCTGTAGCTAGAAAAACTAGATATATAAATGAATTTAATTTGCCAGAATATGATGCTGAACAAATAACAAATTCAAAATATATGGCTGACTTTTTTGAGAAAGCCACTGCTGTTTGTAATAATCCAAAGCTTGTTTCAAACTGGATAATGAGTGATATATCTAGAATATTAAATGAACAAGAAATTACAATAACAGAAGCTAAATTTACAGCAGAACAATTAGGAGAACTTATTTCTTTAATTGAGAAAAATGTAATTTCGTCTGCTATAGCTAAAAAAGTATTTGAAGATATGGCTGTAAGTGGTAAAAATCCAAAAGTTATAGTTGAAGAAAAAGGATTGGTACAAGTTACGGATGAAGGAGCTATTCGCGAAATCGTACAAAAAGTACTAGAATTGAATCCACAGTCAGTAGAAGATTATTTAGCTGGTAAGGAAAAAGCAATGGGCTTCTTAGTTGGTCAAACAATGAAAGAATCTCGTGGCAAAGCAAATCCAGGTATTGTAAATAAGCTTCTAAAAGAAGAATTAGAAAAACTTAAATAACCCTTTCTATATAGCGTAGATGTTATTCTACGCTATATTTTTGTATTCATTTAAGATTTACAAATAAAGCTATTTGTGCTATAATCTACACAGCAAATAATTAAATCTAAGAATAATTTTTAGGAGGAAGAGATTTATGAAGGATGTGTATGAGGCGTTAATGACTGAAATAGAACACAAAGACGGAACATGTTACGAAAAGATACTGCTTTCGCACGATTTGACAGATGACTTTAAACGGTATTTGGCTTCCAAAATAAATGAGTTTACACCTCTTTGTTTAACATTTATATATGACGGAATAGAAAAAGGATTAACAGAATCACAGATAAAGATTTATGCTAAACCTAAATTCAAATTCTTGGAAATGGCTGAAATATTAAAAGGATTTGAGGATGGATTGACAGAGGAAGAAGTAAGCGTTTATGCTAAAACAACATTTACATCTTTCCAGATGGCGGAAATTCGTAAGGGTTGGAAGAAAGGTTTGGCAAAAGAACAAATTTTAGTTTATGCACAACGTAAATTTAGTTGGTACCAAATGGGGGAAATACGTGACGGTTTTGAGCACGGTCTCTCCGAATCTCAAGTTATGGTTTACGCAAAAGCTGAACTTAGTTGGGAACAAATGAGAGAAATCCGTTATGGATTTGAAAATGGTTTGTCAAAAGAACAGGTTAATTTATATGCAAAATATGAATTTAACTGGTGTAAAATGTATGAAATACGTTCTGGCTTGGAATATGGTCTTACGGAAGCAGAAGTAAAATCTTACGCAAAATATGAATATGATGCGATAACTATGGAAAAAATGCGCTTGGCATTAATTGACAAAGAATAGCGGCGTTAAAGCTTAAAATAGCTAACCTAAATTTAGGTTGGCTATTTTTGTTTGCAGTAGTTGTTAAAGCAGCTTTATATTTAAGAATTTGACTTTTTAGTTTTAAAATGTTATAATATGTAATGTATGGCACAGTATTCTAGTCAGAATAATTACTTTAAGATGGGGCTAAAAATCCATCGTATGGCAAATTAAAGACACCTTGTATTAATGCTTTTTTCGCCCAGATTAGGGTGTTAGTATAGGGCTATAAGCTAAGGTATTCTTGTAATGGCATATAAGATAAACGCCTTTGTTTAGTCATCACTTTGTTAAACTTTAAGTGTAAACCTTCATGTAGAGAGTACTATATGATTGTAGCCTGTCGTGAGTGAAACTTTGGGATAACTATATGGTTTGAAACTAGTTTTGCAAAAGCGAATAAGAGTAATATTTCTTCTGTCAGGGAAAACCTCTAGACTGTCACAAATACGTGGGTACACTAAGGATTGAAGTGTGGACTAAGTGGTAATCGAGTATCTAGACTTGGTGACAACTGGATAGCACTCTTAAAGGGAAACCGCTAGGAGGTAACAAATAGCGAGTGCTAGGGAAATCCGACTTGACCTAAGCCGCAAAATTTACTTAGTCAGTATCGCCATAACATATATAGTATAATGAAGGGAAAAAATGAAAAAAGATCATAAGTGGATTATATCCATGTTTATAATAACATTTGTTTTAGCTTTAATTTTAGGTGGAGCATCTAATACAGTAATAGAAAAGATGAATCTTTTATTTGCTATTGTTGTGTTAGTATTAATTGTTTTTATAGGTATATTATTTGATATAATTGGTATGGCGGTGGCAACTTGCGAAGAGGCTCCGTTCCATGCTAAGGCCGCAAGAAAAGTAAAAGGAGCTAAACAAACATTAAGACTACTTAAATCTAAAGATAAAACAACAAACTTTTGTAATGACTTAATGGGAGATATGTGCGGAATTATTTCTGGTAGTGCAGCTGCTCTTATTTCTATTAAAATAAGTACTATAATGGGAATTGATGTAACAATTACTTCTCTTTTAATAAGTGCTATAGTTGCTGCTGCGACTGTTGGGGGGAAGGCTTTAGGTAAAAAAGTAGGTATAAATAAAGCGGAACAAATAATGGAACTAGTAGGGAAAATAGTAAGTATTTTCTCATCAGATAAAATAAAATCAAAAAATAATAGAGCTTAGACTATTCAGTCATAAGCTCTATTATTTTACCATAAATTTCATTAGCATTTTCTTTCCAATGAGAGGATATTTTTTTTGCATTTTCTTTATCTCCAGCATATATTGTAATATTTATTAATTCATCAGAACCATCTTTTATATAACATCCTACTTTATATTCATCAGATTTTATAGGGATAATGTTTGTATCTATTTCATAGTCTACTTTGTAATCCTCAATTTGAACTCTTAAAAGGTTTTTCATATTAAGTAAATTTATCCCGGGAACTAATTCTAACAATTCATTTAGAATCTCTAGACCCGATTCGGTTACCGTGTAATAGCTTTTATTATCTTCGTAAGATTCGACAATGTATCCATTATGTTTTAACTCATCTAAGTACAAGCAGATATCAAAATATGTGATATCTTCAAATTCTAGACAAAATTTCGCTATTTGATCTATATTTAAAGCTGATTTAGTTTCTTTTAATATAAAAAGAATAATAAGTTTTTTATCGAATATATAATTTTCGCTATTCAAAACAATCGCTCCTATCTTTACTTTTAAGTATGTATATGATATCATACTTTGGTAGAAAAATAAAGTATAAGTTTAGTCGTATATGAATAAAAATGTTAAAAATGGAGTGATTAAATGAGTTTTCAAATAGCAATTGATGGACCTTCTGCATCTGGAAAAACAGAGGTTGCAAAAAAACTATCTGAAATATTAAATATAACTGCAATAGATACAGGGGCTATATATAGGGCATTTACCTTGTTTTGCTTAAAAGAAAATGTTGATATAAATGACAATGATAGTGTAATAGCGTTAATACCAAAAGTAGAAGTAAATTTAAGTAAAGATAAAGTTTATTTAAATGGTGAGGATGTTTCTCTTTGCATACGTAGCAATGAGGTAAGTATTGCCACTTCTATAGTTGCTAAAATTTGTGAGGTAAGAGAATTTGTGTCTTCAATACAAAGAAAAATAGCAAATTCTACTAATGTTGTAATGCAAGGAAGAGATATAACTTCTGTTGTTTTACCAAATGCACAAATTAAGATATTTCTTACAGCTAGTATAGAAGTTAGAGCAAAAAGAAGATTTTTAGAAATGCAAGCCAAAGGACAGAATGATACTTATGAAGAAGTTTTAGAAAATTTGAAAATTAGAGATAAAAACGATATTACAAGGGATGTGTCTCCGCTTGTAAAAACAGAAGACTCCGTTGAAATAGATTCTTCAGATTTAACAGTAGACCAAGTTGTAAAAATTATTTTAGATATCGTTTATGAGAAAGGTTTGGTTTAGTTGGCAAAAATTATAAAAGGGATAATAAATGGATACTTAAAAATAACAAAAGATATTGTTCATAAAATGAAATATGAAGGCTTGGAAAATATAAGTGAAAATGAAACTTATGTAGTTGTAGCAAACCACGTAAATTGGGCAGATCCGATATACATAAAAGCGCTTATACCAAATATTGCTGTTATGGCTAAGGCGGAATTGTTTAAGCTACCTATTGTAAAAACTGTAATAAAAGAAGCGGGGGCTTTCCCTGTAGATAGAGGTGCTAAGGATATAAAGAGTGTATTGCATGCAACACATGTATTAAAAGAAGGGAAAAATCTCTTAATATTTCCTGAAGGCACGAGAAACGCCAAGAAAAAGAATGTAAAAGCAAAAAAAGGGGCGGTAACTATAGCTATTACAGCTGGCGTTAAACTGCTGCCTATTTATTTGGATGAAAAACGCGGGCTATTTAGAAAGATAACTGTAAAAATAGGGGAACCTATAGAATTTGAAAAAAATAAAGATATTTTAAAAGATAGAGAAAAATTAAATGAGTATACTGAGATTGTAATGGACAAGATATATAATATGAGGGATAAAAATGATTGATTATGCAAAAAAACTTGAAGAAATGAAGATATATGCTAAAGAAAACTATGTGCCAATATTGCAAGATAGTTCTTTAGAATTAATTGAAACAATTTTAGAAATAAAAAAGCCATATTCTATTTTAGAAATAGGAACTGCAATAGGTTACTCTGCACTTCATTTTGCAAAGCATTTAAAAAACGGTGGAAAGATAGATACCGTTGAAATAAATGAAGAAACAGCTAATCTAGCAAAGAAAAATATATCAGAATGTGAAGCGGAAGATATAATAACCGTTCATTTATCTGATGGCGAAAAAAAGATGAATGAATTTGTAATTGAAAAAAGAACTTTTGATGTTATATTTATTGATGCAGCCAAAGGGCAATATATGAAATACTTAGAATTGGCATTACAACTATCAAAGACAGGAACTGTAATTATAGCGGACAATGTTTTGTTTAAAGGTAGAGTTTTAGGCGGATATAACGAACATAAGCATAGAACTGCGGTTACAAGACTTAGAGAATATCTTGCTGCCATAAAAGAAAATGAAAAATTAGAATCAACAGTGTTAGATGTTGGCGATGGCGTGGCTATTTCTGTTGTAAAGTAACTTTAGTTGAAAAGTAACCTTGTTTTGTGATATAATTATCAGTGTCAGAGTAAAATTATTATAGGTGATAAAATGGATTTAAATTATAATGGATTGCTAGAATTTTTAGATGCATCCAAAATAAAAATAAATGAGCCAATGAAAAACCACACAACTTTAAAAGTTGGAGGCATAGCTGACGTCCTAGTTTTGCCTGGAAATGTAGAAGAAATAGTTAAGAGTATTGAATACGCAAAACTTAATAATATGCCGGTTACTGTTATAGGTAATGGAAGTAAACTACTAGTTAGAGATGGCGGAATAAGAGGATTAGTTATTAAGTTAGGTAGTAAATTTTCAAATGTAGAAATTAATGACGAAAAAATTACTGCACAAAGTGGTATTACTTTGCCTCTTATTGCTCGTGTTGCTAAAGAAAGTAGCTTAAGTGGCCTTGAGTTTGCTTGTGGAATTCCTGGAACAATAGGTGGAGCAATATATATGAATGCTGGGGCTTATGGTTCTGAAATGTCTAATATAGTAGAAGAAGTAACATATTTAGATTCGAATTTAAAAGTAAAAACAATAAATAAAGAGGAGTTAGAATTTGGATATAGACAAAGCTATTTTAAGAAAAATAAGTTAGATGGAAATATTATTTTGTCTGTTGTTTTGAAATTGCAAAAAGGCGAAATTCAAGAAATAGAAGATAAGATGAAAGAAAATTCTGCTCAAAGGAAAGAGAAACAACCGCTAGAATATCCTAATGCTGGAAGCACTTTTAAAAGACCGGAAGGGTATTTTGTGGGTAAGCTTATAGATGAAGCTGGCCTAAAAGGGAAAAGAATAGGCGGAGCACAAATTTCTACAAAACATAGTGGTTTTATAGTTAATGTAGATAATGCTACTGCTAGCGACGTTATAGAGTTAATTGATTTAACTAAAAAAGAAATTTCTTCAAAAAATGGAGTTTATTTGGAAGAAGAAATAATAATAATAGGAGATGAAAAGCAAAAATGCGACAAATAATAGAATGGTTAAAGCCGGGTGCCAGAGTGAAAAGATACATATTATTACAATTAATATCAATTGCAGTATTATCTTATTCTATAATTACTCTATTTACTAGAGATATACTAGAACCAAAGATTTTAATTGCATATATTTCTTTAATTACAATATCTTTGTTTTTAACTGTATATTCTTTCTTGTTAGCACAAAGAAATATATTAAAGATTACATTAAAAAACATGGGAGATAAAGAAAAAAACGTAGATGTAAAACGCCTTCTTACAACTGAAGCTAACTTGAAAAAAGGAGCTAAAATTGTAATGATAGGTGGAGGAAAAGGTTTATCTAATATTTTGAATGGATTAAAAGAATATACTCACAATATAACCTCTATCGTATCAACTTTTGACGATGGCGGATCTACAGGAAAAATAATGGAAGAAATAGACACATTGCCTCCAGGAGACATTAGAAGAAGCTTAATTGCACTATCTTCATCAAACACAGAAATGGAAAAACTATTAAGCTACAGATTTAGAGATGGAAAAATAGATAATCACTCTTTAGGTAATTTAATGATAGTTGCTATGACTGATGTAATGGGAGGATTTGCTCCAGCTATAAAAGCAATGTCAGATATATTTAATGTTCAAGGCAATATATTACCTGTAACATTAGATAAGACTAAGCTTTGCGCTGGCCTTGAAAATGGAGAAATAGTTGTTGGAGAAGACAATATTCGTCCTAGAGTGTTAGAATCTAAGAGTAGAATTAAGCAAATATTCCTAAAAGACGCTTCAGCAGCGCCAGCACCTGGAGTTTTAGAGGCTATAAGAGAAGCTGATGCGATAGTTATAGGACCTGGAAGTTTATATACTTCAGTAATATGCAATTTACTAGTTGATGATTTGGGTAAAGCTATAATTCAAAGTAAAGCTAAAAAGATAATGATAGCTAATCTTATGAATGAACCTGGTGAAACTTTAGGATATACTTTAGCAAAACATGTAAACGAAGTTGAAAGATATCTAGGGAAACATATATTAGATTATGTAATTGTAAATAATGGCGAAATTACAGAGGACATGATATTTGATTTAAATCAAGGAGATTCAACTCCTCTTAATATAGATTTAGAAAATATACATAATAGAGCGTTATCTGTAATACAAGAAGATTTAGTTATAACAGCGCCTAGTTCAATTTATCACGACAGCATGAGAGTTTCCGAAATAATTATAGAGATTGCTAAGAGCAAAGGCATTGGAAATTTAAATCTATTAAAGCAAAAGAAAAAACATAAAGCTAAAAGCGAGAAGATAAATAAAACGGTTACTTCTGTCTCAAATAAAAACAAAGAAGTAGCAGATTTTACAGATAAAGTAAAGAAAATAAAAGTGCCTGAATTTAAAGGGAAATCTAAAAATGCAGACAAGGAACAAAAATAAATGGGGGAAGCCTTTATGATATACAAAAGAGATGTAAATAATATTGAAAAATTTAGAAACACAGAATATATTTTAACAAATAATCTTGGTGTGTATATGAATACATCCGTGGCGGGGAGCAATTTTGCTCCTTACCACGGCTTGTTTATTAAACAAGAGCCAAAGAATGACCAAATCCTTTTAGAAAAAATTACAGAACAAGTAGATTTTGGAGACCAAGTATTTGATATAAAAGATTATAGGACAAGCGAAAAGTTATTTGGTGGAGCGGAATATTTATCCTCTTTTGATAACAATCCTTACCCTGTGTATGAATATGATTTAGCTGGAAGCAGTTTGCAGAAAAAATATAAATTTAGCAGACAAGAAAATGTATTATGTATAGATTATGTTTTGAAAAATAATTCTAAAAAAATGGCTAAATTTACTGTAACACCGTATATAACAAAAAGAGGAATATTTGAAATAAAAAGAGCTAGCGAGATGAAGTTTAATACAACTCATAGCTTAAATACAGTAAAGGTAAATTTAAGCATAACTGAAGGATTAAATATTTATCTTAAATCAACTAATGGTATGAAATTTCAAAGTAAACCTAAATTTGAAAATGGAGTAAATTATGATTTAGAGGTTGAACCTGATGTCGTAAAAACATATGTACAAGATTTATATATTCCAGGTAAATTTGAAGCGATGGTTAAAGCCGGACATACAGCAACTTTAACAATATTTGTTTCAACTGAAGATATTGAAAATAAAAAAATAAATAGTTATGATATAGATTTAGAATATTGTGAATCAAGAAACGATAAATTAAAAAATATAAATGAAGCATATCATGAGCTAAGAAATATGGCTTTGATTGCAAATTCACTACATTATATAGAACTTAGTAAAAAGAAATTAGTATTACTTGAAAGTATACCAATGGTTAGCGAAGACGATAATTATGTTAAAGATATAATATCTTCTATAGAAGGAAATTATTTGGTATTAAAAAGATTTAAAGAGGCGGTAAAAATCTTAGAAAGCATGATGTTAAGACTTCAAGATAATAAATATAATTTAAATAATGTAGATAGATGTGAGGCGGAATTACTTTTTATAGAAGCTCTAAATAGATATATACAAGAATCTGAGTGTAGAAATTCTGAGATAAAACATTTTTATGAATATATTAAAACAACTATATTTAAATATATAGTTGGGCAAGTAGAGGCTTTAAAAATGGATAAAGATTTCTTACTTGTTGTAGATAAGAAAAAATATATAAAAATTAATTGTTTGTGGTATAACGCTTTGCGAATATTTATGTCTCTACAAGATAAATTTTATGAAAATTCCGAATATATTTATTCAATAACAGAGAACGTTAGAAACTCAGTTGTTAATAAATTTTGGACTGCAGAAAAAGGCGTTCTTAAATATGAGATAAACGATGAAGCTTATCCAAATATTGATATGATATATGCAATAAGTTTATCTTATCCTGTATTACATGAAAACATTGCAATGAAGATAATAGATACAATATTTAAAGAGTTATATACACCTCTTGGAATGAGACTTGGAAAGGTTAATTCTAAATTGTATGATGGCTTTGTATATCCTCATTTAATGGTACATTTCTTAAAGTCTAATTTAAGACAAATGGGGGTGACACGCGCAACTCAAAAAATGGGATATAATTTAGTAAAAGATTTATTAGCTGAGATTAACAAAAATGTTCTGGGAACAGTAAAATATAAATATTATGAAAAAAACAAGAAAGCTTATGGTTATCCAATAAATGCATTAACAAACGCAGAACTTATTCGCATGTACGATATGTTGACTTAAAGAAAAAAGGAAGAGAGGTGTTCTATTATTATTATACTAGGAATTGACCCAGGGTTTGGAAGACTGGGATATGGAATTATAGAATATAAATGCAATAAATTTAGAGTTATAGAATATGGTTGTATAACAACACCTGCTAATGAGGAATTATCTAAAAGATTGATGAAAATAGAGATGGATTTGCAAAGTATAATAAATAGATATAAAATAGATGCTGCTGCTATAGAGGAATTGTTTTTTAATACCAATACAACTACTGCTATAAAAGTTGCTGAGGCAAGAGGAGTTGTGCTTTGTGTGTTAGAAAAAAATGGCATAAAAATAGGAGAGTATACTCCTTTACAAGTAAAACAAGCATTGGTGGGATACGGTAGAGCGGATAAAACCCAAGTAAAACAAATGGTAAAAGATTTTTTAAAGTTAGAATGCATGCCAAAACTTGATGATACAACTGATGCTTTAGCTATAGCTATATGCTATGCTAATAGCTATAGATATGAACAATATGATAAAAAAATCGCTCCTAAGAAAACTTAGGAGCTTTTTGTTATTTATATGCTACTGGTAAAGTAGATTTGTTAGACCACTTAATTTCTTTAGAATTTCCAAATAATGAATACTGTTCAGATATATTAAGCATCTTAAAATCGTAATTTTGTTTAGCTATATCTACAGTAATAACATATACTTTGTTATTTAGATTTGCAATTAAATATTTTTTATTATCATACTCAAAGAAATATAAATCATTTAATCTTAGAGAATTGAACTCTTTATATTTAAATCTAAGAGCTGTATATATTTTCTCTAAGAACCCTACATACATATTTGAGTAGTCACTATTTAGAAGATATTGAAAATTATCTAGAGGTATAAATGAAGGTGAGGTATTCATTTTTTCTAAAGGTAAGTTTAAATTCCCTATTTGAACTAGTCTTGCAAACTTTCCGTTTATATTAAGTAGAGCAAGAGCAACTCCAGTATCCTCATTTACTAACTCAGGTATAATATTAAAAGTAAAAGATTTTGAAATTGAAGTGTATTTATTTTCAGACAATATATTTTGTGCTAATAAATATTTTACTTTTACTGTCAAATTAACACTAGTTACTTCGTCTCTTGGTAACAATTTGTTTAATATTGTAGAAGTTATGGCTTTATCTAGTTTTTCGTTTGGAACTATTAACATTGTACTAAATTGTTTTAGACGGCTAGCATATTGGTAATCTGTTAGATATTCAGTTGTTGCAATTATTTTATCTGAAAGAATATCTTGCATTTTAACTAAATTACCTTTTAAGAAAGCTTCTAATTCTGTTAATTTTTCATTTAAACTCATTGTTAAACTTTCTTCAATATCTACTGTGTTTTCTTTTTCATCATCAAATCTATCTGCCTCCGCTTTAGTTAATGATGTTAATACTGTTTCTATTTGTTTTGTAATAGCATTTTTTTCTATAATTAATAAATCTGCTTTTTCGTCTAAAGCATGCTTTTTAAATTCTAGATAGTTGTTATTAAGTCTTCTTGCAAGTATAGCTAATTTGTTATATGTGTTGTATTTTCTACTAGTTTCATCAAATAAAGTAAAGAATTCTGAATTGGCTTTAAAATCTTTTTTAGCAAGTAAAGATTCAAAATATTTATATGGCTCTTTCGAAAAAAGACCTGTATAAAATAATTGTTCGTCTATATTTAAAGCAAAGCATAATTCAGATAATAGTTTTCCTTCTAGAGCGTATATGTTATTTCCAGAATCAATTGTGTAACCCAAAAAATTGTGTGAATAGCTATTATATGTAGACAGTATGCTAATATCTGTAGGTAACATATTACATAGTTTGCAGACTAAATTAGAAATAACAGCTCTATTTAAACCGAAATTTAAATGTTCTAATTTGTAACTATCACTTCTTAATTTTGTTAGCATATATCCACTAGAATATACATTTTTATCTATTTCGTCTGTAGTTATAGCATAAAGAACTCTAAGATAAATTGCAGGAATATCTTTTTCATCTTTTATATATAAAGTCTTTTTATTAGCATCATAAAATCCTGTTTTGTAATCCAAAGGGTTAGAAGTACCTACAAAAACTTCTTGTATATTTTCTTCGAATTTTTCAATTAATTTCCTTTTTTTGAAAATACTAATATAACCAAATTCAGTTAGTTTATCAAAAAGGGAAGCAACGTTTTCTGTAAATATATCGCTTAAATTATATTTTCTTTGAAAGTTTATTAAATCAGCTTTACTCATTTTTATCCTCCGTTAAATCCGTATACAATTACAAAAATATTGTATACTAAAAAAATAATAAATACAAGCATAAATGTTAAATTATTAATAATTAGCCAATTATAAATTATCTTGACTTTAATTTGTTAATAAGTTATCATATTTAGATGAGGGTGAATAAAATGGGAAATAGAGTTCAAGTTATATCTGGGCGAGCTGGTAAATATATATTAACTGTAAAATTAATGGCATCTTTACTAATATTAAGTTTGTTATTGCAGATAGTGCTCGTTACAGGAAGTACGATTTTAAGCGATGTGCCGTTAATTGATTGTTTTAAATTATCTATTGTAAATAGTGTAGATAGAATTAATTTTAATACACAAGTTTTAGATTTTGTAATTGGTATTTTTGAAAGTATAATTATTTTTATTGCTGTGTTTTTAACATACAAGTGGGCATATAGGAAAGTGGTTATAACTGAAATAACAAATATAGAAAAAGGCATTAGTATAGTTGCGTGGATTAAAGTTGCTTGTGATTTAATGGCTTTTTTTGCTCAGATAATAACGGTAAAAGAAATCTCTGTAATAAAAGTATCCCTGGCTATAGCAATATATGTTATTGAGGTGCTTGCAACAATAATAGCTATAAGATATTTTAAATTTAATGCTGAACAGTTAAGAGAAACTCAAGGTTATGATTATAGGAGTAATTATATAAAAGGCAGTATTATATATTGGATTTTGGCTAGTGCTTTTGCAATTTTGTTAAGTGTAAGCCTTATGCTAAATACTGTAAAATTTGTATATGGTGCTTTTAATAATGGACAGGTTTTATCTATTGTAGATATTTCTAATATATTGCAAGATGAAGAAATACAAAAAGACGATAAGGATAAAGAGCAAGAGCAAGTAACTTATGAAAGAATAAATATAGATACAACGTATGTGTCTGGCAGATATACATTAATAAGGAGTTTACTGTTAGGTTCTGATGGAAATCTTTATGCTGCTATAAATCAAGGCTCAGTTGGAACTTTTGATTTTACTAAGGTAACGCTAAAAGAATTAAATATAGATGTATATAAAATATTAGAAAATGTTGAGGAAGTCCTAGTTGTATACTCTAATGGTGGTTATTCTGCAATACACATATTAGATAAAAATGGCAATTTATATAAACTAAATGGAGTCGCAGATTTATCTTATGGAAAATTAACTCTAAATAAAATGATGGAAAATGTAAAAGATATTTGGATTGAGAAAAAAGAAGGATTTGAAACACTTACAATTAAACTATCAAATGGTAGTGTGGATTATCCATATTATACACCAAACATTTAATAAAAACTTAGTTAAAAATTGTAATTTTTGTTGCAATTACATGATATTTAGTGTATAATTAATATTGTCATAATACGTAAGCAGTTAAGTGAGAGGGAAACATACCCTCTCACTTAACTATTGTGAAGCTTAGGAAAGGAAAATAATATGGCTATAAAAGATAATATAGAAAAATGTATAGCTGAAGATGTGGAATCTTTAGGGTACGAGATAGAGTACATCGAAGTTGTAAAAGAAGGTAAAGATAATTTTGTAAGAATTGTTATAGATAAACCAGAAGCTAGTTTAACAACAGAGGATTGTGAAGTCGTTAGTAGAAAAATAGAAGACAAAATAGATAGTTTAGTTAAACTAGAAGATGGATACATCTTAGAAGTTTCTTCACCAGGTCTAGAAAGACAATTAAAAAATATTAAGTTATATAAAAAGTATACCGGAAAAGAAATACTTGTTAAATTATATAAAAAGATAAATGAAAGCAAAGAGTTGCAAGGAAATCTTGTAGAAGTAAAAGATGATGAGAGTATTGTTCTTGATGTAGAAGGACAACAAATTAGTTTAAAAATTGCAGATATAGCTTCTGCAAATACAATATATAAATTTTAAAAAGGAGTGTATTTAAAAATGGCAAAGGGAAAAAGTGAAAAATCTAGTGCGTTAGAATTAATTGAAGCTTTAGATGAATTACAAAGTGAGAAAGGCATAACAAAAGACTATATGGTAGAGTCTTTAAAAATGGCTTTAGAAGCAGCATATAAGAAAAACTATGAAACTGAAGAAGAAGTAAATGTAGATATTGATGAAATTACAGGAAAGGTTTCTGTATATGCTCTAAAAACAGTTGTAGATGAAGTAGAAAATCCAGATACAGAGATTAGTTTAGAACAAGCTAAGATTTTATCTAAAAGAAATAAAAAAGGGGATACTATAAAAATAGAAGTTACTCCTAAAAACTTTGGAAGAATTGCGGCATCTGCAGGGAAACAAATAATAATACAAAGATTAAGAGAAGCAGAGCGTGATTTAGTATTTACACAATATAGTGATAAACAAGGAGAAATTGTTGTAGGTGTAGTACAAAGAACAGACAAGGCAGGGATTATAGTAGATCTTGGTAGAGTAGAAGCTTTGATACCTGCTAGTGAAATTGTGCCAACAGAAAGATTTGAAACTCATCAAAGAATTAAAGCTTACGTACAAAGAGTTGAAGATTCAGGTAAATTTGGACCACAAGTAATCCTTTCACGTCGTGACCCAGGATTTGTTAAGAAATTATTTGAACTAGAAGTTCCTGAAATAGAGGAAGGTATAGTGGAAGTTAAGGCTATAGCTAGAGAAGCTGGTGCAAGAAGCAAAATAGCAGTATGGTCTAATGATGAAAATATAGACCCTGTAGGTTCAAGTATTGGCAAAAAAGGACTTAGAATAAATAAAATTAGTGAAGAATTAAATGGAGAAAAAATAGATGTTATTGCATATAGCGATGACGTCCCAAGCTTTATAGTTAATGCTCTAGCTCCAGCAGGAATTCTAGCTATAGATATAAATGATGAAAGCCATGTTGCAACAATAGTTGTTCCTGATGAAGAATTATCTTTGGCAATAGGTGCAAAAGGTCAAAATGTAAGACTTGCAGCTATACTTACTGGCTGGAAAATAGATATTAAAACTAAATCAGATATTGAAAATACATACGTTGAATAGTAGGTGTATGAATGAAAGAAATCAGAACATGTATAGCATGCAGACAAAAGAAGAATAAAAGAGAGTTATTGCGTATTGTAGCAGATAATGACAAAGCAATTGTAGATAATACATATAAGTACAATTCAAGAGCGATGTATATTTGTAAAGATATAGATTGTATAAATAAAATAAAAAAGATAAAAGATGTAGGTAAAATATTAAAAATAAACGTTACTAAAGAAGAATTTAATAAGTTAATCTTTGAATTGGGGGAAATTTAATTTGAAAAAAATGAAGGTAGAGGAAATAGCAAAAAAATTACAAGTAGATGTAAGTGTTATAGTAAAGAAATTAAATAAATTAGGTTATGATGTAAAAAATGGTTCATCAGAAATAGATGAAGTCCTAGGAAACAAAATAATTGCCAAGAATCAACAAACAGAAGAACCACATATTATACGCAGAAAAGTTAAAGTTGTTACAACTGATGCAAAGGGAAACGAAGTTGAGAATATAACTACTAAAGCTGGTAAGAATATTCAAAAAACTAGCATTGTTCATGAAAATAGAAATAACAGACCAACATATAACAAAGATGGTTTGGGAGTTGTTACTGGAAGAAACAGAAATAGAAATAATATGCAAAATATAATAGTTACTCAAAATGGTAAAAAAGTAGAACCAGCAAAAAAAGAAGAACCAAAACAAGAAGTTGTAGTTCCAAAAGTAGTAGAGCAAGTAAAAGAACAAGTGGTTGAAAAGCCAAAGGCTATACAAGAAACTCAAAACGTAAATAGACAAAACAACAATTTCAGAAATGAAGGGTTCAAAAAATATCCTGAAAGAAGAAATGATAATAGAGGTTTCCAAAACAGAGAAAATAAACCATATGAAGGAAAGAAAAACTTTAATGGTAATGGTAACGGATATAATAAAAATTATAACAATAACAACAATAATAATAACGGTAATAACAATTTTAGAAAAGATAAACCTAATTTTGCAAAGAGAGATTACAAAGATAACTCAACATATAAAGTAAATAGATTTATAAAAGAAAGTCAAATGGCCGATACAATTCAAAAGGATACTAGAGACTATTCTTTAACACTTATAGACAAAAAGAAATATAACGAGGAAAAGACTCCTCAAGAAACAAAGAGAAAAGAAAAAAATGCTAACGTTATGCGTGAGCAAAATAGCAGAATTAACTTTAGTAAAATTAAAGGAATGCAAGTTTCTGAAGAAGGCTTAATGGATTTATATGATAGAGGAGAAAACAGAAAGTCTGGCGGAAAACGTAAAAAAGCAAAACAAGAATTAAATACTACAAAGATAATACCTTTAACAGAGGTTACTATCCCAGAAATATTGACAGTTAAAGATTTAGCTGAAAGTATAAAAAAACAAGCTTCAGAAGTAATTAAAAAGCTATTTTCTATGGGTATAATGGCTACAATAAACCAAGAATTAGATTTTGATACAGCGTTTTTAGTTTGTAGTGAATTTGGTATAAATGCAACAAAACAAGTAGTTGTAACTGAGGAAGATGTGTTATTTGATGATTCTGATGACGCAGAAGAATTATTAGAAGCTCGTCCTCCAATCGTAACTATAATGGGGCACGTTGACCACGGTAAAACTTCATTACTGGATAAGATAAGAGCAACAAATGTTGCGCTTGGCGAATCTGGTGGTATAACTCAACATATTGGTGCGTACAAAGTAAAAATAAATGGAAGAGAAATAACTTTCTTAGACACTCCAGGACACGAGGCTTTCTCTGAAATGAGAGCAAGAGGAGCTCAAGTTACAGATATAGTTGTAATAGTTGTAGCTGCAGACGACTCTGTAAAACCTCAAACTATAGAAGCGATACAACATGCTAAGGCAGCTGACGTTTCAATAATAGTAGCAATTACTAAGATAGATAAAGAGGGCGCAAATATAGATAGAGTAAAACAAGATTTATTAGAACACGATTTGGTTTCTGAAGAATGGGGGGGAGACACAATATTTGTTCCTGTATCATCAAAAACAGGAGAAGGTATTGAATCTCTTCTTGAAATGATATTATTAGTTGCAGATGTTAAAGATTTAAAATCTAACCCAAATAAACAAGCAAAGGGAACTGTTGTAGAAGCCAAACTAGACAAAACAAGAGGAGCATTAACAACTGTTTTAGTTCAAAGAGGAACTTTAAATGTTGGAGATACTATTGTTTTAGGCGATATAGTAGGTAAAGTGCGTTCTATGACAAATGATAGAGGCGAAAAAGTAAAATCTGCAGGACCATCTACTCCGGTTGAAATTTTAGGTTTAGGAGTAGTCCCTGAAACAGGAGAAGTTTTCTATGAAGTAAAAGACGAAAAGACAGCACATAAGTTAATAGAAAAGAGAAAAGCGCAACATAGAATAGACTTAATTAAAAAAGGTTCAGCTGTGACTCTAGACGATTTATTTAACCAAATAAAAGATGGTCAATTGAAAAACTTAGATATAGTATTAAGAGCAGACGTACAAGGCTCAGCTCAAGCTATTAAATCATCATTAGAAAAATTATCTAACGATGAAGTTAGAGTTAGAGTAATAGCAAGTAACACAGGTGGAATTACAGAATCTGATGTAACATTAGCAAGTTTATCTAAAGCAATAATAATAGGATTTAACGTAAGACCAGATGCAAATGTTCAAGCTATTGCAGATAAAAAACAAGTGGATATCAGATTATATAGTGTAATATATGATGCAATAGAAGATGTTGAAGCTGCTATGAAGGGAATGTTAAAACCTACATACAGAGAGCAAATATGTGGAACAGCAGAAGTAAGACATATATTTAAAGTGTCTAATGTTGGAACGATTGCTGGTTCATATGTAAAATCTGGCAAGATTTTACGTAGTGCGTCAGTTAGAGTTATAAGAGATTCAGTTGTAGTTTATGAAGCAAAAATAGACTCTTTAAAACGCGAAAAAGATGATGTAAAAGAAGTGGCTGAAGGATACGAATGCGGAATTAAGCTTGAAAAGTATAACGATATAAAAGAGGGCGATATTTTAGAATGCTTTGAGCTTATAGAAGAAGCGAGGACTTAAAAGATGAGAATAGACAGAATAGATGAAGATATAAAATATTACATAAGTAAAATAATACGCGAAGATATTAAAAATCCCAAAATTACTGGTGTTATTTCTATAACATCAGTAAATACTACTAAGGATTTAAGATATGCAAAGGTATATATTAGTATATTTGGAACTAAATATACACACCAAACGTTTAACGAAATAAAAAAATCAAGCTCATATATAAGAAAACGTTTAAGCGAAATGTTAAAAGCTAGAGCTATACCAGATATAGTATTTGAATTAGATGATTCTATGGAGTATGGTTCTCACATGGCTGAAGTATTAAAGAAACTTAAGGAAGAATAAAAGAAGGGAAGATGAGTATTTTGAAAAAAACAGTTATGGATTATATAAAAGAGTCACAGACTATATATATTGCAACGCATATAAGGCCTGATGGCGATGCTATAGGTAGTGCTTTTGCACTATGTTTAGCGCTAAAGGATATGAATAAAGATGTACATGTTATAATGCCATCATACTCATCTAGATTTTCTTTCCTAAAAGAATTAAATGAAGCTAAAGATAAAGTAAATGAAGCAGAATATGATTTATTAATATGTACAGATTGTTCAGATATAGCTAGAGTAAGTATTGAACAAGAAGATATCGCAAAAGCTAAAAATATAATTGCTTTTGACCATCATAAATTTAGTTCAATTAATGCAACTGCTATGTTGGTAGATGAAAAGTGTCCTGCAGTTTGTCAGTTATTGTACAAATTTTTAATAGATAATAGCATAAAAATTTCAAAAGAAATGGCGACATATTTGTATATGGGAATAATGACAGATACAGGAAGCTTTAATTATGAACGAACAACAGCTGAAACATATAGGATTGCCTATGAGCTGGTAAGTTTAGGAGCAGACTTTGTAACTGTTTGTAAAAAAATAAATGATACAGTAAAAGAATGTAAAGCTAAACTTATGGCATACGTTTTAAATAATATGGAAGTATATTTAGACGGCAAGGTAAGAATGGCTGTAGCAACAAAGGAACTTTTAGATTCATTAGGAGTGGAAAAGGAAGATGCAGAAGGAATGACAAATTACCTTAGAATGATAGAAGGAACTATGCTTGCTGCATATATTAGAGAAGAAGAAAATGGTAAATTTAAAGTAAGTCTTCGTTCTGAAGGGCAAATAGATTCAGCTGTAATTGCTTCTTCATTTGGTGGTGGCGGACATATTAGAGCTGCAGGATTTAATACCAATGATGTAGAAGATACTAAAAAACAAATTATAACTAAAGTAGAGGAAGTGTTAAATTTTGAAAGTAACAGGAATTCTTAATATAGACAAACCAGCTGGAATTACTTCATATGATGTAGTAGATGTAATAAAAAAAGTTTTTGCGGGTTCTAAAGTTGGACATACTGGTACACTTGATCCTGTTGCGACTGGAGTTTTACCAATACTTTTAGGTGATGCAACAAAACTTTCGGATGAACTTACAGCTGAAAATAAAACATATAGAGTGAAAATGTTGTTAGGTGTAGAAACAGATACTTATGACATTACTGGAAGAATTGTTTATGCTTCTGTTGTAAACAAAGACGATATATATATTCGTGAAAGAATAAAAAGATTTATTGGTAAACAAGAACAGATTCCGCCAATATATAGTGCTATAAAAGTTGATGGAAAAAGAGCATATGAATATGCAAGAAGTGGTAAAGAGGTTGAACTTAAACCTAGACAAATAGAAATATATGATATAAACAATATTGCTGTAGATTTAAGACGCCACGAAGTTTCTTTTGATGTGTATTGTACAAAAGGGACTTATGTGAGAAGTTTAGTTAACGATATAGGCAAAAAAATTGGATGTGGAGCAACTATGATTGAGCTAACTAGATTAAAAAACGGAAATTTTGCAATAGAGAATAGTATAAAGCTATATGATTTTTTAAAATTAGATTTTGAGGCTATGAAAAAGAAAGTAATACCAATAGAAGAATACTATTTCGATTTAAAGAAGATAATGCTTAATAAAGAAGAGTTTACTAAATTCCAAAATGGAGTAAAGACTGAAGTTGATGATCAAGATAAACTTGTAAGAGTTTATTGCAACGGAAAGTATAAAGGCCTAGGACAAATAAAAGATAAAATATTAAAAAGATTTATTATAGAAGAGTAACAGCTCTTCTTTTTGTATTTTAGAAAATTAGTATTAATATTAAAAAAATTGTAAATAATAATTAAGTATTGAAATTGGAATAGGTTTGGTATACAATGCCTATTGAATAGAAGAGAGCAAGCGTAATAAAGTATATTTGGTGTTATAAATCTTGAAATAAATAATAGAATTTTGTTGACAACTTATAGTTTTTGGTATAATATATAGGCATAATAAGGAGAATGTAAATGAAAATATATCCTTTTTTACATTCTTTAAAATGTTTTCAAACAAAAGAAAGGAAGGGGTAAAAATGAAAACAAACAAAAAAGCCATATCATTAATAGTTTTAGTTGTTACTATTATAGTTATGGGAATACTTGCTACAACTGTTATAATTAGCTTATCTAATACTAATATTATTGAACAAGCAAGTGACACGACATTTAAAGCTAATGTACAATCTTACAACACAGCGCTTGAGTTGTACGTTGCAGATCAAATAATGAGAAATCCAAGTTACGATAGAAGCTCATTAAATGTAACAGATTCTAACAGTCAAATATTTAAAGATATATTTGGTGAAGGTGTTAATATTGACACTGGTGATTCTTTAAAAGTAATAAATGGATATTTGTATTATGAAACAACTGATGAAAGTAAAAATGATGTTTTAGAAGAATTGGGACAACTACGTTGGAAATTTGTAGAAAACGCTTATGGGCAAAAAGTTCAAGTAACTAATGGAAATTATACACTAGATATTGGAGTTCAATTAAAAGGGTATGGTCAATTTAGATGGAGAATATTGGGGGCTAGCGATAGCGGAGAGTTATTAATTACTTCAGAAGAAAATGTAAGTGCTATTGCTAAAGATCCTAGCACTGGTAAAGTAGCATTAGGTTCGTCACTTATGGCAGGAACTTTTACTTTGCCTGAAATGGCTGATGCGTTAAATAAAGCTTGCGAAACTTATTTGTATCTTGAAAAAGGTGCTATTAAAGCTCGTGCATTAAATGCAGAAGACATAAATAACTTAACAACTTTTAAAAAATCTTCTTATATAGGAGAAACTCCTATGGAAAATTATGGAACAACTGTAAACTTTACTTGGATAGATGGTTATCCGGCAGCATATTATGGAACTCAAACTGAAAGTCAAGCACAAAAGTTAACAGAGGTTCCTCAACAATATTTCTATGAGTATAATAAATCTGAAGGTAGTGTTTCTAAAATTACAGCTGGAGCAAAAATCTCAAGTATTACAAATAATTTTTATAAGTATAGAATAAAAAATTATATGGATTCTACAGTTTATTCAAGATTATTCCCAGAATATTATAATACTCAAATTTATTTGCCAGATATTGTTGTAAGAGCAAATCTTGAGAGAGCTAGTTATGGTTTACAAGTTTTGGTTATGTCTGACGCGGAGAGCAATTTGGGTCTTCAAATGAAACCATATACTTTTGTAAAGTCTAATGGTATTACATGGGATGAAGCGGGTATGGTTTTGGTACGTCCTGTAGTTCATTTAAAAGCAGATATTGCTTTAACAGGAAATAATACAGCTGGTTGGAGAATAGATATATAATATAAACAAAAAATAAAGTGTAAATGATAAAAAGTCATTTGCACTTTTATTTTTGATTTTCCAAATATTTTCTCTAGTATATTTACATAATATATGATATAATTTACTATGTTTATTGTTTAGGGGGAGTATCTATGAATGATAAAATTATAGTAAAGGGAGCAAAAGAGAATAACTTAAAGAATGTAGATATAGAGATACCAAGAAATTCTTTAACAGTTTTTACAGGACTTTCTGGTTCTGGTAAAACATCTTTGGCTTTTGATACAATATATGCTGAAGGGCAAAGAAGATATGTTGAAAGTTTATCTTCATATGCAAGACAGTTTTTAGGTATGATGGAAAAGCCAGATGTGGAGTCAATCGATGGACTTTCGCCAGCTATTGCAATAGACCAAAAAACTACTTCCAAAAATCCAAGGTCAACAATTGGTACTGTTACAGAAATTTATGATTACTTGCGTTTGTTATATGCAAGAATTGGTATACCTCATTGCCCAGTTTGTGGTAAAAAAATAACAATGCAAACTATAGACCAAATAGTTGACCAAATATTAGAATTCGAACAAGGTACTAAGATTATAATTATGGCGCCAGTAATTCGTGGCAAAAAAGGAGAACATGCTAGAATTATTGAACAAGCCATAAAAAATGGATATACGAGAGTAAGAATTGACGGTGTTATGTGTGATTTATCTGAAGAATTGCCTGAAATAGAAAAGTCAAAAGCACATAATATAGAGATTGTTGTAGACAGATTAATTATATCTGAAGACATACATAAACGCGTTACAGAATCTGTAGAACTTGCCATGAAGGAGGCTTCTAATTTAGTTTTGGTGGATGTTTTAGATAAAGAAGAAATACTTTTCTCAGGCAATTATTCTTGTCCGGATTGTGGAATATCTATGGAAGAATTGTCGCCTAGAATGTTTTCTTTTAATACACCATTTGGAGCATGTCCTACTTGTACAGGTGTTGGAGAATTATTAAAAATAGATCCAGATAGGATAATACCAGATAAGAACAAAAAAATTTCCGATCCTACTTTAATAAAAGCTTGGGGAGGAAATAGTGAAGATTCTGCGACTTTAATGTATATTAGAGGCTTATGTGCACATTATGGAGTGGAGTTAGATACTAAGTATTCCAAATTACCAGAAAACTTTAAAAATGTATTGTTATATGGTTCTGGCGAAGAGAAGATTAAATTTTCATATGCTTCTAGGACGTTTACTAGAAATTTTGAAGCTCCATTTGAGGGAGTTTGTAATATATTGGAAAGAAGACATAGTGAAACTCGTTCTACATTACAGAAGGAAATATATGCAGGGTTTATGAATAATATACCATGCCCTACTTGTAATGGTGCAAGACTAAAAGATACGGTATTATCCGTTAAAGTTGGAAAATTAAATATATATGAATTAACTAAAATGCCTATTACTGAAATTAAGGAATATATAACTAATTTAAATTTAACTAAGCATCAAATGTTTATTGCAGAACAAATAATAAAAGAAATAAATACAAGATTACAATTCTTAATTGATGTTGGTTTAGATTATTTAACGCTAGCAAGAAGTGCTAGTACCTTATCTGGCGGAGAGTCACAACGTATAAGGTTAGCAACACAAATTGGTTCAGGACTAACTGGAGTGTTATATATACTAGATGAACCAAGTATAGGGCTTCATCAAAGGGATAATGGTAAGCTTCTCGCATCGCTAATGAAAATGAGAGACTTGGGAAATACTTTGATTGTAGTAGAACACGATGAAGATACGATGAGAGCGGCGGATTATTTAGTAGATATTGGTCCTAAAGCGGGTATGCACGGAGGACAAGTAGTAGCTCATGGAACTGCAGAACAAGTTATGGAATGTGAAAACAGTATAACTGGAAAATATTTAAGTGGTAAATTAAAGATAGAAGTACCTAAAAAAAGACGTGAAGGAAATGGTAATAAAATAAAAATAATAAAAGCAGCAGAAAATAACCTAAAGGATATTGATGTAGAAATACCTTTAGGAACGATGACCTGTATCACTGGAGTATCTGGTTCTGGTAAAAGTTCTTTAATAAATGAAGTGTTATATAAAGCTGCATCTGCAAAAGCAAATCATGCAAGACATAAAGCGGGGAAACACAAAAAAATAGAAGGACTAGAAAATATAGACAAAGTAATAAATATAGATCAATCTCCTATAGGTAGAACTCCTAGGTCTAACGCAGCTACATATACAGGTATTTTTGATTTAATACGCGAATTGTTTGCTATGACGTCAGAAGCAAAACTACGTGGTTACCAAAAAGGACGTTTTAGTTTTAATGTTGCTGGCGGTAGATGTGAAGCATGTCAAGGTGATGGAATTATTCAAATAGAAATGCATTTTTTACCAGATATTTATGTACCTTGTGAAGTATGTAAGGGCAAAAGATATAACAGAGAAACTTTAGAAGTAAAATATAAAGGGAAAAGTATAAATGATGTGTTAAATATGACTGTTGAAGAAGCTTTAGAGTTCTTTAAAAATGTTACTAAAATAAAGAACAAACTTCAAACTCTATATGATGTAGGGCTTGGGTATATAAAAATAGGGCAGTCTTCTACAACATTGTCTGGTGGAGAGGCGCAAAGAATAAAACTTGCTACAGAACTGTCAAAACATTCTACAGGAAAAACTTTATATATATTAGATGAACCTACTACGGGACTTCATAGTCATGATGTAAGTAATTTGATTCATATAATAAATAGGCTTGTAGATAATGGAAATTCAGCCGTTATAATTGAACATAATTTGGATGTTATAAAATGTGCAGATTATATAATAGATTTAGGACCAGAAGGTGGAGAAAAAGGAGGAACTATATTAGCAGAAGGAATGCCGGAAGAAATCGTTAAAGTAAAGACAAGCTATACAGGACAATTCTTGAAAAAAATATTAGAAAAGGAATAGAAATTAAATATTTGTAGAAAATATATACAGGTGATAATTATGTTATTTTACTGTATATATTTTTTTATAATAGGAGCGTTTTTTGGTTGGGTTTTAGAGTGCACATTTAAAGCTTTTTCAAGGAATTTTAAAAGAGCACCAGGCATTTTATATAGTCCTTTTTGTATATTATATGGAATAGGGACGGTAATGTTAGCAACAATAATACCAATGATTACTAGTAATTGGTTTTTACAGTTTCTACTAAGTGCTGTAATTTTAACTGTATGTGAATACATAACCTATGATTTGCTATTTAAGATGTATGGAATAACTTTATGGGATTATTCAGATATGACTTTAGTTATAAATAAAAAAGTATGCTTTGAATTTGCCATAACATGGGGGATATTAGGAGTGTTATTTATAAATTTCATATTACCTATATTTACTAGTGTATTTTATATATTTAGTGGGAAAATAATGTATTTAATTTTATTTGCAATATTTACTTTAATTTGTTTGGATTTATTATATACAAATGAGAAATTAATAAAGGAAAAACCAATAATTAATAAGGTGTAACAACTTGACAGTAGACATAAAAAATGATATAATAGATTCTGTAAAGTGTGTGGGGTTAAAATTTAAGTAAGTTTTAAGTCATTCAAGAAAATTTATAATTAAAATTTGAAAGGTTAAAAAGGTTTTAAAGATGAAAAAGTCGACAAGTATTAAGAATAGACTCGAGAGTGTAAAGTCAGATATTCGCGCAGGCCTAACCTGGGACGAGATTGAGGTCAAGTATGGTGTTACAAAAGCATACCTCCAGATTTGCTTGAAAGCATCGTATTCCAACATGGTAGCGTATAACACGCTCCTTGCAAAGGCAAGAGAAAACCAGGCTGCTCGGGAAAACAATACTGTAGTAGTAACAGAAACAGGCGCGCTTCTTAACTTCTACGATGAGGTTATTGAGCCGAGAAAACAAAGTGCTGTGTGCGCACCAGCATTTTGCAAAAAAGAGATTTCGAAGATAACTAATGCTCCGGAAGACTCAAAGAAAAAAATTCTCTCTTCTAAGAAGATAACTTGGGTGGAAAGAGCTGAACGCGAACAGCTTGCTGTAAAACCCAACACAGCCGAACCGGTAAAGCCCAGAGCTTTTGGGGTAGTTGCTCTTTGTTGCAGTTTGAGCAAAGAAGGCAAAAATGTAGTACTCAAAACCAATAGCAGACAGATTGCCGCGTTGGCAGAAGCACAGGGTTTAGGTATAAAAGTCGTTAAGTTCTAATAACGGCTCAATCCCACACACAAACACAACTCATATTTATGGGTTGTGTTTTTTATATATATGTGTGCTATAGTCATTGAGTTAAATTTATTCTTAAAAAGTCTTGATGTTTTAGAATTAAGTTTAGCACGAAAAATATTTTATTTAAAAAGTGTATATGGTTAATTATTAATTTATAAAAAAAATTAAATTTAACATATAGACAAAAGAAAATTTTTATAGTATCATATTTTCAGCGCGAAAGCGTATAAACAAAAGAAGGAGAGGGAGTAAATGGGAGCTAATAAAAAAGCTATTTCTTTAATAGTTTTAATTATTACTATTATAGTTTTGGGAATATTAGCCGGAACAGCTATTATAACTTTAAGCGATAGTGGGATAATTTCTATGGCAAAAAACGTAATAGATGAAGCGAATATTAAAGAAATACAACATGTTGCGACAGTCTTATATGCAGATGCATATGCCACTGGTGCAAGAACGAATGCAGAGTTAAAAACTGCAGTAATAGATGGTTTAAGCAAACATGATAATATTAATTTAAATAAATATGCTGTAATTCTTGATGGGCAAGGCGTAAAAATAGAAGTAAAAAATGCTGAAAATAGTGCTATGACTGTAGAAGAATTGAAAGAAAAATATGAGTTTGAATATTATGCTACTTTGTCAGGAGCTGTAGATGCCGTTAATAATGGTACAGCAGGCGATAATACTGGGGTGGCAGAAGCGGATGCAGAAGCTGGAATTTTTAAATATAATAATAAGACATATGTTGTACTTTTAAAAGATACAACACTAACAACTAGATTAAAACCTTCTGCCGATATGGTAATAGTTTTAGGTGGATATACATTAAGCTCTAATGATGGAGTTAGTATTGACAGTTATTCTGGTAATGTTACTGTTGATGGAAGATTGGAAGGTAGTGCTATTAATTCGGGAACAGCTATTCAAATAAGAGCTGGTAATTTTGTAATAAATGGAGGTACTTACTCTAGTAGTACTGAAGGTAAAACAAGTACTGCATGTATAAATTCTGCAGGTACTTTAACAATAAAGGATGCTACTATTAGCGCATCAGGAACAACAGGAACTGTGTATGGAGTAAATCATCAAAAAAATACAACATCTACAATTTCAGACTGTAACATAACATCTAGTTCTACAGGAGGAACGGCACGAGCATTAGCGTATGGCGCTGGAACTATTGCAAAAGTTTCCAATTGTGAAGTGATAGCAGTTGCGGAAAGTATAAAAGCTTATGGAATTTCCAATAGCGCAGGTACTGTTACAGTTTCAGACAGTGATGTGTACGCTTATGCAAATTATGCTACGGAAAACGGAGCTTTTACAGCTCTATCACAAGGTGCTGTAAATACAGGTACACTTAATTTTAATAATTGTAATGTAATGGGGAATCATTCAGGTATATCAAATGGTGGAGTTTTAAATATAAATGGTGGTACTTATGAAGGATATGGGCATGGTGGAATATACTTTTCTGCTGAAGGAACAACATCTTATGTTTGTAACGCAACAATTAGGCAGTGTGACATGACTGAAGGATATATAGATGGTGGTGTTGGTAGTAACGACGCCGGATTCTATGTTGGTGGCTCTTCAAACGGATCTAATATGAAGATATATATGGATAATTGTGATATATATGGAGAAAAACAACCAATTGTACTTCGTGGTACTAATGGAGAGACAAATAATACGCTATATATAAGTAATTCAACTATAAATTTAGGTTCAACTAATGGTATTAGAATAGATAATAATACCCATAAATTATATATAGGTAAGGGATGTAACTTTACAGCAATGAATACTAATCTTGAATCAGCAGTTGTTGAAACTAATGAAGTATATATAAAGAAGTAAATTATAAAAAAAGGAAGAATTAATAAGTCTTCCTTTTTTTTATATTCAAAGCGCAGTTATTGCAAAAAGATAGTTTGGGTGATATAATACAAAAGCATTGGGGTATGGCCAAGCGGTAAGGCATTCGGCTCTGAACCGAAGATTCGTAGGTTCGAATCCTACTACCCCAGCCATTAAAGTCCAGTAGTTATAACTGGATTATTTTTATATATAAATTATATAAAACCTATTTATCTCAATGTAATTATTTGATATAATGTATATGTAAAATTATTTACACAAGGAGGATTTTTGTGAAAGTATTAATTTTATATGCAAAGGTTGGAAATGGTCATTTAAAAGCATCAGAAGCAATAAGGGACAAATTAGTTGAACGTTTCCCAGACGCAGAAATATTTTTTGAAGATGGATTAGAAAGCTCAGGAGCTTTAACAAATAAATTGATAATAAAAGGATATGCTGGATTAGTAAAGCATATGCCAGACATGTATGGTAAGTTATATGCAACTACTGATTCTCAAAAAAGAAGTATGATCGAGGATGCGTACAAGGTTATAAATAAGTATTTAACTATTAGATTAAAGAGAATGTTAAGAAAGATATCGCCGGATGTTATAGTGTCTACGCACCCGTTTATAACTAGAATGTGTGCATACTTAAAGAAAAAGAAGAAAACAAATGCAAAGTTATTATCTCTTGTTACAGATTATGGCATTCATAATATGTGGGTTAATGATGAAAAAAATATAGATTGTATTTGCGTTGCTACTGAAGAAATGAAATATGACTGTATGGAAGAATATGGTATAGATAATTCTAAAGTCTTTGTTACTGGAATACCTGTTTCAGATAAGTTTTTGACAGAATATGATAAAAAAGAAATGCTAAAAGAACTTGATTTAAAAGAAAATTTACCAGTATTTTTATTTTTTGCTGGCGGAGGATTAGGCTTAGGTGATTCTGAAAAGATTTTAACAGAATTATTACAATCAAAAAAAGAATTCCAAATTGTAGTGGTTTCTGGAAAAAATGAAAAGCAGAAGGCTAGATTTGAAGAAATAGTAGAAGAATATTCAAGAAGAGTTGTTATATTAGGGTACACTAATAGAGTGCCTGAACTTATGAATATTGCTACAGCTGTTATTACCAAACCAGGAGGATTAACCTCAACAGAATGTTTAGTTATGAAAAAACCTATGGTAATAATAAATCCAATTCCAGGACAAGAAGAACAAAACGCATCATATTTTGTAAATAATGGTACCGCCTTGGAAATATATGAATCAGATAAAATTTCGCATATTGTAAATATAATAGTTGAAAAGAAAGAAAGATTAAAACAGATGGAAGATATGTGTGAAAATTTAAGACATCCTAACGCTTCAGACGAAATAGTTAACTTAGTAAATAAATTGTATAATGAAAAAATTTAAGAAAGGATAATGTATGAAAATTGCGTTTTTAACTTTGGGTTGTAAAGTAAATCAATATGAAACGGATAAACTAAAAGAACAAGCTATAAAACGTGGCTATGATATTGTAGATTTTGAAGATATAGCAGATGTATATTGTATAAATTCTTGTTCTGTAACTAATTTAAGTCAAAGAAAATCTAGACAAATGATAGCTCATGCAAGACTTAAAAATAAAGACGCGATTATAGCTGTTTTAGGATGCGCTGTTGAAAGTATAAAAGAAGATGTAACTTCTTTAAGAGTAATAGCAGATATATTGATTGGCAATAATGATAAAGAACGTTTTTATGAAATTTTAGAAAGTAAATTAAATAACAAAGAAAATAATTCAATATGCATCTCGGACATTTCTATTGAGAAAACATATAACGAAAAAACTTTGTTAACTAAAGCTTTTGATGTAAGAGAAGCCGTAAAAATAGAAGACGGCTGTAATAACTTTTGTTCATATTGTATAATTCCTTATTTAAGAGGAAGGGTTAGAAGTAGAAAATATGAAGAGATAGAAAAAGAAGTACAAGCCTTAGTTAATGATGGAGTAAAAGAAATTATTTTAGTAGGGATAGAGGTAGCATCTTATGGAAAAGACTTAGAGAATATAACTTTGGTAGATATAATTGAGAGATTAAATGAAATAAAAGGATTAGAGAGAATAAGGTTAAGTTCGTTAGAGCCTAGATTTTTAACAGAAGAAAATGTAATTAGACTTTCTAAGTGTCAAAAGTTATGCAATTATTTCCATATTTCTATGCAAAGTGGTAGTAGCGAGACTTTAAAGAGAATGAATAGAAAATATAATAAGGAGCTTTTAATTGATGTTGCAAATAGATTGAGAGAATATTTTAAAAATTGCTATATAGCAGCTGATGTAATAGTTGGATTCCCTGGAGAAACAGAGGATGAATTTGAGGAAACTAAAAATACAATTTCTTTGATGGGATTAAATCAATTGCATGTTTTTAAATATTCAAAAAGGAACTATACAAGAGCAGCTAAAATGGGGAATCAAGTAGATGGAAACATAAAAAAAAGAAGAAGCGAAGAATTAATAGCTTTTAGCGAAAATAGTAAAGAGAAATTTTTAAAGAAAGTAATTGGTAATGAATTAAAAGTCCTTTTTGAAAATTACCATGAAGGATTTCTTAAAGGGTATACAACAAATTATATTAAAGTAAAAATAAAAGGAGAAGAGGAACTATGTGGAACGATACAAGACGTGGTCGCAACCTCATTAGAAAACGAAACAGTGATAGGAATAATAAAAAAATAGCAATAGTCCCTATAATAGGAATTGTAGCTATAATAGCTGTAGTTAGTTTATTTCCTGTTGTGTTTAAGGGACAAGGCAATTCGAATATTGTAGGAGAGATAGCTGAAAATATAGAATCTCATCCGAAGGTAGAAGATGTAGTCGTTTATGAAGAAATCGCAACTAATCCAGAGCAAGAGAATAAAGAGGAATTAGATAAGGAGAAACCACAAGAGCCTGCTACAAAACCAGAAGGAAATGAAAAAGAGATGAATTTTATTGCCTTAGGAGAGATAATGTTTGGTGGAAAGGAATATACAAGTTATTCACTTCCATTTAAAAATATTTCTGAAATTTGTAAGGAGTCAAATTTTACAATAGCATCTCTTGCAACTAATATAGTAGATATAGATGAAATTAAAGACCCTAAAAGTAAATATATTGTTACAAAAGATGTAACAAAAGCTTTTAATACATTGGGAATAGATGCTATTAATGTCGCTACTGATCATATGATGGACTTTAGTTTAAATATTTTTAATGGAACAAAGAATATATTAAAAGAAGAAAATATAGACATTGTGGGTCTCCAAAATGATATTATTTATGCCGAAAATGATGGAATAAAAGTAGCGTTTATTGGTGTGTGCAATGAGATAATAGGAAGTTATTCAAAGTACTTAGAAGCCGGGATTTGCATGTATGACGATTATATGATAAATCTTAAAGGACTGATAAATAAGGCAAAACAAAATGCAAATACTGTCGTTCTAATAACTCATTTGGGTATGGAAAACCAACATGAAGTAACAGATGTTATGTCTTGGTTTTACAGGGAATTAATAAACGCTGGAGCTGATGTGGTATTAGGCAATCATGCAGTAGGCGTTTATCCAATAGAAATGTATAAAGGTAAACCTATTATATATAGTTTAGGGTACTCTATAACAGATAGCGAATATGAGATTGCTAAAAAATCTGGAATATTTAAATTTAGAGTTGATGTTACAGGTAGGTTAGCAGAAATTGAAATCACACCAACTTACTTAAAGAATAACGAAGTCATGCTTTATCATGAATATAATGCACAAGAAGCAAATAAATTTTTAAAATATATTGTAAGTGATGAAGAACTAGATTATGAAATTAAAAATAACAAATTATATATAAAATTATAAAGCAAAGGCTTGCCTTTGCTTTAATCTGTTTTTTAATTATACTTTAATTTAAATTTAATTGCTTTCTTCATTTTCACTAGCTTCGCTTTCTAAAATAGAAGTACAGTTAGGGCATCTAGTTGCTTCAATATGTATATCTGTTTTACAGAAAGGACAAGTTTTTGTTTTGGGTTTAGCAGGTTCTTCCTTTTGTGGTTCTTGTTTTTTTAATTTATTTACAAAGAATTTTAAAAAGAAAAATACAACAAGAGCAATTAATATAAAATCTATAAAGTTAGTTATAAATGTTCCATAATTAATTGTAGCTATTCCAGCTTCTTTAGCAGCTTCAATTGATTCATAATAGTTACCATCTAAAGCTATAAAAAACTTATTGAAGTCAATTTTATCCGTAAATATACTTAAAGCTGGAGTAATTATTTCAGATACAAGGGAATTAACTATTTTAGTAAATGCAGTACCAATAATTACACCGACAGACATGTCTATAATATTTCCTTTAAATGCAAAAGCTTTAAATTCTTCTGCTGTTTTTTTAGCTTTCTTTTTATTTTTTTCAGCTAGCTCTTTTAATTCTTTTTTTGTTAATTTTGATTCTATTTTCATGTTATCCTCCCAATATTACTATATTTTATAACAAAAAAGGTAATAAGTCAACATAATTCTATGACGTCAAAAATAATTTAAAAACTCGCTGAAATATTTTTGTAATATTGTTGAAATATTTGCGTTTTCATTATATAATTTTGTCGTATAACAAAGGAGGAAAAATATGAAAACATTTATAAAATTAATGATTATTTTTATAGGGATTGTTTTGGGATCATATTTAGGGGAACTGGCTTTGCAAGTTTCTTGGCTTAAGTTTTTATCTTATGGCAAGGAGTTGGGATTGGTAGAGCCGCTTGTATTAGATTTAGGATTTTTAAAGTTTACATTTGGTTTCGTATGTAAATTAAATTTAGCTAGTATATTAGGTTTTATAATATCGCTTTTCTTTGTAAGAAAGGTAGTAAGATAAATCTTTGAAGCAAACAAATAAATTAACAATCAAGGAAATTCCGAACTTAGATAGACCATACGAAAAATTTTTAAAATATGGTGCTCATAGTCTTTCTGATTCGGAACTTTTGGCAATATTAATAAAGAACGGTTCAAGAGAGATGAATTGTCTTGAATTATCTAAAACTCTATTATCTCAGCATAAGTCTGGATTAAGTGGGTTTAATTATCTAGAGCGAGCTTCTTTAAGCGAGCTTATGGAGCATAGCGGAATTGGTAGAGTTAAAGCAATTCAAATAAAGGCAATAATAGAGCTATCTAAAAGAATTGCAAACAACAGACAAGTTATAACAAAAGTAACGACACCAAAGGATATATATAATATTTTGGTAAATGATATGGGCCATTTGGAAAAAGAAGAAATTAGAGTAGTAATATTAGATATAAAAAATTATATTAAATCTATAGTAACAATAGTTAATGGCTCTATTAACTGTTCAGCAGTTTCTATAAAAGAAATTTTAAGTGAACCAATAAAACAGTTGGCGTCAGGGATAATTTTGGTGCACAATCATCCTAGTGGTGAAAGTTCGCCGAGTAGACAAGATATACAATTAACAAAAAAGGTAATGGATTATGCGAGCCTTTTTGATATAGATTTAAAAGATCATATTATTATTTGTAAAAATGAATATACAAGTTTGAGAGAGTTTGATGAGAGCATTTTCTATGGGAGGAAACTTTTATGAGTTTAATTAATAAAGATATAGGAATAGATTTGGGTACAACGTATACTACAATTTATTTAAAAGACAAGGGAATAGTGTTAAAAGAGCCTACGGTTGTAGCAATTAATGTTATAACTAATGAGGTTTTAGCAGTTGGTAAAGAAGCAAAAGAAATGCTTGGTCGTACTCCAGATAATATAGTTGCTCTAAAACCGTTAAAATCCGGAGTTATATCCAACCTTTTAGCAACTCAAAAATTGTTAGAAAAGTTTATAGAAAATATTTCTGGTAAAAGTTTATTTGGAAGAATACGCGCTGTTATCTGTGTGCCATCTGGAATCACAGATATAGAAAGAAGAGCTGTAGAAGAAGCGGCTTATCTTGCCGGGGCTAAAGAAGTATATGTTATAGAGCAAACAATAGCAGCTGCTATTGGTGCGGGGCTTAATATTAATGGAGCTCAAGGTTCTATGGTTATAGATATTGGAGGCGGAATTACAGAAATAGCAGTTTTGTCTTTAGGCGGAGTTGTTGTTTCTGATTCAATAAAAATTGCTGGTACAGATATGGATAGTGATATAATTGAATATATAAAAGAGAAGTATGACATATTAATAGGAGAAAATGTTGCTGAAGAGATAAAGAATACTATAGGGGTTGCGGTTGATTCTATGGTTGAAGATAGAATGCAAATTAAAGGAAGAAATTTAAAAACTGGGTTACCAGATATATTAACAATACAAACAAGCAACATTAAAGAAGCGTCTCTAAGGGTATTAGATGAAATAGTTAAATTAATAAATATGACGTTTGAAAAAACTCCGCCAGAATTAGCTGCAGATATAATGGAAAATGGTATTACTATTTGTGGTGGCGGGGCATATATAAAAAACTTAGAAAGATATGTAGCCGCAAGGGTTAAAGTACCAGTAAAAATAGCAGACAATCCATTGGAATGCGTCGCTAAAGGATTAGGTAAGTATCTAAATAATATAGAAGCGTTAAGAAAAACAGGAAAGCATAAAAGGTAGGAAATTAAATGAATTATGTAATGAGTTCTAGAAAGAATAACAGAAAGAAAAAAAGCAAATTTTTTCAAATAATATTAGTAATAGTGGCTTTAATTTTATCTATATATTTATTGGCTAGTATAAACTTTCCTATAATATCTGAAATAGCAGGCTTTATCGTAAACACAACTTCCACTATTGTTGAAAGTATTAGAGGAGTAATTACTCAAGGTACAGATTATTTTGGCAATGTGAAAAATTTAAATGAAGAAAATCAAAAGCTAAATGAAGAAAATCAAAAACTTAAAGTAGATTTGCTTGAAATAGATAAGCTAATAGCTGAAAATAATGAGCTAAAAGAGGCAGTAGATATCGATGAAAAATATAATCACTTTAATAAAATATATGCAAATGTTATATTAAGAGAATATAGTAACTGGAACGAAACTTTTGTAATAAATAAAGGTAAGACAAGTGGAATAAAAGAAAAACAGACTGTAATTAGTTCAAATGGGCTTGTAGGGTATATTTCAACGGTAACAGAAAACACCAGTGTTGTAACAACAATTCTAGATCCGAGTACTTCAGTTAGTGTGGAAATAGCAACAATAAATGAACTTGCTTTGGCAAAGGGGGATTTTACTTTAAAAGATAGTGAACAACTAAAGCTAACTAACGCTCCAATTGATTGTGAATTAACTGTTGGAGAAAAAATATATACCTCGGGAATTGGCACTATGTATCAAAAAGGAATTTTAATAGGCGAAATTAAGGAAGTTGTAAATAAAAAGAACGATATAGATAGGTATGCTATTATTACTCCTTTTACTAATTTCAATTCGCTAGATTTAGTGGCTGTGATAGTTGAATAGGAGTTCAATATGAAAAGAGTATATAAAATATTATTTTTAGGATTGCTGTTAATTTTAGGTTTTGCCTTACAAGTGTATTTATTTAATAACTTGACAATAGGAGGTACAAAAATAAACTTATTGTTAATGATAGTATTTTTAGTTGCTATGTGGTTTAAACCTAATTACTCTATTACTTTTAGCTTTATAATAGGCCTTTTAAGTGATTTAATATTTACCTATTCAATAGGTAGATTTTTAATTATATATTTATTAATAAATATATTAGTTATATTTTTAATGAGATTATACAATAAAGAAAATATATGGGTAACAGCTATACTTTCTTTAATTGTTACATTTATTTTAGAATTGTATTTTTGGATATACAGTATAATACAACTATCATTAGTTCAAAATTTGTTTAGAGTAGCTATAGTATCTTTAAAAGGCGGTTTATTTAACGTAATAATTTGTATGTTATTAACATTGGTGTTTAGAAAATTTAGAAGAATATTAGAAGATTAATAAAAAGGAGGAAATAAAAGTGAAGTTAAAACAGGCTATTAGTGATTATTTTAATGATAGAAATCTAGTTATAAAAACACTATTAGTAATTGTAGCAATTATTTTTATTCTCAGACTGATTGATCTTCAATTGATTAACGGAGCAGAATATAGAGAACTTTCAAAAACAAAAATGCTAAGAACGAGTGCACAAGAAGCTCCTAGGGGCACAATTTATGATACAAACGGAGTGATACTGGCAACAAGTAAAATAGGCTACGATGTTGTGTTGTATGCAACGGATATAACAACTGAAGAGTTAAATTCAATACTTTTGAAAGTAACTAATATTATTGAAGGAAATAAAGATAAAGTAGTGTCAAATTTAACTTTTTTGGATAATAAAATTGTTTTTTCATCCGATAATGTAAAAAAATCTTTCCTTAACACCTATAGTTTGGAAGATAATATTTCAGATGAACAGATTATTACCTTTTTATATGATAAATATAAATTAAAAGATTCTGAATATACATTGGCAGAAAAACAAAAAATTTTAAAACTAAGATACGAAATAGCAAAGAATGGCTATTCATTATTTAGATATGTAACTATAGCCAGAAACGTATCATATGAAACAATGGCATATATAGAAGAAATAAAGTCTGAATTAGGAGGAATAGTAGTTTTATCTTCGCCTAAGAGGTATTATACTCGAGGGACTAGCTTAGCACATGTGTTAGGCTATGTATCAAGCATTAGTTCTGAAGAGTATGAAGAATTAAAAGATAGTGGTTATTCTCAAAATAGCATTATTGGTAAAATGGGAATTGAATCTTTTTTGGAACCGTATTTAAAAGGAGAAAATGGAGTTATTAGAACAGAGGTAGATGCGTTAGGGAAGGTCGCTTCAGAATATGTGTATAAAGAGGCTAAAAGCGGTAATGATGTTGCATTGACTATAGATTACAGATTACAGGAAATTTCTGAACAAGCATTAGAAGAGGTAATAGAAGGCCTAAAACAAGAAAAAGATGGCAAATACAAAGATGCTAATGCTGGAGCTGTTGTTATAACTAATGTAAACACAGGTGAGGTTTTGGCTTTAGCAAGTTATCCTTCATTTGATCCAAACTTATTTATTTCAGGGATTTCTTATGACGATTGGAATGATTTAAATACTAACGACACGCGTCCTATGTTTAATAGAGCTACACAAGGAGTATATCCGCCAGGATCAACATTTAAAATGATTTCGGCTCTAGCTGGGCTTGAAACGGGAAAGATAACAGCAACAGAACTTATACAAGATACAGGTGTTTATTCATACAGTTATAACCCTGTTTGCTGGATTTATACAGATTATGGTAGAACACATGGATATATAACAGTATCTGATGCTATAAAAGTATCATGTAATTGTTATTTCTATGAGGTTGGAAGACGTACAGGAGTAAAATCTTTGGTTCAATATGCGGAAATGTTTGGCTTAGCTTCTAAAACGGGAATTGAACTTCAGGAGTCTCTAGGAGTGATTGCTGGAACTCAAGACATAGATTGGTATTTAGGCGATACATTGTCTGCTTCAATAGGTCAATCATATAATTCTTTTACTCCAGTACAGTTAGTAAATTATATAGCTGCGATAGCTAATGGAGGAACCTTAAATAGGCTTACTTTGATTAAACAGATTGGAGATAATGAAACTCAAGTTGATTATAAAGAAATAAAAAAATTTGTAGAAGAAAAAACGGGCGTTGAAGATATTTCTAAAGTTGTAGATGTTCATGAGGAAAATATAGAAGTTGTAAAGGATGGAATGAAAAGAAGCTCCTTGGAAACTGGCGGTGGAACATATTATGTTTTTGGAAATAACAATGTGGAAGTTGCAGGGAAAACAGGAACTGCTGAAGTGGGAAGCGGTTCAGCAAATGCTTTGTTCGGAGGATTTGCCCCAGCTAATAATCCTGAGATAGCAATAGTTGCTGTGATAGAGCATGGCGGTGCAGGTCAAAATGCAGCTGTTGTTGCAAGAAAAATAGCACAAAAATATTATGATATATTGGAGCAAGAAAACAATGTGAAATCTAATCAAAATATTTCTTATCCAAATATTGGTTTTTAATTATATTTTATAAAAAATGAAGCAAGATATATATATGAAAAATTTTGATTTTAAAAAAAATATATATCTTGCTTTTTTTATATCCTTTTTACTATTTTTATTATATGTAAGTTATAACATTGAAAGTGTAGAGGTTGATTTAGGTTTTGCTAAAACTTTATATGCAGCAACTGCTCAAAGTTCGACATCAACAAAACAAAGTTCTACTAAAGAGGAAAACAATAAAGAAAATAGTGAGATTTCTGATGAGATGGTAGATTTATTAGCTAAGGTTATTAATGCTGAGGCCAGAGGCGAACCATATTTGCGGGCAAGTGGCGGTAGGAGCTGTTATAATGAATAGAGTAAAGTCACCTGAGTTCCCGAATACAATTTCTGGAGTAGTATATCAGAAGGGACAATTTTCTAGTGTTACTGACGGACAAATTAACAAACCTTTTGAAAACAAAGAAACTATATACAAAGCGGCAAGAGAAGCAATAAATGGGAGTGACCCTACTAATGGGTGCCTCTATTTCTATGACCCCAAACACGCAAAAAGCAAATGGCTTTTTTCTTTGAGAACTATTGTTACAATTGGAAATCATAGATTCGCAAAAGGGGGATAGTAAAGTTGTTTGAAAAATTTGAAAAAAGTGTAATAAATTTAAAGAGCAAAATTGATTCTAAAACTCTTGCTACTATTTCTTTTGCTATCTTTGGGATGGCTATTCTCTTTAGCCTTCAAATGACAAATAGTGTATTGAGAGAAGTAGAACGTAATGAATCAGGCAATGATAGAACGATGTATAATATAATTGGATTTTTAAAGAATGCAGAGGTATTTACTGAAAAAGCAAGAATAACTTCAACTAAAAAACTACGAATTTCAACTTTAGTAGAAGTATTAAATCAAACTAATTTAGCAAAAGAATCTTTAAGTATATTGCCGTTAAATGAAATGAATAATATATCTAAATTTTTAACACAAACTGCAGATTTTACCACATATTTAATAAAGAAATTACCAAATGAGGAAATGTCTGAAGATGACTTTAAAAATTTGGAAACAATTAATGAATATTATATAAAAATAAATAAAGCTTTTAATAAAGTTTACCAAGAAGTTGTAAATGATAAAATTAGCTGGAAAGAAGTAGAAAGTGTTATTGAAAAAGAAGCGGATTTAGAGGGCACTTCTTTCTTATCTGACTTACAAGATTTAAAAAATAATTTTACTGAGTATGAAGGCTTAATATATGATGGAGCATATTCTAGCCATTTAGAGACAACAGAGTCTAAGCTAATAAGGAATTTAAGTGAAGTAACTTTAACTGAGGCTAAAGAAAAAGCAACCCAGTGCATTGAAGGTAAATGGGAAAAGAAAGAAAACAAAAAAGAAATATATAGTATTGAATATAAAGGGGAAGTTAATGGCTTGCTTGAACTTTATGAGTTTGAAGTATATTTAAAAGGAAGCAGCAATCCTATAACCGTACAAATAACTAAAAAAGGTGGTCTGCTTTATTTAATGATACAAGATAGGAATGTAAAAGAGAAAAATATACAGAAAGAAGAAGCTAAACAAATTGGAATAAAATATCTAAAAAGTATAGGAATAGAATCTTTTGAGGCAACCTATACAATAGAATTAGAGAATATGATGACAATAAACTATGCTGCAGTTCAAAATGATGTTTTACTTTATCCCGACTTGATAAAAGTAAAAATAGCTTTAGATACGGGAGAAGTATGCTCAGTAGAATGTGCGGGATATATATTTAATCATGAAGAAAGAAAAGATACCTCTCCAGCATTAACTGAAGACCAAGCAAAAGAGGTTTTAAATCCCAAGATAAACATAGAAGCGGTAAAATTAGCTATTATACCGACTGATTCAAAAAAAGAAGTTTTGACTTACGAATTTAAAGGTAAAGTGGAAAACAGATTTTTCTTAGTATATGTTAATGCTAAAACGGCAGAGGAGGAAGAAGTGTTGCTAATTTTAAATACACAAGGCGGAGAACTTACTATGTAGTTTTGAATTGAATCCCCCCCTATATCATATATTGGTATAGGGGGCTTTATAGTGTTTTTATTCAATGTTTCAAAAAAAGATTTAAGAAGCAAAAAAGTTAGTATATTTTTTTTGTTAGTATTGTTTGTTTTAGGAATATTTACTTATGGTACTTTTTTTGTTTTTAATAAATTAAACTTGTCTCTTACAAAAGATGAGAGTTATTCTTTGGAGGCATCAACTTATTATGCTGAGTATGACGAGACAGTCATTTCAAACAAAACCATTAATACCTATTCAGTTAAAGAATGGTATGATACAGATAAGTATAAATTTGAATATTTAGATAGAGTAGGGAACAAATTTTATACAATAAAAAAAGGTAATAAATTAGTTGTATATAATGATAATGAAAAAAACAAATTGACTTTAGATACTCCTATAAAAGAAAATAACATTGCTAGTTTTTCTTCTATAGCTAATTTGTATAAACAAATTTCTAAAGGAGAAAATAAATGTGAATGTAAGTACGAAATAAATAAAACCGAAAAAAATATTTTTGTTATTTTTAATAAATGTAAAAATGATAATATTAATTGTGTTTTAAATAATTTTCTAAACAAAAATAATCTAAGCAAGATAAAGGTTGAAATTAGTGTGAAAACAGGATTACCTGAAATTTATACTGCTTTTGATGAAAACAAGAAAGAGCGAATTTGCATAGTATATAATAAATTTGAAGTCAATCAAAAAATTGATGAAAATATATTTGAATAATGTGCAGGAGCGATATAGATGATACAAAGAGGTGATATTTATTATGCAGACTTAGGGCCAGTTGTTGGAAGCGAGCAAGATGGAATAAGGCCCGTCGTTATAATACAAAATGATGTTGGTAATAAGTATAGTCCAACAATAATTGGAATAGCGATTACATCCAAAGCCAAACCTAAAATGCCAACTCATATTGCAATAGATGGAAGAAAATATGGCCTGGATAAAGATTCGATAATACTAGCAGAACAGATTAGAACCTTAGATAAAAAAAGATTAAAAGAAAAAGTAGGGAAATTAGATAAAGAGACTATGAAAGAGTTGAAAAGGGCTATTGAAATTAGTTTTGGATTAAGGGGTTATGTTAATATAGACGAGTATATAAAACAATTTTTACAATAAGTAAAAAATTAAGCTAAAATTGTTGTAAAATGTCGAATAAAATGATAAAATTGAGACAGTTGTAATAGTTGCAACAATTTTAATAAATTGGAGGATTGTTTTATGGATGTTCACTCAGCTAACATATGGATGTATGTTTCGTCTTTTAGTGAAGAAGTTACTGGTAGTGATATTCTGGTACAGGTTAATTGGTCTGATGGACGGCAAATCAAATTTTTGATTGATTGTGGTCTGTTCCAGGAACCAAGATGGGAGGCTTATAACGAAGAAAAGTTTCCTTTCTTACCTGAAAATATAGATTTTGCTATTGCTACGCATTTTCACACCGACCATATAGGAAGATTTCCTTATTTAATGAACGAAGGGTTCAAAAACAATATATATACTACTGTTGAAAGCAAGATTATGTTCCCTAAGATGCTAAATTTGAATGCAGAAATCTTGGAACAGAAATATGTTCATTTAATGGGCGAATGGAGAAAAGAAAGAAACGATAGAAAGAAGAAGTCAAGCTTAGGCAAAAAAGATAAAACAAGATGTTGTAAAGATAAAAAGAAGACAAATTCTTTGTTTAAATCTAAATGTATAGAGCATGATATGCCAAAGTTAATTTTTACGAAAAATGATGTTGCAAAATTGCAGAAACAGATTGTGGATTTGCAACTTTGTGAACCTTTTTCTCCTGTAGATGGAATTGAAATAACTTTTTATCCCAATGCTCATATGCTTGGAGCTGCAGTTACTGTTATAACAGCGTATTATAACGACGAACGATTAACCTTTTTGGTTACAGGAGATGTTGCTAAGAAGAATAAAGTTACAGGAGTTGAAACTTATGTCCCAAAGAAAGTTTTGGATGAAGTTAAGTTTATTATTTCAGAATCCACGTATGGTTCATCTCCTGAGGTAAGAGACGTACAAACAGACTATTTAAGAAACGTTAAACTTATAGAAGAAACCATCGAAAAGAATAATACGTTGGTGTATATGGTAAATGCAATCGAAAGACCTGAGGTTGTGTTAAATGAGTTGCAGTATATAATTGATAATGAAAAAATTGGAACAAAACTCAAAAATATCCCTATATATTTCGATTCTACATTTGGACACGTTGGACTTAAGGAATACCAAAAAATTTTGGGAGACGAATTACAGCTGCCGGAAAATCTTGTCCTTGTTGACTCGGAGAATAGATTGGATGTTATGAAGCATAGAGGAGCCAAAATTCTTCTTCTAACATCACCGCAGTTCTATTTTGGTTCATTTACTGCCTATGCAAAAGCGTTGCTCGAAGACAAGTCAGTTACCATTGTTTTTGCTTCATATGTTTCCGAATGTATCACTAATATGATTAACTTGCCCAGAGGGACAAAGATTAGGTATAAGAATGAAGATGTTATCAAAAACTGTAGCATGTACAAGTTTGGTCATTATTCATCTCATGCCTCAATAGCTGAACTGGCTGAGTTGTTAGATGCGTGTGAAAACAAAAACACAATTTTGTTTGTGCACGGAACAAATGATGCAAAAGATAATATGGTAAGCCGTTTTTCTGAGAAGGGTATTACCACGTACTCTATGTTAAAAGGCAAGACGGTTAGAATTAATCGGTTTGGAATTAGTAAGGTATATTAATTTTTTAGACAAGGAACATAATGTTCCTTGTCTTTTTATGTAAAATTTGTTAAAATATATATAGGTGAATTTTTTTGAAGAAAAACGATATATACATTTTAGAGGCAATAGATAATGGGGTTAATTTTGAAGGGATTTGTAAAGTAGATAACTTTACTATTTTTGTGCCTGGATTAATTAAAGGAGAAATTGCAAAAGTAAAAATATTAAAAGTTAATAGTTCTTTTGCTTTTGGAAAAATAGAAGAATTTATACAAAAATCTGAGTTTAGAGAAGAGACTCAATGTGGTTCATACAAAAAGTGTGGGGGGTGTGAAGCTTTACATGTTGAATATACTAAAACATTAGACATGAAAAGAGAAATGGCTATTAACACAATAAAGAAACAAGGAATCGCTTTTGATTTTTCTAACTCTTTAATATATGGAATGGGGAATCCTTTGCATTATAGAAATAAAGTGCAGTATCCTGTAAGAAATATAAATGGAGAAATTTCGATAGGAATGTTTTCAAAAAGGTCTCATAATCTTGTTGAAATAAATGATTGTAAGATACAAGATGAAATAATTAATGAAGTTGCATTTTTCGTATTTGAACAGTTAAAAAAATATAATTTTAAAGGATATGACGAGACAAACAATACGGGCGACATAAAAAACATAATGGTAAGACGAGGTATACACACAGATGAAATTATGTGCGTTTTAGTTGTGACTAAAAAGGAGATAGTCAATAATAAAAATTGGGAAATAATAGTTAAAAACTTAGTTAATGAGTTTGCAAACATAAAGTCTGTAATTTTAAATATAAACGAGAACAACACAAATGTTATTTTATCTAATGAAAATATTTGTATTTACGGTATAAATTATATAATGGACTATATAGGAGATTACGTATTTAAAATAGGGGCAAACTCTTTCTTTCAGGTTAACACAATACAGGCGGAAACATTATATAATGTACTTAAAGAAAAACTAGAATTAAGTCAAGAAGATAAACTTTTAGATTTATATAGTGGGGTAGGCAGTATAGGGATATTTTTATCTGATGCTGTTAAAGAAGTATTTGGAATAGAAATAGTACAAGATGCAGTAAATATGGCTCAAGATAATATACAAATGAACAACATTGAAAATGTAAAGTGTATACAAGGAGATGCAACAGAAGAAATACAAAAATTAGAGCAAACGGGAACAAAATTTGATATTGTAGTTGTAGATCCTCCTAGGAAAGGGTTGGATAAAGAAGGAATAGAAATATTAAAGAAAATACAATCAAAACAAATAGGGTATGTAAGTTGTAATGTTGCTACTCTAGCAAGAGATTTGAAGTTATTAGAAGAAAAATATGAAATATGTTCAATAGATTTTGTAGATATGTTCCCTTTTACAGGTCATGTTGAATGCGTTGCGGTGATGTGTCTTAAATAAACCTATAAACTGTACTAAAATAGCGTGTTTGGAGCAAAATATAAGAAATGGAAAATATTAAATAAAATTTTGGAAAATTATATAGAAATATTAAAAGAATAAACAAGGGTGGTAAGTGGTCGACATGTCAACGGACCACAGAGCAAATTAAAAAATAAAACTTATCTTTACATTAAAAGCTCCTTAGGGAGCTTTTTCTATACTTTAGTTACTAATAATTTGTTGGAGATTTCTTGAAAAATTATGTTAAGTGTGATATAATGCAAAACGTAACAAATATATTGTTGCCTTTGAAAATAAAAATTTTCGGAGGCGCAGTCCTCCGAACTATTGTAAGGAGGAATATACAAATGAAAGTAGATTTTATACACGATGTCACTAAAGACCAAGTAGCATACTTTACAGAAATCACTAAACATGATAGATGCAGAGTAATGGAATGGCTCAAAGGACAAAATGGTGAAACAGCTAGAGAAAAAAGATTTTTAGAGTTTGTAAGTCAAGCTGTTACTGAAATCAATTATGATTATATGATTGCAACCATTGAACCATCTGTTGTTAACGGAAGAATCTTTTATTCAGCAGGTAAAGATGTTGGTATAGGTTTTTCAGATAATGAATGGGAAACTATGGCAGCAAACTTTTGTCCTAATATGGGTTCTCGTTTAGCAGAGATGAAAGAACTATGCATTTGGTATGCATTACGTATTGTAGATGGAGGTTGGACACTTGACTATATTACCATGGATTCTTCGATAGCAGGTAATTACAGGAATTCACCAAACTCAACCAAGGATTTGGAAAAGACAGGAGTAGTAAAAGCTGGAAACTACAATGATGGACAGGGTAATACCTACAAGATTGTAAAAACTAAATATGGTTTTGCACATGTTGGTGGTGCTTTCTATCATTATGGATTTGACTTTCCTGTTGCATTTGCTCAAAGCGATGGCAATCCATCTGCTGTTCAAGAGTATGGCTCTGGCGTTGTAGTTCTTACCAATTACAAAAAAGTATCTACGTAAAATTAAACAAAAAGAGGAACTTCGGTTTCTCTTTTTGTTTTTTAAATATTAAGGTACTTGAAATGAGTTGAGAATTTGCGTAGAGTGTGATACAATAGCATAAAATTATAGCAATAAAAGGAGTTAAAATGAAACAAAAATTTTTCGATCTTAATTTAGTTGAAACTGAGTGGAAAGTATTTTCAATTTTTGCAACAGTAGCAGGATTTGTTTTATCAATACTAGGGACACCTAAAGAATTTAACATTTGGTTTTTAATAGCAACTTTAATCGTTTTTATTCTAATATATATAATAATATTTTTTTATTATAGATTTTGGTGTACAACAGTGAAATTAAAAATAGGAAAAGTAGATTTAACAGTAAAAGTAGGAGATATGTTTAATCAAGATGGAATGAAAGTAATTCCTATGAACGAATATTTTGATACACAAGTAGATGACATTATAATTTCACAAACATCATTAAATGGATTATATGTTAATAAATATTCTGGATTTAATAATGTTGCAAAATTAAATGAAGAAATTAGTAAAAGATTAAAAGAATATCCGTTTGAAAAAAATAATGAAAGAAAAAATGGAAAGCAAAAAAAATATCCAATTGGAACAACAATAGTTATTGATAAATTCATATTAACAGCATTAACAAAGTTTAATGAAATTAACGAAGCACATTTATCAATGCAAGAGTATTTAAATTTTTTAAATAATTTTTGGAATGAAATAAATAGAGTGCATAATGGAAGAGTAATTAATGTTCCGATAATGGGAACTGGAATATCAAGGATTAATCCAGTATTGACTGAACAAGAATATTTAGAACAAATAATATTATCTCTAAAAACATCTACTTTAATTACAAGTAAAAGTAAAATAAATATTATTGTTTATGATGGAGATAAAAGTAAAATATCATTATCAAGATTAAAAAGTGTTTTTTATAATATAAATGCAAGAAAAGGAGAATAAAATGGCACATAAATGTTTTATAAGTTTTAAAAAAGAAGATATGTATTATAAAGATAAATTAATAGAAAAATTTGATAAAAGCGATGTAATTGACAAAACACTAGATAAGACAATTAATAGTAATGATGGAGACTATATTATGTCTGTAATAAGAAGCGAGTATCTAAAAGATTCAACAGTTACCATTTTTTTAATAGGGGAGCATTCATCTGAAAATGAGGGAAGGGACTATTTAGGAGACAAAAATTATTTTATTCAAAAGGAATTACAAGCTACATTGTATAATGGTAAAGATAATTCTAGAAGCGGATTAATAGGTGTTGTATTGCCTAACATGTATGAAAAAGTTTATAAGGGGAATTATCAATGTACACAATGTCAAGGTAATCATAATTATGTTAACATAAATGACGATACAGCAATAAGAGAGTTTAGTAGAAATTATTATGTAGCACCACATAACGGCTGCGCTTGGACACCTGATGAAAGATATGCAATACTTGTAAAGTGGGATGATTTTTATAATAACCCAGAGAAATATATAGAAGAAGCTTTTAACAAAAGAAGCGATCCAATTGCTAATAAAATAAGAATATATAATTTGCGATAAGATTAGATGTCTTTTATCACTACACATAACAAAAGAAAATTTTTAAAAGTAAAAAATTAATAAAAAGATATGAAATTTTAGTTCTGTGGTCGGTAGATATATCACTTTAACAACATACAACCTATTTTAGATACTGCAACAGACACTATACAGCTCATGTGGAGTTCGTAGCTGTATTGGAATTGAAGGAAAGTACTGAAAAATAAGCAAAAATTGACACAGCTACTAGTATAAAAAGCAGGGCCAAAAAAGCCATAAATTTGGTCAAAATTTAAAGAAAAAATAGAATAAAAAAACAAGGGTGGTAAGTGTTTGACATGTCAACGGACCACAGTGCAAAATTTTAAAATTAAAAATATCTTTACATAGAAAGCATCTTAGGATGCTTTCTATATATTTTAGGTAATGTTAACTTTCTCATAATCCCTGGTAAAATTATGTCAATCATGATATAATGCATATCGTAACAAAATATATTGTTGCCTTTGAAAATAAATTTTCGGAGGCACAGTTCTCCGAAGTAATAACAGGAGGAATATACTTATGTCGAATACCAATGAACATTTAAAAAATCGGTTTGTTGAAAGGTATGAAAAAGTAAAGGCGGCCGAATCACTTATTGATGATAGTATTAAAATGCTTAATTCTATTAATTCAGAATCAGACTGTACAAAAGTAGTCGAAGATTTTCTATCTACTGTACCCAAGTATGAAGTTAATGCTGGAGATTTGAATTCAGTAAAACAAATTTTACATGAATTTGTTTCAAAAGAAATAACACAAAATGAGACGCTCGCGTATTTGAATTATATCTACGACGTTATACTTTTTAAAGCAGAACACTTATGGTTTATTCAAGATATATTTAAGTGCTATTTTTGACTATTAACTTGTGAAGTAAGAAAAGATGTATTTGCCAAAGTTGCAGCTTTGATAGTTCCATAGCATATTGTTAGAATTCTTAAACGGTATGTTCCGATAAATAATGAAAATTGTATTATATAAAAGTGAACAAGCAAAAATGCTTGTTCACTTTTGCTTTTTTAAAAAGTATTTTAATTAAAGAAAATTATTTGGAAGATTTAGAGGAGAAAATTATATCCTCTTTTTATTGTTGTGCATAAGAATTAAGCACTTGTTTATGAAATTTTAACTAATAAAAATTGTTTGGATTTTAAAAAGGTTACTTATATTTTGTCGAATTACGTCAATTTGATAGTTTTTTTTGGAAAAAATGTGAAAGTGTTGAAAATTTAAATTTTATTTGAGATAATATTTAAGTATAGTAAGAGACGGAGGCAAAAAATGCTACAAATAAAAAACATATCAAAACGATATAAAACGGGTGAACTAGTGCAGATAGCTTTAAATAAAGTTAGTTTGAATTTTAGAAATAATGAATTCGTTTCTATTCTAGGACCTTCTGGTTCTGGTAAGACTACGTTACTAAATATTATAGGTGGACTGGACCGTTATGACAGTGGGGATTTAATTATAAATAATGTTTCAACTAAAAAGTATAAAGATAGGGATTGGGATTCTTATCGTAATCATACGGTTGGTTTTGTTTTTCAAAGCTATAATTTAATACCTCATCAAACAATATTGGCAAATGTAGAACTTGCATTAACCATAGGTGGAATTTCGAAAAAAGAAAGAAGAATAAAAGCTTTAAATGCTTTGGAAAAAGTAGGATTAAAAGAGCAGGCACACAAAAAGCCTAATCAAATGTCTGGCGGACAAATGCAAAGAGTTGCTATTGCTAGAGCTCTAGTTAATGATCCGGATATTTTGTTGGCGGATGAGCCGACAGGAGCTTTAGATACAACAACAAGTGTGCAAGTTATGGAATTATTAAAAGAAGTAGCTAAAGATAGATTGGTTGTAATGGTAACCCATAATCCTGAACTTGCTGAAACTTATTCTACGAGAATTGTAAGATTAAAGGACGGAGAAGTTATTTCAGATTCGAATCCATTTAACTTAGATGAAGCTAAGACGGAAAAACCAAAACATAAAAATTTGGGAAAGGCTTCAATGTCTTGGTCTACAGCTTTTTCCTTAAGTTTAAATAATTTATTAACTAAAAAAGGGCGTACAATTTTGACTTCTTTTGCTGGTTCTATAGGTATTATTGGAATTGCAATGATATTATCTTTATCTACAGGCTTTCAAAATTATATAGATAAAATACAAGAAGACGCTTTGACATCATATCCTTTAACAATTACTGCAGAAACAGCTGATGCAATGTCTATGCTTCTTTCAATGACTGGTTTAAATAATGATCAAAATCAAGAAGAAGGAATGGTAGTAGAGAAACAAAATGTTGCAGATATGTTTGCGACAGTTGGAAAAAACGATTTAAAAACATTTAAACATTATTTAGAAGATAATGAGAAAATAGTTGACGATATGGTATCCTTAACTAAATTTACTTATGCAGTGTCTCCTATGATTTATACTAAAAATAATGAAAATAAATTGGTTTTACTAAATCCTAGCGATTTCTTCTCATCGCTTATGGGAAGCACATCAAGCTTTATGACAAGTGGCATTTCTATATTTAGTGAACTTGTGGATAATAAAGAAATGCTAGAATCGCAATTTAGAATCGTAGAAGGAAAATGGCCAGAAAAATATAATGAAGTAATACTAATTTTACCTAATGAAAATTCAATTTCAGATATGCTGCTATATGGATTGGGGCTAAGAGATTTAAGTGAATTAGAGGATATGATAGCTCAAATTATGGAAGGAAAAAAGGTAGAAAATAAAAATGAACCATTAGAATTCACTTATGAGGAGTTAATGAACTTAGAACTTAAGCTAGTAGATGCGACTAAAACGTATAAATATAATAGTAAGTTTGATGTATATGAAGATATGTCAGCAGATGAAACTTTTATGAATAATGTATATAATGAAGCTTCAGCCTTGAAAATAGTTGGTATTGTTTGCCCTAAGAGTGAAAGCTCTGGACTTATGTCTGGAATAGGATATACAAAAGCTTTAACAGAACACGTAATAAACGTTGCTTCTGAATCTGAAATTGTGAAGAAACAATTGTCTAATAAAAGTGTAAATGTATTTAGCGGAAAGTCTTTTGATGACAAAAACAAGACAGCAGGCCTTAATTTTGAAGACATGATTTCAATAGATACAGATATGTTATCTTCTGCGTTTGGTTCAAAAATTTCAGAAAAGGATATATCTAAATTGACAGGAGGATATATAACTGAAATTTCTAAAGCTATTACCACAGATACTAGTAAAGCAAAAAATACTTTTTTAAGTACACTAGAAACTTTAACTACAAATTTATTGAATGATTATATTGATAAAAACCAAAACCATGGAGTTGCCGTTATAAAATTGAGTCAGGTAGATGAAGTTGTAGACAATTTCATGAAGGAAGATAATAATAAAGTATTGCTTTTGTCGATGGAAAAGGATTATTTAATAAAACAAGATGTTTGGATAAGTACTTATTCTGGCTTGATTAAAAGTTTTTTACAGCAATATATTAATATGATGTCTAGTAATAGCCCTGGAAATCAGGCTGAAGACCCTAGCGCAATGCTTGCTAAAAGCGCGGTTGAAACTATGGTTACAGCTTTGGTTAAACAAGAAACTATAGTTACTTTAGCAAATACAATGGGTGCTAAAATGACTGAAGCTATAATGCAAAAAACAATCCTTTCAAAAGTTGGCGAATTAACAGCTGAATTAATGCAAACAGTGGCTAAATCTTTTAATGTGGATGAAAATAAAATTGCAGCTGCATTTAAATTTGATATGAGTGAGGAAGAACTAAAAAGAATATTTACAGCTATGACATCAACAACTGTAGAAAATGCGGATACTAATCTATTGATGTTGGGATACCAAAATATTGATGAGCCTACCAGCATTTCATTCTATTTTAAAGACTTCGAATCTAAGGAAAGTTTTATTGAGTTCTTAGATAACTATAATAAGGAAACAGAAAAGAAGGATTCCGAAAAAGTAATTAAATACACAGATATTACAGGAATGTTAATGTCTTCTGTTAAAACAATAGTAGATAGCGTAAGTTATGTTTTAATAGCTTTTGTAAGTATTTCGTTAGTAGTTTCTTCTATAATGATAGGAATTATAACGTATATTTCTGTTTTAGAGAGAACAAAAGAAATAGGGGTATTAAGAGCAATTGGAGCTTCAAAGAAAAATATATCTTCTATATTTAATGCCGAGACATTTATAGTAGGATTATTTTCAGGAATACTTGGTATTGCAACTACATTACTATTGCTAATACCTGTTAATGCAATAATTCATGGAATTAATACAGATATAACAGCGGTACTTCCTGTTGTGGGGGCTACCATATTAGTTGTGTTAAGTGTGCTATTAACACTTGTTGGCGGTTTGATACCATCAAAGCAAGCCGCAAAGAAAGATCCAGTACTTGCATTAAGAAGTGAATAAATAGATTAAAAAAGTAATAAAACAAAGTCATTGTAGCCACAACGACTTTGTTTTATTTTAAATTATTTCTATTTTTATAAATTGAACATTGTCATATATAAAAGATAATAGTTCATTATTTAATTGTGATGTATTGTCTAAGTTAAGTATAATAAGACTTCCCCCTAAAGATAAATTTTGGAGAATAACCTCTTCTTGAAGTTTTTGAATGATGGTGTTTATGTTCTTATTTATTATTTCAAATCCTTGAGAATAACATACTTTATCTGTTATACCTTTGATTTTTCCATATTGCTCTAAATCATTTTGAATAAATTGTTTACAGATTTCCAAATCACAAGTTCCGCTTATATTAAATTTTATTCCGAATTCAATAGACCAAGAATTAACTTTTTTATTAATATATTCTAGAATTTCTTTAGACAAGTTTACAGATTCGGATGGCTCTAGAATTTTAGAAGTTTCATATAACCCTAAATATCCTAGCGTTAAAGTTGAGGCATCGCTTTTTAGAAAAGAATCTATTTTACTACTTTCACTATTTCTAAATATTCCTCCATTTTCCCAATGTATAGGGCTGGTAGAACTATTTATTCCCAGCATTGAATGATGTTTACAAAGTAGAGCCTCTTTACAAATTTCCAATCTTTCATCTAGCAGGTTCCAAAAAGAGTCTAAATTTCCATCAGCTATTATACTTATTTGTGGTAAGTTTATGGTTACTTTCGCTTGATTAAAAGCACCTGGTATGACCGGGTGAAAATAATTCGTCCCTATTGGCGGAAATATTTTGTTATAATTGTTTAACATAACCTTTGAACTAAGAAAATATAAATTTCCACCTTGTTCAACAAACTTAATTGCTAAATTTGTTAAAGTGTTTTCTTTATAATGGTTAAATTCATCTAACAAAAATATTATTTTTGGAAAGTTATCTTTTAAACTAGGTTGTTTAGAATTAATTTGTAATAAAAATTCTTCTATTATTTGTTTATTTTCATTAAAATATTTATCTTTAGAATCTGTTTTTAGAAAAATATTCATAGTAGTTATGCTTTTGTTAAAAGAAGACAAGGCATTTAGTTGTCCGACAATTAAATCAATTCCGTTTGTTAGTTCAGATGCTATTAAAAAATCTAACTGTTTATTAATGGATTCTTTATCTAGCAAGTTAGAATTACTAGGTACTAAGTTTTGTATAATAGTGTTTTTGGAAATCTCCAAGTATTTTCCAAGACATGTTAAATCTATAGTTTGGCCTTGAAAATTACTTGCAACTAAGCTTGTTAAAATCTTAGATAAGTTTATACAAGCATCAAAAAATGAAGTTGGTATCTTTAATTCAATATTATTAATAACAGTACCTTTATCTAGCATGTCTTGAATATTTATATATGAAGCACATACTATTGGCTGCATAAAATACTCTAAGTCGTGAATATATATGATATTCTTTTCATGAGCTTCAGCAATTTTAGCTGGTAATAGTATTCTTTTAGACAAATCTTTAGAAACTTCGCTAGCTATAACATCTCTTTGAAATGAAAAAGAATTTGAATAAGAAGAGCTATTTGTATTTGCGTTTTTATTCTTTATTAAACTTAAAATAGATTCGTCTGTTGTATTTGCTTTTCTAACTAATGCTCTTGTATAGCGATAAGTAATATATTCTTTTGCTAGAGCAAATTTGCCAATGGCCATAAGTTTTTCTTCTATAATATCTTGGATGTCCTCAACCAATATTCTTTTTTTATTTAAATTTTCAATATACTTAATTATGTTTTTTATTTGAACTTCTGAAGCTTGTTCTTCTTCTAAAACTTTTGAATTTGCTTTGTTTATTGCGATTTTAATTTTATCTCTGTCGTATTCTACAGAAGCTCCATCTCTTTTAATAACCTTCATAAAGCACTCCTTAAGTAGATAAATTTTATCAAAAAAGGCAAAAAGTATTGTGTTGCAATTGCAACTTGTTTGTCAATTTGTTAAAATATCTTTAAAAAGTGGGAGATAATTATGGATATTTTTTCTAATATTACAAAAGAAGACCTGGAAAGAATGATAAAATGTATGAATGGAAGAAGAATAAAATATAAGAAAAACGGGATTATATTAAGCAGTTTTCAAAATACAGATATCATTGGGATTATATGCAGTGGAAGCGCAGATTTAATAAGGATAGATTACAACGGAAATAAAGCAGTTATAGAGAGTTTAAAAGAGGGCAATGTATTTGAGTCTAATATGTTTAATATGGATAATAATGAATTATCTATAATAGCCTTAGAGCAAAGCGAAGTATTGTTTTTAGAATATAAGAATATAATAAATAGATGTGGGAATAATTGTAGTTGTCACAATCAATTTATAGACAACTTGTTTAAAATAGTAATAAGTAAATTAAATAATAATTATAAAAGGATTCATTTATTGACTCAAAAAACAATAAGAGAGAAATTGTTAGAATATTTTAAATTTTTGGCAAATCAAGAAAACTCAAAAAGAATTAGGTTACCTATGAATTATACAGCGCTCGCTGAATACCTATCAGTAGACAGAAGTGCGTTAATGAGGGAGTTAAAATATTTAAAAGAGGATAGAGTAATTGCTGTATTAGATAATAGGTATATACTTTTAAATACTTTTTAATGTTTTTACATTTACATTAAAAATATTAAGTGGTAAAATACATTGTAGTTTATATAACGGAGGTTAAAATGAAAACGGTTGTTGTAACAGGCAGTGCCAGAGGATTTGGCTATGAATTAGTAAGGTTATTTAGAGAAAAAGGATTAAATGTTGTGGTATGTGATGTGTCAAAGGAAGCTTTGGATGAAGCATCAACTAAGTTAAAAACAATTGCTTCTGAGGCAAAGGTTTTGGCTTACGTGGCAGATGTTACAAGCGTACAAGACATACAAAATGTTATAGATAATACTGAAAAAGAATTAGGAACAATAGATATATGGATAAATAACGCTGGTGTAAACCAACCTAATAAAGCTTTATGGGAATTAGAGGAAAGAGAAATAGATAAGCTTATAGCTGTAGATTTAAAAGGAACTGTTTTATGTAGTAAGTTAATTATGCCTCTTATGATAAAACAAGGCTTTGGACAAATATATAATGTAGAAGGGCACGGAAGTAATGATGCTAAAATTTTTGGTTTATCTATGTATGGTACAGCTAAAAGAGCAATTACATATTTTACAGAAGCGTTAGCTTATGAGGCGGAAGAAAAGAAGACTAATGTATTAGTGGGGAAAATTACTCCAGGAATAATGATAACCAATTTTATACATACGTCTTTAGGAGATGGAGAAAAAATTGAACTAGATGAGAAAACAAAGAAAATATATAACATACTAGGAGATTATCCAGAAACGATAGCAGAGTTTATGGTAGACAAGATATTAAACAATACTAAAAATAACGTTAAATTTACTTGGCTTACAGGTGGCAGAGCAGCAATGAGATTTATGACAGCAGGATTTAAAAAGAAAGATTATTTTATTAAAGGTTAATGTATGAAGAAATTAAATGTTGTTTTTGTTTTCGATAATGATTTTGAAAACGTTTTAATGTGTAAAAGAAAAAAAGAACCATTTAAGGATAAATATAATTTGGTTGGCGGTAAATTGGAAGATAATGAATCAGAACTTGATGGAGCATATAGAGAACTATTTGAGGAAACAGGGATAAGTAAAGAAGATATAACAATAAAACGTTTTATGGATTTTAATTATTATGTAGAAGACATGGAGTTGCAAGTTTTTGTTGGCAAACTAGAAAAGTCGGTTGAGTTAGTTGAAGAATTAAATGAACTTAGCTGGCAGACTTTAAATCAAGACTTTTTTGATACCAACAAGTTTGCAGGTGAAGGTAATATTGGTCATATGTTGAGAATAATACAAAATGATAAAAATATGTTGTTTAATAAGTAGGAGAAAAGTTATGGAAAAGTTTTGGCAGGCAAAACTAGAAATTAGTAAAGAAAATATAATATACAATATTAATAAAATTAAAGAATTTATAGGACCAAAAGTAGATGTTATGCCAATTATTAAAGATAATGGGTATAAAACAAATTTAAATGATAGAATAGATATATTAAAGGCGTGCATGGTAAAAATAGTGGGCGTTGCAATTCTTGACGAAGCAATTTCAATGAGAAATTTGGGATTTAAAGAGGAAATTTTTATATTAAATCAGATTTATAAAGAGGACATAGAGCATGTGGCAAAATATAATATAACTGTAGGAGTTGGAGCAACATCCTTTTTGAAAGAGCTGGGCAAAAATTCTAAATATAATTTCAAAATACATATTGAAATAGATACTGGAATGGGAAGAACAGGAATAAAGGCAAATCAAATTGAAGAGTTTATACAAGAGGCAAAAAAATATCCTAATATTCAAATAGAAGGAATTTATACTCACTTTTCTTGTAGCGATGATGATTGTGATTTTACTAAGATACAGATTTTAAAATTTAATGAAGCTTATGAAAAAGCTAAGAATTTAGGAATAGAATTTAAATATGTTCATTGTTGTAATTCTGCTGGAATCTTTAATTTCTCAGAAGCTCATTTTAATTTAGTAAGACCCGGCATTATATTGTATGGGTATTATCCTGCTGAAGACATTAAACAAAAGGTGGAAGTTAGACCTGCAATAAAACTTAAATCTAAAATTTCTTTTCTTAAAGATGTAGACAAAGGAACTACTATAAGTTATGGAAAAAGATATATAACAGATAAAAAGAGTAAAATAGCAACCGTACAGCTAGGATATGCAGATGGAATAAGAAGAAGCTTGAGCAACAAAGGTTATGTAGTTGTAAATGGCAAGAGGGCTCCTATTGTTGGAACAGTTTGTATGGATTGCTTTATGGTAGACGTTACAGATATTCCGGATGTTGATGTACAAGACGAAGTATATTTATGGGATAATGAAATTGTTACTGTAGAGGATATTGCCAATATTTATGATACAATAAATTATGAAGTTATTTCTACGATTTCTGAAAGAGTTGTAAGAGAATACATATAACAAGGAGAGTTGAACATATGAAAAAAGAAAGTTTGATGCTAATAATATATAATATTTTAATTGCTTTGTTTATTTTATATATAGATTGGAATGATTGGGGCGGTATAATTGCATTACCTATGTTAATAGCGATTGTGTTTGTTATAACGCCTGTTTTAACTCTAATTTTGTATAGAAAGTCTACAGATAAAGCTACTATGGTATTTAAAAACTTTTTAATAACTTTTGTAATATCTATAGTTTTATTTATATTAAGATATGACTTTTAGAAAACACTCTAGAGAAACAACTCTAGAGTGTTTTTGTTAAATTGTATGAATATATATTATATTGTGGCAATTTAAAATTGTTTATGTTAAAATATACAATTGTTAAAAATAAGTTATAGAAAGGAAAAGTTATGTTAAAATTATTAAAGAATTTAAACAAAAAAGATGTGATATTTCTTTTAATTTGTGTAGTATTTATAATGGCGCAAGTTTGGCTTGATTTAAAATTACCAGATTATATGTCAAATATTACGACATTAGTACAAACAGAGGGGAGCAAGACGGCAGATATTTTAGAACAAGGCGCATATATGTTGGCTTGTGCTTTAGGAAGTTTTTCATCTGCAGTAATAGTAGGGTATTTTACTTCTTATGTAGCTGCTGGATTTTCTAAAAATTTGAGAGCCAAAGTGTTTAATAAGACTTTAGATTTCAGCATGGAAGAAATTAAGAGGTTTTCTACAAGTAGTTTGATTACTAGAACCACTAATGATGTAACTCAAGTGCAAATGTTTATAGCAATGGGAGCACAATTAATTGTTAAAGCTCCAATAATGGCAATTTGGGCTGTAGTGAAAATTGCAAATAAAAACTTTACTTGGAGTATGATTACTGCTATAGGTGTTGCTATACTGCTAATTATGATAGTAACATTAATTTCATTAGTATTGCCACGTTTTAGGGTTATACAAAAGCTAATAGATGATGTAAATAGAATAATTAGAGAAAATCTAACTGGCATTAGAGTTGTTAGAGCGTATAATGCAGAGGAATACCAACAAGAAAAGTTTGAAAAGACTAATAGCACTTTAACCAAAATTCATACATTTAACCAAAGACTACTATCTATCATTTCTCCAGTCATGTCAATTATTATGCAAGGCTTAACTCTTGCTATATATTTTACAGGGGCTTATATGATAAATAAAGCTGGATTATTTGATAGAATTGGTATTTTTAGTGATATGGTAGTATTTTCTTCTTATGCAATACAAGTATTAAGTGCATTTATGATGCTAGCGTTAATATTTATAATTTACCCTAGAGCTAGTGTGAGTGCAAAAAGAATAAGAGAAGTATTAGATACTCATTTAAGTATTAAAAATGGTGTGAGAAAGGATTCAAGAGAGCAAGGAACGGTTGAATTTAAAAATGTATCTTTTAAATACCCAGATGCTGAAGAATATATGTTAAAGGATGTGTCTTTTAAAGTAAATAAAGGTGAAACAATTGCTTTTATTGGTTCAACGGGTTCTGGCAAAAGCACTCTAATTAATCTTGTGCCTAGATTTTATGATGCAACAGAAGGAAGTGTGTTAGTAGACGGAATAGATGTAAAAGAGTGGGATTTGGAAAGTTTGCATAATAGACTTCGGATATATACCTCAAAAAGCGGTAATGTTTGACGGAAGCATAAAAGAGAATGTTTCTTATGGAGATAATGGAGCCGATAAACCGAATGAAGAAAAAATTAAAGAGGCAATAGGTGTAGCGCAAGGAACTGAGTTCGTAGAAAAAATGAGTGAGGGAGTAAACTCTCATATTGCACAAGGAGGGACTAATATTAGTGGTGGTCAAAAGCAAAGATTAGCTATTGCTCGCGCTATTGCAAGAAATCCAGAAATATATATTTTTGATGATAGTTTTTCTGCTTTAGACTATAAAACAGATTTTAATCTAAGAAAAGAATTAAAAAAATATACTAAAGACGCTACTAACTTAATTGTGGCTCAAAGGATTGGAACTATTAAAGAAGCAGATAAAATAATGGTATTGGATCAAGGTAATGTAGTGGGGCTTGGAACTCACGAAGAACTATTAAATAATTGTGAAATATATAAAGAGATTGCTCTTTCTCAATTAAGTAAGGAGGAATTAGAAAATGGAAGAAAGTAAATATAAAAACGGTTCTAATAGACCTCCTAGAGGACCTATGGGAAGGGGACCAAGAATAGTAGAAAAACCCAAAGATTTTAAAAGGTCTATGGTAGCTCTCATAAGATACAGTAAGAAATTTATTGCTCCAGTTGTAATTGCTGTGTTTTTGTCTTGTGTAAGTTCTATACTTGCTATTATTGGGCCAGACAAGTTAAAAGATTTAACTAACCAAATATTAGAAGGAATTACTACTAGTATAAACATAGAGGCTATAAAGGATATAGGGATACTACTTACTATACTTTATGTATTAAGTTTTATTTTTAATTATTTGCAAGCTTTTATAATGACAACTATAACAAATAAATTGACATATAAATTACGTTTTAGTATTTCTACCAAAATAAATAAGTTGCCGCTTAGTTATTTTGATAAGCATGAAATAGGAGACACATTGTCTCGTGTAACAAATGATGTAGATACAATAGGGCATACATTGCATAATAGTGTGAGTGGTTTGGTGAGTTCGCTTACTATGTTTGTAGGAACAATAATTATGATGTTTATCACCAACTGGCAAATGTCTGTTACAGCAATTCTAGCTTCATTAATAGGATTTTCTTTATCTTCTGTTATTTTGAAAAAATCTCAAAAGTATTTTGTAAGGCAGCAAGAAGAATTGGGAAAAATAAATGGACATATTGAAGAAATATATTCAGGACATAATGTAGTAAAAGTATATAATGGAACTCGTGAGGCAAAAGAAATATTTAATGAGATAAATGAAAAGTTATATCATTCTGTTAGAAAAAGTCAGTTTTTATCTGGCTTAATGCAACCTATAATGGGATTTATAGGAAACTTTGGTTATGTTGCGGTATGTATAGTTGGTTCAATTTTAGCTAATAATGGAACAATATTATTTGGCGATATAGTTGCGTTTATGATATATATAAGATTATTTACGAATCCGTTATCACAAATTGCTCAAAATTTAACAGGACTTCAATCCACTGCTGCGGCAAGTGAAAGAGTTTTTGAATTTCTTGGCGAAAAAGAAATGTCAGATGAAAAAGATAAAACAAAAGTTTTAGATAAGGAAGATGTTAAGGGAAATATTGAATTTAAAAATGTAAGATTTGGATATAATAAGGACAGAGTTATAATTAAAGATTTTAATTGTGTTGCTCAGGCAGGGCAAAAAATAGCGATAGTAGGGCCTACAGGTGCCGGCAAGACTACTATGGTAAATCTACTTATGAAGTTTTATGAAATAGATAGTGGGGACATAGTAATTGATGGAGTATCTACTAAAGATTTAACTCGTGAAAACGTACATGACTTATTTGTGATGGTTTTACAAGACACTTGGCTTTTCAATGGTACAGTTAGAGAAAATATTGTATATAACAAAGAAGGTGTGAGCGATGAGGAGATAATTAAAGCTTGCAAAACGGTTGGAGTTGACCATTATATAAGAAGTTTGCCTCAAGGATACGATACAATTTTGGGAGATATTGAAGGAATTTCAGCAGGACAAAAGCAATTGATTACAATTGCTAGGGCCATGATTGAAAATGCTCCATTCTTAATATTAGATGAAGCAACTTCCTCAGTAGATACTAGAACGGAAGAACTTGTTCAAGTTGCAATGGATAAACTTACGCAAGGCAAAACTTCCTTTATAATAGCTCATAGATTGTCTACAATAAAAAATGCGGATTTAATACTTGTAATGAATGAAGGTAATATTGTGGAGCAAGGAAATCATGATGAGCTAATTGAGAAAAAAGGTTTTTATGCTGATTTATATAATTCTCAATTTGAAAAAACTTTAGTATAAAGAAAATCCCAGGGATTTTAATCCCCGGGATTTTTAGTTATTCTGAGCATGAGTTTATAGTAAACTCAAGATTTGTGCCATCTTCAAAATCAAGATAAAGAATACACGAACCCGCAACTTTTACGTCAAGAGTAAAGGTGTACTTATTGGTGTCAAGCGATGATATATCTTTTGTAAGTGAACACTTATTGTTGGAGAGTGTCACTTTTTCAAGTTTTCCATTGTCACTATCAATAATTAGCTTAATGGTATCATCAACCCAAGCGTTATAATAAGTACTAGGCTCATATCCTTCGACGTAGATGATGGTCCTTTTATAGTCGTAGTCATCATCAGGCTCTTGAGGAGGAGTAGGAACTACTTCATCGGGCGTTGTGTCGGGAGGAGTTACATCTCCATTATCTTCATCATTGTACATCCCTTCATATACTGAAAGGTCGAGAGTTGTGTCAATAAAGAAGGTATCCTTAAGTCCCTTAGCAACATCAGATAAAGTTATGTCGCTGTTAACAAGAGTGACATTGTACAAAATTTGTACTAACTGTTCCAAAGTGAGATCTGCATCAGGAGCAAACTTAATGATACCGTCATAATCAGCGCCTTTCCCATTGAGAGCTCCGATTGAACAAGCATAATTGATATAAGAGCGAGCCCAGTGCCCGCTAATATCTCCAAAATTAGGAGCGCTCCTTATAACAGGAAGTTCCAGAAAAGGATTGAAAAATGTTATTACTTTTGAAGCTTCACTTCTTTTAATAACATTAGTAAGAGACATGTAGTTCTGGTATCCCGTAAGAACACCTAAGTCAACCAAAACCTTAGCTTCAGTGGTAGCTGTGTCACAGAGCTCTTCTGCGTCGTAAAATGTAAGGGCGGTATTGCTTGAAAGCAGTTCTATACCCCTGCGATAACGTGACGCCTGAATTGTTCTTAAAATTGAGAACATAACTTCACCTTTAAGAGTTGGGCGTGTGGGGGCTTCATACCAAACTATTTTGAGCTTGGTGCTTGCTTCTTTAGCCCATTCGGAAGGTTCATAAGTGTACCGGTAAACGAAATTTTCCTCTTCGTTCATACTCCAATCATTTGCAAAGATTGGTGTTGCAAAAAGCATTGCAACGATAAGGATGCAGCTTAAAATTTTTGTGATGTGTTTCATTTTTTCTCCTTTGTTTCTTTAGATTTATTTTTGTGTTTTATTTAAAGCCTTAACAAAATTCTGTGTAAGGCGAGAAAAAGAGTTAATTAGCACTTTTTAGATGCCATATACAATTAAATTATACCAAATTTTTGTTAAAAAATCAATATAGGTTAACATAAATAAAATTAATATTAAAGTTGAGTCAAAATTGTTGTAAACCAAGTGTTGTGGTGATATAATAATTAGCAATTAGGGGGTGACAATATTGCTAATAAATGAAAGAGAAAAAAGTATGACTCGAAAAGAATATTTAAAGAAAAAGAAAAAATCTAAAAGACGTTATTTAGCTATATTAAAACCTCTAGTAATTTTAACAGTGATTGTCGCTCTTAGTATATATGTTTTTAACCAACTGAAGATATATAACAAGATGACAGAATTAGCAAATAAAGTGGTAGAAGAAAGCAAACTTATAAAAACATATAAGATGTATTTTATGGCAAAACCATATACAAGTGAACAAGATAATATTTTATATTATTATATGGGGGCTGATGAATCTAGGCACGAAATACCAGCAGGAGAGGGATTAAAAAACATAAGTAAATATGATAATTTTATTTATGGAATAAAAGAAAATTCGTTATATAGAATAAATTTGACAAGTGAAGAGATTGAATTGGTAGTTGAAGGGAATGTACAAGATTTTATAATAAATAAAGATGGTTTATTTGTATATAAATATATTAAAGGTGATAAAACAAATACCGGGTTGTATTCGGTAGTGAATAAAGAAGAAACTCTAATTATATCTGCTACTTTACATAAAATTACAAGTGATGAAAACAACCTATATGTTATAGCGGAAGCCGGAACAACAAGAACGGCACTAAAATATTCATATGATGGAGAATTGCTAGCAACGCTGACAAATAAAATAATTGTAAATGATTTAATTGTAAGCGAAGATTACATATATTATTCTAATAAAAGTGATAAAAACAAAATATATAGAATAAAAAAAGACGGCTCAGATAATGTAGTTGTAACAGACAATAGTACATTAGAATCAAGGGATGTTTTTGACGTTTATAATAAGCATGTGATTTATATAAACGCATCAGATAAAAATGTATATATTACAAGTGAAGAAGGAGAAGATAAAATATTAGTAGAAAACAACGTAAAAATGCTACAATTGGTAGATAATATGTTATATTTTTCTTTAAACGATAAGATTGGGATATATAGATATAATTTAGAAAGTAATGAGTTGGAAAAAATAACAAGTGCAAGAATAATTGAAATGATTTGTTTAAATAAATAGAAAAGAGTGGAATATTTTAAAATCCACTCTTTTTATTTTTGTTCGGCATTTGTTTGTTCTAATAAATCTATTCTATCACGAGTTGTGTATTTGTCCGGAGAAAGACCGACTCTTGACTCCATAAATTGCAATACAAATAAAATTATAATAAATAGTAAGAACCCAGTTATAGTACAAGTCATTCCAATTTTGAAGTTTGCTAATAATACTGAAATTAACGAAGTGAATATAGCAGCTCCAAGATGTTCAGATAAGTAATAAATAGACATAAGTTTTGAACGTATAGTTGAGGTTGTGTATCTTGTAATATATTGTTTTATTATAATTCTGTAAGAACCTTTAAAAATTTGTTGTATTGCAAATAATATGATACCTGCATTAATAATTACGTTGTTTTTAAAATTAAACATTGCTATAATACCGGCTGTTATTACTAAGAATAGATAAGTTGTTGAGAAAAATTGTAACGTTTTGTTTTTAAATTTTTTCTCTAGAATATTTTGTATTTTAGAACCTAACGCTGCAAAAATAGCAAATACTGCATAAACATATCCAAAGCCTTCAGGAGATAATCCAAATTCAGCAAAATATGATTTCATTAAAACATTACAAGATGAAATCACTCCATAGAAGACACAAGTAAATAAAAGTAAGGCGTGTAATCTTTTACTTTTAAAAATATATTTAAAACCAGCCTTTAAGTCTGAAAAGTATTTTTGAGAAGATACTGTTTCTGCAGACTTATTAATTTTGTTAAAAGAGAATGCAATACATGTAGAAATTAAACAACAAATACAAGCAAATATTATTGGTAAATATTCATTAGCTTTATATAAATATCCTGCAGCAATGCAAGCGATTGCTTCAATTAAAAAGTAAAGTACTGAACCTTTTGATTCGGTTTTTGCAAATTCATCAGCTCTATTAAGTTTTTTTAGTGATGATAGTAAAAAAGGTGATTCTGTAACCCCTTTTAGCGAAAAGCCTAAGGCTAAAATAACTTCACCTATTATAAAAAGCTCAAATGAATTTGAAATTATTAAATTAAGTCCCCAAGTTAAGCAAAGTATGTTTCCTATAATCATAGATAATTTCGTACCTAATTTTTCTGCTATAATTGCTGCTGGTATTTGAAAAACTATTGCCGCAATGCTATAAGCAGTAGAGAATAGGGCAATTTCAGATAATGACAATCCTTTAGACTGAGAAAAGAATATAACGTTTATTGCGTAGTAAAAAAGGATGTCGTAAGAAAACAATTTGTAAAAAGGGAATAATTTTACGTTCTTTTCCATTTTTTTCTCCTTTGTAAATCATAAACATTATATATTTAATTTTTACAAAATTCAACACTTAAATATAAAAATTCCCAAGCTATTTTTATAGCTTGGGAATAAAGCTTAGTTATATATTTTGTGATGAACAGGAATTGTGTCAGTTGTTATTTTTTCGAAACAATAGTTATTTTTGAAAGCATATAAAATTATATTTTCTAAGGCAAGATAAGTATGCTCTTTACTTGAAGAATCATGCATTAAAACCATATTATTTCTTTTGGGTTTGAGGAAATTGACTACGTAATTAAAAACTTCATTTGGGTCAGTCGTAAGACCTGCATCTCCAGAACTTATATTCCAGTCAAAATAAACCAGAGTGTGTTCTGCTAAAAGTGATAGAGAATTAGAAATTACTCCAGTGCAATATTTCTTGCTAACAGTATTAGAACTTCCGCCAGGGAATCTTACTATATTACAATCAATGCAAAAATCGTTATAAATTTTATTCTTTAGTAAAATAAAGTTCTCTAAACATTTATCTGGTGATGAATAAATGCTTTCATAATCATGAGAGTATCCGTGAATGCCCAACGTGTGCCCTTCTTCAATTATTCTTTTAATAATTTCTTTCTTCTTATTGTTATAATTTAATATAAAAAAAGTTGCTTTTATGTCGTATTTAGCTAATAAATCCAAAATTTTAGGCGTAATGTTAGTACTTGGACCGTCATCAAAAGTTAGATATATTTTATTGGCTGTTTTTATTTCAGACTCTTTAAAATTAGTTTCTGGAATAGGAATGCTTGTTGTATCTTGGTTTAAAGGCAAAACTTCACTTTCAAAAAACATTGTAGCGGTTTTTGACGGATAATTAGGTTCATTATAGTTCGTAAATGGCGTGAAAAGTATTAATAACACAAATATAACTAAAACACATATAAAATATTTTATATATATCTTCATAATAACCTCCAAAATATTTATTTTAGAATCTATAATTAATTCTGTAGTATTTTACCACAAAACAGAACATTTTTAAAGGAGTTTAGTATTGTTTTTAATTTATTATAAAATTCAACTAAATTGTTTACTTTTAAGTCTAAATAAAGTAAAATATATATGTTAAAGGAGTTTTTTAAATGTCTAAAAAAATAGTAGCAATAATAGGAAGACCTAACGTTGGAAAATCAACGTTTTTTAATTTATTAGTAGGAGAAAATTTATCAATTACTTCAGATGAAGCTGGGGTTACAAGAGATAGAATATTAGCAGATGTTGAATGGAGAGGGAAAACTTTTCAATTAGTAGACACTGGTGGAATAGAAGATATTACAGATGATGTGATAGTAAAGTCTATGAGAAGACAAGCTGAGCTTGCTATGGATATGGCTGATGTTATAGTTTTTGTAACAGACATAAAGTCTGGAGTAACAGCTACAGATATAGAAATTTCTCAGATGTTAAGGAGAACTAATAAACCTGTTATTTTGGTTTGTAACAAGGTAGATAATGTTGGTGCACCACCTGATGATATATATGAATTATATAATTTAGGACTAGGCGAACCATATCCTGTATCTTCAATAGCTAAACTTGGCATTGGTGAGGTTTTGGATGCAATTTATGATAATTTCGGTACAATAGAAGAAGTAGAAGAACAAGATGAAACTATAAGTGTTGCTATTATCGGTAAACCTAATGTAGGGAAGTCTTCGTTAACTAACAAAATTCTTGGAGAAGAACGTTCTATAGTAAGTAATGTTGCAGGAACAACGAGAGATGCTATTGATACTGTGTTTGAAAACAAGTATGGGAAATATAATTTTATCGATACAGCAGGAATAAGAAAAAAGAATAAAATTTATGATGATATTGAAAAGTATAGTATTATAAAAGCTAAAGCTGCTATTGAAAGGTCAGATGTAGCTCTAATTGTTATAGATGCTACAGAGGGGGTAACCGAGCAAGATGAAAAAATAGCGGGGATTGCACATGAAAAAGGGAAAGCTTTAATAATAGTTGTAAATAAATGGGATTTAATAAATAAAGATGAAATAACATTAAATCAATATGTAAAGAAGATTAGAGAGAATTTCAAATTTATGTCTTATGCCCCAATAATCACTTTATCTGCAGTAACAGGACAAAGAGTAGACAAGTTATTTGAGTTAATAAATAAAGTTCATGCTGCAAATAACTTTAGAATTTCTACAGGAGTTTTAAACGATGTAATAATGGAAGCTATGGCGATACATCCAGCACCAACAGACAAAGGGAAAAGATTAAAAATATATTATGCAACTGAGGTTAAAGTAGCTCCGCCTACATTTGTTTTATTTGTAAATAAAAAAGAATTAGCACATTTTTCATATTTAAGATATTTGGAAAATGAGTTAAGAAAACATTTTGATTTAGAAGGAACACCTATAAATATTATAGTTCGTGAAAAAGAGAAAAAAGAAGATAAGGAGAAATAAAATATGATTTTGTTTTATATTTTTGTTTTTATATTAAGTTATTTTATTGCGGCCATTAATCCTGCTATACTTTTAAGCAAGAAAGTTCTTAAACAAGACATTAGAGAACTTGGCAGTAATAATGCGGGAACCACTAACGCAATAAGAACTATGGGCAAAAAATGGGGAGCTTTAGTATTTGTGCTTGATGTATTAAAAGTAGTAACAAGCTTTGTTATATCTTTTCTTGTTGCTAAAATATTTAATATTCCTTTTAATAATATAGCAAAATCTTTATTTATGTTAGCAAGTATTATGGGACATGTTTTCCCTATTTATTATAGCTTTAAAGGGGGAAAAGGAGTTGCAACATATTTGACTTCGGCTCTATTAATAGACTACAGAGCGGCTTTAGTTTGCATAGTAGTAGGTATATTATTGATATTAATAACTAGATGGGTGTCACTTGGAAGTATTTGTGGAACATTTTTATTAGTAATAATTACTATGTTTATGGATACAAATTTTAATGTTTTAATAACTGCTATGGCAACGGTCTTAGTTATATACAAACATAAAACTAATATTGTTAAAATTTTAAATGGCAAAGAAAACAAATTGTTTTAAAATTAGAGGGAAAATATGAAAAGTAATGTTATCGAAAGAATAAAGGAAAGAGCAAAAGAAAAAATAAGAAAAATCGTTTTGCCTGAGAGTAATGATATAAGGGTATTAAAAGCGGCTGAGATTATACAAAAAGAGAAGATAGCAATTCCTATATTAATAGGGGATAATGACGATATAAAAAGAATATGTGAAAAAGAGAAAATTGATTTATCTGGAATAGATATTGTAAATCCACTAACATTTCCTAAGTATAACGAATATGTTAATATGCTATATGAATTAAGAAAAGGAAAGGGATTAAAATTATCCGAAGCGAATGATTTGGTTAAAGATTATGTGTATTTTGGGGTTTGCATGGTAAAGACTGGAGATGCTGACGGATTGGTTTCAGGAGCAGCACATTCTACTGCAGATACTTTAAGACCGGCTTTACAGATTATAAAATCAAGGAATAAAGACGAAAGCGTGTCTTCGTTCTTTTTGATGAATATACCAGATTCTAAATATGGGAAAGAATATATTTTTTCAGATTGTGGACTTATACCATTTCCAACTACTGAACAACTTGCTACAATAGCTAAGCAAGCGGCAAAATCTTGTGAGGATATTTTAGAAAAGAAACCTGTAGTTGCGTTATTATCCTATTCTACATATGGAAGTGCTTCATCTGAACATGTTGAAAAGGTAAAACAAGCAAAAGCAATATTAGATAGAGAAAAAGTAGATTTTGAATATGATGGAGAACTACAATTAGATACTGCTTTAGAACCTAATGTAGCAAAGATAAAAGCTCCAGAATGTAGGATAACTGGTAGGCCTAACGTGTTAATATTTCCAAACATAGAAGCTGGAAATATTGGGTATAAATTGGTTGAGAGATTTGCTAATGCAGATGCTATAGGGCCAATTACTCAAGGCTTGGCAAAACCTATTAATGATTTGTCTAGAGGATGTAAAGTAGACGATATAGTAGTAGCTGTTGCAATAACTTCTTTGCAATCAGAGTAATTTAAAAAATTGCTTGAAAACAAGTTTTTATTGTGATAAACTTTCAAGAAAATAAAAGGAGAATAATATATGGAAACAATGAATTATGACAAAATAAAAAATAAATCTAATATTGGTTTGATATCTTTTGTTACATTTATTGTATTAGGAAGTGGAGTAGTGGCTTACTCTTTAATAAATGAAGAACAACCCAGAATAATAGGAGAGAATCCATTAGTAGAAGTATCTTCTCCTAATGTAGTAGATAAAGAAGAAAAGAAAGAAATAAATTATACAATTACTAATGTATCAAGAACTAATAATGATTCTAGTTATAAATCAAATATAACGCTTCCTGTTATAAAAATAGATGAAGTAGACCTAACAGATATTAATGAAGAAATTAAGCAAAGATTTTTAAATAAATATGATGTGTTACAAGAAAATTCAGATGAAAATTTTGAAAATGAATTTTTGTATAAAGTAAACTATAAAAAGTATGAAACTAAAGTAGAAGATACAACTTTATTATCACTTGTTTTTGAAGAAACTATAACGGCAGGAAAGACCAATACATTTTCTTCTAAAAATTATACTTATGTAATAGATTTGACTCAAAAGAAGGTGCTTTCTCAAGATGAAGCAGCGCCACTAATATTAGGGTATGCTTACAGAAATAAAATAAAAGATGACTTAAAAACGTATGTTATAGACAATAATATACAGGGTGAAGAAGACTATAATTATTCAATTACTGGTTTAGAAGAATTTTATATAAAGGAAGAAGAATTCCATATGGTATTTAATCCGGCTGAACCTTTTGATGAGAAGCACGGAATTATAGATATTATTATTAATAAATAGGAGGTAAATTATGAACAGAAATAGCAAACTTATGAAAGCTTTAGTTTGGGTTTTAATATTTGGATCAGTTTTGAGTGTGTTTATAACGCTTTTATACACTACAATATTGAGATAACAAAGGAGGAAATAAATTATGTCTGAAAAAGTCATAGGATTATTTAAAGATATTGTTGCAGCATTTGATTTATCTAGTCCTTTAAGAGTATTTTTATTAGTTGTAGATATAGCTCTAGTTGCTGTTATAATATATTATATTTATACATTAATTAGACAAACAAGAGCTTTTCAAATATTTAAAGGGATAGCTATACTACTTGGTTTACTAGCTGTTAGTGAATTATTAAATCTTACAATTTTAAAGTTTATTTTAACCAATTTCTTAACGTATGGAATGATTTTAATAATTATAGTGTTCCAGCCAGAATTAAGAAGTGCGTTAGAAAAACTTGGTAGGAGAAATATAAGTCAATTTTTTGACTTTGACGATAAAATAAGAGATAAACAAGTTGTTTCTGAAATAGTTAAGGCAGTTGAAATAATGTCTCTAAAGAAAATAGGAGCTCTTATAGTAATTGAACAAAGTACAAAGATAAATGATATAGTAAGGGAAGGCGTGGATTTGTCAGCAAAAGTGTCTTCAGAGCTTGTTCAGACGATCTTTAATCCAAGAACACCTTTGCACGATGGAGCCATTATAATAGAAAACAACGAGATAAAAGCAGCAAAATGTGTATTGCCTCTTGCTTCAGAAAACATTGTACCAAAAAATGTAGGAACAAGGCATAGAGCTGCTATTGGTGTTAGCGAAGTATCAGATGCTCTAGTAATAGTGGTTTCAGAAGAAACAGGAACAATTTCTTTTGTAGAAGATGGGAAAATGAAAAGAGATTTGACTGGCGAAAAATTAACTAGTATATTACTTAGATCTTTTGATAATAATAGAGAGAGAATAAAAGTTGCTAAAGCAAAAGATAAATTGGCAAAGGGTAAAGAAAAAGATAAGAATAAATAACAGATTACTTTCATATAAATTTTTTAGGTGATATTTTTGAAAGTACTTTGTTTAAATGTAACAAATAAAATTTCTAAAGACGATGTAAAGATTAGAGAAAGAAACATAAAGCTTCTAAATGATGATATCGTCTTTAAAGAAATGTTAATACCTTTAGATTTTTTAAATAAAAGAGTATTTGTTTGCAACAAAGGATTTATAGGGAAGCTTAAAGGGAAACATTTAGACGCAAAGATAAAGAAAGTATTAAAAAGCGAAACTGGTAATGAAAAATTATACTTATGTACAAATTTATTAAAATTGAATCCAAAGGAATCTAAGGCCAGCGGAGCACAAGTTAAGCAATATATAGACAATATAATGCAAGAATGTAAATTTGGAGAATTTAATTATAACGGAAATATTTTAGCTAATATAGACAAATATATTGAAGAGCTTCTTAATAAAAGAAATAAATCTAGTCATGAAGCAAAAATATTACTGGTTTACAAGGAGTTATTTAACATAGATTTTATTGTTGTTAAAGAACTAGTTACAAAGTATAAGGAAGTAGATATTTATAGCAAAACTAATTTTGATTGTGAAACAATTAAGAAAATAGAAAATATAAATAAAGAGCTAGGAACAACAATAACTTTAAAAGATAAAAGAATAAAGCAAAACAGAAAAATAGATTATGATATAGTAATATATCTAGATGATTATAGAAAGAATTTTAATGAATTAAGATTAATGTCCAGAGTTAGTAGTATTGAATTATGTAATAATGATAACGATAAATTTGATGATAAAGTAGTTAGTTTGAAAAAGAATAAGCTATACACAAAAATAAATAAAGAAAATTTACATTATTTAGAAAAAAATTATGGAAGGCTTAAAGTGTCTGCAATATTATGTAAAATAATTCGTGATACTTGACAAATTTATGTAAATATTATAAACTATATAGCATTAATTTACTTGGAGGTAAATATTATGGATGAAAATGAAGTACTTCTTACAGAAGAAGGTTTTAAGAAATTACAAGATGAATTAACTTATTTAAAAGGACCTAAAAAAATGGAAGTTGCAGAAAAAATAAAAGCGGCTAGAGAATATGGTGATTTGTCTGAGAATTCTGAATATGATGAAGCAAAAAATGAACAAGCAATTTTAGAAGCTAAGATTGCAGAATTAGAAAATATGTTAAATTCTGCAAAAATAGTAGAAAAGGTTTCAACAAAAGAAGTTGGACTTGGTACAACAGTTACTCTTTATGATTATGAGTTTGAGGAGAACATTGATTATCATATCGTTGGAACAACAGAGATTGATCCAATGCAAAACAAAATTTCTTTAGAATCACCAATAGGTAAAGCTCTCTTTGGTAGAAAGAAAGACGAAGAATTTGAAGTTGAAGTTCCGGCAGGGATTTCAAAGTTTAAAGTATTAGATATCAAAAAGAGTGTGTAGGCTATAAAATTTGCCTACATTCTATTTATATGAGGAGGAATCAAGATGCAAGAAAATGTAAATAATGTAAATCAAGAAATAGAGGAAGATGTTGAAAAGTTAGTTCAAGTAAGAAAGGACAAGCTAAATGAATTGCGTTCTAAAGGCAAGGACCCTTTTGCTGTAACAAAATTTGATAGAACACATACAAGTAAAGATGTAAAAGAAAATTTTGAAGAACTTGAAGAAAAAGAAGTTGTTATTGCAGGAAGAATAATGGCTAAGAGAATAATGGGTAAAGCTTCTTTTTGTCATATTCAAGATATGTTTGGCAAAATTCAATGTTACATAAGTACTAATGATTTGGGAGAAGAATCATACAAAGAATTTAAAGCTTATGATATTGGAGATATTATTGGAGTTAAAGGTTTTGTATTTAAAACAAAAACTGAAGAAATTTCTGTTCATGCAAAAGAAGTAACATTGCTAACTAAGTCATTAAGACCTTTGCCAGAAAAATATCACGGATTAAAAGACGTTGATTTAAGATATAGACAACGTTATGTTGATATGATAATGAATCCAGAAGTTAAAGAAACTTTTATTATTAGGAGTAAAATTATAAAAGAATTAAGAAGAATATTAGATGATAAAGGCTATGTTGAGGTAGAAACCCCAATGCTTACAACTGTTGCCACAGGTGATGCCGCAAGACCATTTATAACTCATCATAATACTTTAAATATGGATATGTATTTAAGAATAGCTCCTGAATTGAATTTAAAACGTATAATAGCAGGTGGAATAGAAAAAGTATATGAAATAGGAAAAAATTTCAGAAATGAAGGAATGGATATTAAACATAATCCAGAATTTACAAATATAGAATTATATGCTGCCTATGAAGATTATAACGATATGATGAATATTGCAGAAGAAATAATTTCTACAATAGCCCAAAATGTTTTAGGAACAACTAAGATTAATTACCAAGGCTTAGACATAGATTTAACTCCATCATGGAAGAGAATAACTATGATTGATTCTATTAAACAAGTTACAGGAATAGATTTTAACGAGATAAAAACAGATGAGGAAGCTCAAGGACTTGCTAAAGAAAGAGGATTAGAAGTTGATCCTATAAAAAATACTCGTGGTCATATAATTAATATGTTCTTTGAAGAATATGTTGAAGAAACCTTAATTCAACCAACATTTATTATAGATTATCCTGTTGAAGTATCTCCACTTACAAAGAGAAAACCGTCAAATCCATCTTTAGTAGAAAGATTTGAATTGTTTATAGGCGGTCGTGAATATGGAAATGCATACTCTGAACTAAATGACCCAATAGATCAATATGAAAGATTTGTAAAACAGGCAGAAGCAAAAGCTCAAGGTGATGAAGAGGCTGGCGGAATGGACGAAGATTTTGTAAATGCTTTAGAAATAGGGTTACCCCCAACTGGCGGATTAGGAATAGGTTTAGATAGACTTATAATGTTACTTACTAATAGCTATTCTATTAGAGATATATTGTTCTTCCCTACAATGAAACCTCTCGCTAATAAAGACTAACAAATTTTAACAAGTGCTAATAAGTTCGAATGTATTTAAAATGTAGCATTTTCAATGCTAAGGCGTGTATGAATAAGTAGAGATGGTCAAGAAAACCGTGGATTTAATAAAGAAAATAAGTTATATAGATGCGATAATAATTTCGCATCTTTTTTTATATGTTTAGTGAAATTATAAGATAAGAAAGAGTATAGAAGTCTATTTGCTTGCATTACAGAAGTCTCTTTGATATAATAATAATGTGAAAAAGAGGTTGTGTACATATGGAAAAGAAAGTTAGTATAATCGTTACTGTTAAGAATTCAGAGCAACATATAAAAAGGTGCTTAGAATCTTTGTTTAATCAAACTATTAAAGAATTAGAAGTAATTATTATAGATAGCGATTCTCAAGATGAAACTGAATATATAATAAAAGAATTTATAGAAAAGTATAAAGAAAATATAACTTATATAAAAACAGAGGATTTAAATAAGGCTATGGCTAGAAATTTAGGTGTAAAAAAGGTAACTACTAACTTTTTTATGTTCATAGATTGCGAAGATTACTTAGAGCCAGAAGCTTGCGAAGAAATGTATAAAGAAGCTTTAAGATCAAATTACGACATAGTATCTTGTGATGGTTTTTACTATCATTTAGCTACTGATTATAAAGAAGAGGTAAAACTATATAATAAGTTTTCAGATTCTGAAGTTAGAAATTTTATTGTTTCTAATTTTAGACCTTGGGCTAAGTTATTCAATACTAATTTTTGGAGAAATAACAATTTGAAGTTCGCCGAAAACATTGAATATGAAGATTTAGCTCTTATACCTGCATTAGTATGTTATGCAAATAAAATAAAACATATAGATAGACCTTTGTACAATATTTTGCAAAACAGAATCGGAACTACAGACCAGGAGTTATATATTAAAAGCATAAAAGATATATTTAAAGCTTTAGTTATATTAGAATCAGATTTTGCGAATAGAAAAAAAGAAGAGGAATATAAAGAAGAAATAGAATACTTATATATACAACATTTACTTTACGAAGCAACTACAATGTTTTTAAAATGCGATAATTATAAAGACGATGCAAATAAAATAGTAGACTTAATGAAAAGAAAGTTTCCTCATTTTAAATGGAATAGTTATTATGTACAAAGAAAATTTAGATTTAGACTAGTTTGTAGATTAATATATAGAAGAAAATATAAATTAGTTAAGAAGATATTGAAGATTTAAAAGGAGTTAAAATGTTATCAGGTGGTTTTAGTGAATGGGTACAAGACTTATTATATTTTTTGCCAGCGTTATTAATTGGCTTATCTGTGCATGAATTTGCGCACGCTTATGTAGCATATAAACTAGGAGATAAGAGTCAAAAAGCGTTAGGACGTTTGACATTGTCTCCTCTAGCTCATGTCGACCCAATTGGATTTATATTTATGTTAATATTTAAGTTTGGTTGGGGAAGACCTGTTTCTGTAGATGACAGAAATTTTAAAAAAAGAGGTAAAGGTGTAATGCTAGTTTCACTAGCAGGGCCTCTATCAAATATAATAGTAGCATTTGCTTTTACAATATTGTTAAAGATATTAGATTTAGTAGGAGTATATACCACATTAGCGGTAACTAACTTAGGCGAGATTTTACTTATAATTTTATCTCAAATAATTAGTTTTAATATAGTGTTGGCTGTATTTAACTTAATACCAATAGCTCCTTTTGATGGATATAAAGTTTTGTATTACTTTTTGCCATATAAAGCAAAGAAGTTTATGGACAAAATTGAACCATATTCAATATATATTCTAATACTTTTAATGCTTACAGATTTATATGCATTAATTATTATGCCAGCATATAGTTTAATAGCATTGTTACTTAATTTGATACTTATGATATAGAAAAGAGATGAAAAAATGAAGATACTTGGGATTGAATCTAGTTGTGATGAAACAGCTATTTCTATTTTGGAATTTGATAATAAATATAATTTTAAAGTTTTGGCTAATGTAATTTCTTCACAAATAGATATACATAAAGAATTTGGTGGGGTGGTTCCAGAAATTGCATCTAGACATCACATAAAAAATATAGGGGGAGTGTTAGATAAAGCGTTATTAGATTCAAACACAAAACTTGAGGAGGTTTGTGCAATAGCGGTTACTGTTGGACCTGGATTGGTTGGGGCTTTATTAGTTGGTGTATCTTATGCTAAAGCTTTGGCATATGCTTTAGATATTCCATTAGTTCCTGTTCATCATATTGCAGGGCATATTGCAGCAAATTATATAACACATGAAGAACTTAAACCACCTTTTATATCTTTGGTGGTATCTGGTGGACACTCTCATTTGATAAAAGTAGAAGATTATACAAAGTTTAAAGTTTTAGCTAAAACCCGCGATGATGCTGTTGGAGAAGCTTTTGATAAAGTGGCAAGAGTAGTAGGTTTGGGGTATCCTGGCGGTCCAAAAGTAAGTGAAATGGCAAGAAAGGGAGAAGCTAAATATAAATTGCCGACAACAAAATTTGAAGATAGTTTAGATTTTAGTTTTAGTGGTATAAAAACAGCGGTTATAAACTTAGCCAATAAGGAAAAAGAAAATTTAAATAAAGAAAATTTGTGTTGTACTTTTGAAGAAAACGTAGTAAATGTTTTAGTTGATCATGCTGTAACTTGTTGTAAACAAAATAACATTAAGAAATTAGCTTTGGCTGGCGGAGTTTCGGCAAATACTAGACTAAGAGAAGAGTTGCAAATACAAGGAAATAAAAATAATTTGGAAGTATATATTCCAGAATTAAAATATACTACGGATAACGCCACTATGATAGCTGTTGCCGGAGCGTTAAAATATTTAGACGGGAAATTTACTAAAGATTTAAGTATTAATGCAAAAGCTTCAATGAATATTGAAGAAGAATAGAAGAAAAAGGAGGGAATATAGTGTCAATTTATGCAATTTCGGATTTACATTTATCGTTTTCAAATCCAGAAAAAACAATGGAATTATTTGGAGATAAATGGGCGGATTACCAGGAAAAAATAAGAAAAAACTGGAATTCAACAGTAAAAGACATAGACACTGTAATAATTCCAGGAGATATTTGTTGGGCTCTTTCATTAGAGGAGGCAATAGACGATTTTAAGTTTTTAGAAGATTTACCTGGCAAAAAAATTATATTAAAAGGAAATCATGATTATTATTTTTCTACAGTAACAAAAGTAAAGAAGTTTTTAAAAGACAATAATTTTAAAAGCATAGACATCTTAAATAATAATTCATTTTGTGTAGAAGGAATAAACATTTGTGGAACGAGACTATGGTCTCATACAGAAATAGAACAAGCAGACGATAAAAAGATATTTAGGAGAGAATTAATTAGGTTAAAATTATCTCTAGATTCAGTAGAGAATAAGTTTTTACCAATAATTGTTGCAACACATTTTCCGCCTTTTAGAAGTGAGGTAACAGATTTACTTAGTAGCTATAATGTTAAGAAGTGCATCTATGGTCACTTGCATGGAGATGGCCACTATATGGTAAAACAAGGTATAATAAATGATATTGAATATATCATGGTTAGTGGGGATTATACAGGTTTTAAACTTATAAAATTAAATTAATATTTTTATATAATAAATTATTTAAAAACATTGCCTTTTAATTGAAAATGTGTTACAATTAATTGGTAAAAAGTTATTTTTGGATTTTTGAGGAGGGACAATAATGAAAAAAGATATTCATCCATCTTACGACACTACTACAATTACTTGTGCTTGTGGTAATGTTATAGAAGTAGGCTCAACAAAAAAAGCTATGAAAACAGATACATGTAGTGCTTGTCATCCATTCTTTACAGGTCAAAAACAAGCAATTGCATCTAAAGGTAGAGCTGCTAAATTTATGGAAAAATACGGAACAAAAAACTAAGAATATACAGTGCTACTATTTCGTAGCACTTTTTTCATATATGTAGGAGGTAATTATGAAAAACAGAGATGTAGCAATTATGTATGACTTTGATGGTACTTTAGCTCATGGGAATATACAAGAATATAATTTCATACCAAAGCTAAAAATGACTTCAGAACAATTTTTTAAAGAAGTAGATGAATTTAAGGTTGAAAATAATATGGAATCTATTTTAGCGTACATGTATATAATGCTAAAAAAAGCAAGAGAAAAGAATATATCTGTTAGAAGAGATTCTTTTGTGGCATATGGAAAAAACGTTCAATTATTTGAAGGTTTAGATACATGGTTTAAAAGAATAAATGAATATGCAGCCTCTTTAGGAATAACCCTTCATCACTTTGTCATATCTTCAGGTTTAAAAGAGATGATAGAAGGCACACCTATATACAATGAGTTTGAGAGAGTGTATGCAAGCACTTTTTTGTATAATGTAGATGAGGTTGCTATTTGGCCTGCTCTTGCTATAAATTATACAAATAAAACACAATTCTTGTTTAGAATAAATAAAGGCTTGTATGAAGTGTATGATGATAAAATAAACGAATATATGCCAAGTGAAGAAAAAAGCATAGCTTTTACTAATATGGTGTATATTGGCGATGGATTTACAGATGTACCTTGTATGCGTTTGATTAAAGACTACGGTGGTACAGCTATAGCTGTTTATGAAGAAGAAAAGGGAAGAGAGGTTGCAGACAATCTTCTAAAACATAAACGTGTTAATTGTATTGCAAAGACAAATTATACAGAAAATAGTGAAATAGATGTGTATGTAAAAGAAAAACTAAGAAAAGTAGCTGAGGAGATGAAAAAATAATGATTTATTCTAAATCAAAATTGTTTTTAGAGCTAAAAAATAAATTTGATATTAAAAGTATAGATGTTTTTGAAACTCCGGATGCCGCTATATATAACGTATTAGCCTTTATTTTAAATACTAATATAAATAGGTTAAAACTACTAAGCAATATAGAAATATCACAAGATGATTTAAATAGAATTAATGAAATATTGGATAAAATGGTTAATTTAAAGATCCCTTTTCAATATATTACAGGTTTTGTATACTTATATAATGAAAAATATAACGTAAATGACAAGGTGTTAATCCCAAGATCGGATACAGAGTTATTAATTGAAAATGCAATTAATATAATAAATAAAAACAATTATTCTAAAATGCTAGATTTATGTACAGGAAGTGGTTGTATTGGAATTAGTGTTGCAAAAAACAGCAACATAAAAGAAGTACACTTAATAGATATCTCTAATGAAGCTATTGAAGTTGCTAATTCTAATATTAAACTAAATAATATATCTACTAAATGTAAATCCTTTGTATCTGATTTGTTTGAAAATTTAGTAGACCTTAATGAAAAATATGATATAATTACTGCGAATCCACCGTATATTACAAAGGAAGAATACGAAGAACTTTCTCCTTTTGTAAAAAACGAGCCATATATAGCTCTTGTTGCAGAAGATGATGGCCTTGATTTATACAAAAAAATTGCTGAGCAAGCTCAAAATTATCTAAACGCTGGCGGAACGTTAATGTTTGAAATAGGATATAAGCAAGGAGAGGCTGTAAGGGGCATTCTAAATCAATATGATTGCTTTACAAATATAAAAGTATATAAAGATTTAAATTCAAAAGATAGGGTGATTTCATGTCGTTTTCAGAGCAAATTAAACAAGAAATTTTAGACAACTCAATGAAAAACTGCTGTAAAAAAAGTTTGAGATTTGGCGAACTTTTTTCTGAAAGTAAAGATGTTAAGAAAACTGAGATAAAAAGTATATTAAATGATAGATTGTGTTGCAAAAAAGCTTTCTTAAAAGGAGTCTTTTTAGGTAGTGGTTATATAGTTAGTCCTAATAAAGAATACCACTTTGAAGTAAGTTTAAAAACAAAAGCTCAAGCAGATTTTGTTATTTCTATACTTAAAGAATTTAATGTTGAGGTAAAGGTTTTAAAAAGAAATACATATAACTATATAGTATATGCTAAGGATTCAGAAAAAATATCTGTTATACTTAGTATATTAGGTGCAAATAATGCTTTAATGGAATATGAAAATATACGTATAGAAAAAAGCATAAAAAATGACATTAATAGAAATATAAATTGCGAGACAGCAAATATTAATAAAACTGTTACAAGTGCATATAAACAGTTATTAGCAATACAAAAATTAAAGAAGTCTCCAGAATATGAGGGCTTAAGTGTAGCTTTAAAGGAAGTGTGTAATTTAAGATTAAATAATCCTGAAGCAAGCCTTGATGAATTGGCAAACCTTTTTGGAGATGGAATATCTAAATCTGGAATTTACCATAGGCTTAATAAAATTGTTAAAATATCGGAGAAATTATGAGAGATAAAATAGGAATATATATACATATACCATTTTGTGAATCAAAATGTTTTTACTGTGATTTTTGCTCTTCAAGTAGTTCAAATGAGTCGACTGTACAAGCGTATATAGAGTCTTTGATAGAAGAAATATTATCACAGTCAGAGATGTTATCTGAGTATAATATAGATACTATATATATAGGTGGAGGGACACCTAGTTTTATTGATGCAAAATATATAAAAGATGTAATGCAAGTACTTTTTGCGTCTTCAAGCGTTTTAGAAGACGCGGAAATAACTATAGAGGTTAATCCTGAAAGCTGTACATTAGAAAAACTTAAAACATACAAAGAAATTGGTATAAATAGAATAAGTGTGGGACTTCAAACGATACATGATAATATATTACAAAATATAGGAAGAAAAGCTAAATTTAATGATTTTAAAATAGCTTATGACAATATATTAAAAGCTGGTTTTGAAAATATTTCTGTTGATTTGATGTGCGGTTTGCCAGGAGATAACAAACAAACGTTTAATGAAACAATACAATACATTTTGTCTTTAGATAAATTAAAGCATATATCTGTATATAGCTTAGAGGTTCACGAAAATACTAAACTAGATTTTTTAATTGAAAATGGATTTGTATCTCTTCCTTCTGAAGATGAGGAAAGGGACATGAAGCATGCGTTAGATGAAAGTTTAGAACAAAACGGATTTTATTTGTATGAAATATCTAATTATGCAAAACAAGGCTTTGAATCCAAACACAATTTAAAATACTGGAATTCAAATTATTATATTGGATTTGGATGTGCGGCAGCTTCATATATAAATTCTACTAGATATTGTAATACAAAAAGTATAGAAGAATATATTCAAAATGGTTCAAAATGTAACAAAAGTGAAATAGAACAATTAGATTTACTAGACTTAGAAAAAGAGTTTGTTATATTGTCTTTAAGACTTAGTAAAGGAATAGATAAATTAGAATTTAGTAATAGATTTAAAATAGATATCTGGGACATGTTTAAAGAGGAATTAAATAAGTGTATTAAGGACGGATTGTTGGAAGAAAACAAAACTAATATATATCTAACAAAGAGAGGTCAAGATTTAGCTAATATAGTTTGGCAACAATTTATCTAAAGGAGAGGTTAAAATGGAAAACGAAGAAAAGTTAACTATTGCAGAGAATAATTTTTTGGTGATAGATGGCAATAGTATTATGAATAGAGCTTTTTATGGCTTGAAAATATTAGCTACTAAAGATGGTTTATATACAAATGCTGTATATGGATTTTTAAATATATTTTACATGATGATAGAAAAACTAAAACCTAGTTTTGTTGCAGTGGCATTTGATTTAAGTGCTCCAACATTTAGGCATAAAATGTATAGCGAATATAAGGCCGGTAGAAGAACGATGCCGGATGAGCTTAGACCTCAGATGAGTTTAATAAAAGACGTGTTAAAAGCTATGAATATCCCTATATTAGAAATTGAAGGATATGAGGCAGACGATATTTTGGGAACTATTTCAGCTCAGAATACAAAGAGAGATATACATACGTATATATTAACAGGAGATAGAGACTCCTTTCAATTAATTTCAGATTTTACAACAGTTATATTACCTACAACTAAATTTGGTAAAACAGAATATACATATTTTACTCCAGAAGCTCTAAATGTAAAATACGGAATTAGACCAGAACAAGTTGTTGACGTAAAAGCTTTAATGGGAGACACTTCAGATAATATTCCTGGTGTCCCCGGTATAGGAGAAAAAACAGCATATCCGTTAATACAAAAGTATACAGATATAGAATATATATATGAACATTTAAAAGAATTGGATATTACTCCTTCTGTTATGGGTAAACTAGAAGCTAACGAAGAAAGTGCAAGACAAAGTAAAGTTTTAGCAACTATAAATCTAGAGGCCCCACTTGATAGTGAATTGGAACAGTTTGAATTTATAGAGCCAGATTATCCGGAACTAATAAAAATTTTTACAAGATTAGAATTTAAGAAATTTATAGAAAAATATCAAGATAAAATAGAAGGAAAAGGGATAACAACAGATAAGGCTGAGGAATTTTTTAAGGAGTATGCAAATACTCAGATTGTACAAGTAGATAATATAAATGGCGTTTTAGATGATATAAAAAGTATTACCGAAGATAATAAAGTCATTTTAACTATATTAGAAGAAGAATATTTAAAAGAAGCATTAATAATGAGCTTTAATAATAAAATATACATTATTCAAGATAAACAAGAGCTTCAAAAGGAAGTCCTTAATAAGTTATTAATTTGCTCTGCTAAGATAATAGGATACAACATTAAAAAGGTTATTAGAAAATGTTTAGAGTTTGGTATTAAAAACTTTAATTCCTTTGTTTCAGATATAATGATTGCGTATTATTTACTACATCCAACTGAAAGCAATTATTCAATTGAAAATATAGCTTATAAAATTTTAGATGTGCCTATGCCTCAGACTCAAACTGAGAAAAAAAAGAATATACAAACAAGTTTATTTGATATGTTAGAGCAAAACCCTAGTATACTTGAAATAACTGAAGAGGATAAAAGAAGAATATATTATATATTAAAAGCAATAGAAATTTGTAATGAGTCGCTTTTAAAAGAATTAGGAAAGAATTCTTTAACTGATTTGTATTATAATATAGAACTGCCATTAGTAGAGGTCCTTGCAGATATAGAGTATAATGGAATGTACGTCAATAAAGAAAGGTTGGAAGCTTTTGCTAAGGAGTTAACAAATAGTATTGAAGTTATATCAAAGAAGATATATGAATTGGCTAAAGAGGAATTTAATATAAATTCTCCTCAACAACTAGGAAAAATTCTTTTTGAAAAACTTGAAATTCCGTATCCTAAAAAAACTAAGTCTAGTTATTCTACAGACAAAGAAACTTTAGAAAGCATAGAAGGAGAGTATGAAATAATAGAAGCTGTATTAGAATATAGAACTTTAAGTAAGTTAAAAAGTACATATGCAGAAGCTTTAATGGAACAAATTAAAGCAGACGGAAGAATACATACAACATTTATGCAAACAGTTACTCAAACTGGAAGATTAAGTAGTATTGAACCAAACCTGCAGAATATTCCTGTAAAAACAGAACTGGGAGGACAAATTAGGGATTGCTTTGTTAGTGAGAAAGAGAATTCAGTAATTGTTGATGCAGATTATAGTCAAATTGAGTTAAGAGTATTGGCACATATGGCGCAAGATAAAGCCTTGATAGAAGGGTTTAAACAACATGAAGATATACATAGTATAACGGCCTCACAAGTGTTTAATATACCTCTTGCTGAAGTAACTAAAGAGCATAGGAGTAAAGCAAAAGCAGTAAATTTTGGAATTGTTTATGGCATAAGTGAGTACGGCTTGGCAAAAAATATTAAATCAACTAGGCCAGATGCTGCAAGATATATGAGAAATTATTTAGCTCATTATAAAGGGATTGCAGATTATATGGAAAACATTATAGATATAGCAAGAGAACAAGGATATGTAAAAACTATTTTTGGAAGAATAAGAACGGTTCCGGAATTAAAATCAGCCAATTATTTAACTAGAACATTTGGCCAAAGAATTGCGATGAATATGCCAATACAAGGAAGCGCTGCAGATATAATGAAAATTGCTATGATTAAGGCATATAATAAAATAAAAGAAAATAATTTAAATTCTAAAATTATAATGCAAGTTCATGATGAATTATTAGTAGAAGCACCTTTAGAAGAAGTAGAACTAGTTAAAAATATATTAAGGGAATCTATGGAAAAGGCAGCTGAATTAAGTGTACCTTTAGAAATAGATATAAACGTAGGAAAAAGTTGGCTAGAAGCCAAATAAGAAAGGAAATTTTAATGTTAAAAAATATTATTACTATATTGTTCATAACTTTGATTATTTATGGATTAATAATTTTAATATTGACAAATTTTGTTTTCCCAAGAAAATTTCAAGATATTGTAGAACATGTGACAAAGCAGTATAATGTTGATCCTAATCTTGTTTACGCAATAATAAAACAGGAAAGCGATTTTAAAGAAGATGCAAAATCTAGAAGTGGGGCTATCGGATTAATGCAAATAATGACAACAACAGCTGATGAGGTGGTACAAACAATATCTAGTATAGATAAGAATTATTATAATCTTTATGATCCTGAGACAAACATAAGTGTAGGAGTAAAATATATTTCCGAGTTAATACGAAAATTTGAAGGAAATATATATCTTACTATTGCTGCGTACAACGGAGGAATGGGAAACGTACAGAAATGGTTTGAAAAAGATTATTCTAAATACGATAGTTTAGACAAGGTGGTAGAAGAAATAAAGTTTGTTGAAACTAGAAAATATGTCACAAATGTAATTGGATACTATAATTTTTATACGAAACTGTATTAAAAATATAGCAAAAATGCACACAACCTCTACACAAAAAGAGTAAAATATGTTAAAATATTTAATAGTAAATAATAACGTAAAAGGAGGATTAATATGAGTGGTCATAGTAAATGGGCAAATATTAAAAGAAGAAAAGAAGCAGTTGATGGTAAAAAAGCTCAAATTTATTCAAAATTAGGAGTAGAATTAACAGCAGCTGTTAAACAAGGAGGACCAGATCCCGTTGTTAATGCAAAGCTTAGAGATGTAATAGCAAAAGCTAAATCAAACAATATGCCGAATGACAATATACAAAGATGTATACAAAAAGCCGCTGGAATGGGAAGTGGCACTAACTACGAGGAAATAACATATGAAGGATTTGGACCTTGCGGCGTTGCTGTTATTGTTGATAGCTTAACAGATAATAAAAATAGAGCAGCAGCAGATATTAGATGTATATTTGATAGAAGTGGCGGTTCGATGGGACAATCTGGCTCAGTGGGATATATGTTTGAGAAAAAGGCAGTTTTCATAATAGAAAAATCATCAACAATAGATGAAGATGAACTTATGATGGAAGCTTTAGATAACGGAGCTAGCGATTTTGAAACAGAAGAAGAGTTCTATGAGATAACAGCTCTTCCTACAGATTTTTCAAGACTAAGAGAATTCTTTGAAACTAAAGGATATAATATGATAGAAGCTGAAATAAAAATGGTACCTACAATGAAAAAAGAATTGAAAGAGGAAGAGATTGAAAAATTTGAAACATTCTTAGATAAATTAGAATCAAACGATGATGTTCAAAATGTATGGCATAATGCTGATTATTAAAAATTATACTCAGATTGCATAAATATGTGCAATCTGAGTTTTTTTGATAACATAACTATTGACTTTACATAAAAAATATGTTACAATTAAGTATGTAATTGAGTGATAATTACATGAGTTAGGAGGTAATACAATGTATTATGAAAATAAGAGAACCTTTTATTTGAAACAATACGGGCCTGTGGCTTTAATATTAGTTGTTGCTTTAATACTTATAGGGAGTGGCATATATATAGCATTAAAACCAGAAGGTAATGGATTATCTGCTAATAATAATCCTATAGATGTTAATTCATATAAACTTTCTGAAGAAGCCTATACTGCTAAAGTTATAGAAGTAAATGACTTGTGTATTAAAGTAGAAGCTGACTCAACAGTAAATGAAGTTTATTTGATTGGAATAAAAGCTAATAAAAACAGAACAATTTTAAGCAATCAAATAGCTAAAGACTTAATTGGAAAAACAGTAACTGTAGATTTTGATAACGTAAAAGTTGAAAATGGAAAGGTATATAGTTACATATATGTTGACCAAAGTTTATATAATGAAACATTACTTGCAAAAGGATATGCAGAGCTTAGAACAGAAAGACAAAATATTAACAAGTTAGATATCCTACTTGCAGCTCAATTAGATGCAAAACATGAAGGTTTAGGCATCTGGTCTTATTAAAATGCATGCCGACTAAAGAAAACTTTAGTTTTCATATATAACCTCTTATAAATCGTCTCTATTGCAGAATAGGGGCGACTTTTTTATACTTTTTGCTTCACAATTTTTGCCTAATATGGTATACTATTTATATTGAGAAGAAAGGACAAGTTTATGAAAGACAAACTGGTAAAAATTTATAATCAATATGTAATAATGGGCTTTTTTATTTTATTACCATTTGTAGAAGCTCTTACAACTATAACTAAAGTAAACTATTCTTTTAGTTTATCTTTTGGAGTATTATATAAAACTGTATTTATAATATATTGTTTAATATATTTGTTATTTATAAAAAAGATAAATAAGTTAAATTTATTTATGCTTGCTTTTATTGGGGCATATTTAGTTTTACATGGAATTTCTATTATTCAAACAGCAACGGATATTACTCTTTATATAAATAACGCCTCTAGGTTGATATCATTTGTAGTTGCTTTCGTGTTTTTTTATGAATTTAATAAAAATAACAATAGGCTAAATTTAAATATACTAGCATATTCAGGAGTAATTTATTCAGCAATAATTTTAATTGCTAAGGTTACCAACACTGCATTTGCAACATATTCAAACGATTTAGCTAATGGTTCGTCTGGTTGGTTTTATTCAGGAAACGAAATCAGTTCGTTATTCGCTATATTTATACCAGCTATAGTATATTTATTAGCTACTAAACAAAATTTAGTTACGTTTGCAAGTTCGTTGCTAGTGTTATATAGTTCGCTTGTATTAGGAACAAAATCATCATTGGTAATAGTTTCAATAACATTAATTTTGCTTATTTTTGTATCCTTGCTTGGAACAATAAAGAAGAATTGTATTATGACGCGTTTATTTAAATGGACGTTAATTTTAACTATTTTTGTATCCTTGATTTTACCATATACAGAGTCTTATAAATATTCTTTTAAACGTTTTGATGAGAGCATAAATTCAAACGAAGAATTAGAATCTGATACAGTTATAGAGTTTTTATATAACGGAAGACAAAATTTTTTAATGAATCAAAAAGAACTATATAAAAATTCAGACTTGTTTGAAAAATTATTCGGCTTAAAGAATGATAATATATTAAAGTATGATGGTGAAATAAAATTAGTAGAATTAGATTATTATGATATAGTGATAAATTATGGAATAATAGGATTTTTGGTTTGGCACTTTATAATTATATATTCTATAGCTTTGATTATAAAAGAGCTGACAACAACAAAACAATTTTCGCTACAAATATTAGTAAATTTATTTGTAAATTTGGTTTTAATAATAGTTGCAAATATAGCAGGACACGTGTTGTTATGCTCAACGGTGGCTATTTGTTTCGCTTTTTGTTTAGCAATGCAAAGTACATCATTAAATGATAAATTTACACCTTCTTTTAGAGAAAAATATAACATGCATGAAAAAAACAATAAAAAGAAAATGCTTATTTGTACCCCTAGAATTTCTGTAGGAGGAATGGAAAGAGCATTTATAAACCTATTAAATATGAGCGACTACAAAGATAAGTATGAGATTTGGGCATATGTAAATTATATTAAGGACCCAGAATATTTATCTAACATACCTCAAAATATTAATTTACATATAGTTTGTAATGCTAAGTGGACCTTACTAAATAAAATAATTACTGTTATAAAGATTATGTTAGATACTTTATTTGTACCGAAATTTGATGTAGCAATATGTTACGGGCATAATAACGGTTTTTTAGCTAGATTAGCATTAAGAGCAAGTAAAAATAGTGTAATATTTATACATGCAGATTTAGAGAGTAGAACTTCTAAAGAAATAGCGAAATTAAATAGATTTGTAAATTTTGAAAAATTCAAAAAAGTAGTTTGTGTTTCTAATAAATCTAAAGCCAGTTATACAAAATTATTTAAAAATAGCGATGTAAGAGTAATAAACAACTATATTGATGGCAAAGCTATATTAGAAGAAGCGGAAGAAGACAATTATGACAAAGAATATTTTAAAGAGAATAAAATAACATTTATTTCAGTGGCTAGACAAGAAGAAAAAAGCAAGAAACTTTCAAGAATAATAGATGCAACAAAGAAATTAAAGGATAAGGGATATAGCTTTCAAATATTAATGTTAGGTGAAGGACCAGATACTTTAATGTACAAAGAAAAGGTAAAATCTCTAGATTTAGAAAAAGAAATAGTATTTATGGGTCAAAAAACAAATCCATATCCATATATTAAGCGCAGTGATGCTTTGTTGTTTTCTTCATTGTTTGAAGGATATGGAATAGTACTAGATGAAGCAAGACTATTAAATATTCCTTTCATTTCTACAGAAGTTGCTGACGCCAAGTTGATAGCCAAAGAAGGATTTGGCATTACTTGTAAGAATTCTCTGGAAGGCATATATGGCGCTATGAAAAAATTTTTGGATAAAGGATATAGTATTAATACAAAATTTGATTATATAAAGTTTAATTTAACTATTACAAATAGTTTAAATGATTTATTGGAGGAAAAGTAATGCATAAAGAAAATATAATTGTTTGGTTATTTAAAAAATTCATCCAATTTGTTGGAGTATTCAGCGAAGAAAAGTCTAACAAAATCATGTACAAAATTCATACTGGCAAAAAGTTAAATTTAAAAAAGCCAAAACTTTTCAATGAAAAATTAATGAAATTAAAAATAGATGATTATAATAATAATGAACTTGTTTCAAAATGTGCAGATAAATATAAAATGCAAGAGTATGTTAAAGAATGTGGACTAGAACAAGTTTTAAATCCAATTTATAAAGTTTATTCAAATGCTGACGAGATAGATTTTAATGAATTGCCAAATAAATTTGTGCTAAAATGCAATCATGGATGCGGTTACAATATAATATGTACAAATAAAGAAACTTTAAATATAAAGAAAACAAAGAAGCTTTTAAATAAATGGTTAAAAATTAAATTTGGTAAAGGGACGAGAGAATTGCATTACTTAAAAATTAAGCCTTTAATTATTTGTGAAAAATATATTGAAACGAATGAAGGAATTTTGCCTAATGATTACAAAATTTATTGTTTTAACGGGGAACCTAAATTACTATTAACTTGCACAGGCAGAGAAGAGGAGTTAAAGCTTAACTTTTATGATTTTGATTGGAATGAATTAATGTTAGGTCATGAAAAAAACAGGGCAAAAAATGCAATTAAAAAGCCTGAATGTTTAATAGAAATGGTAGAATATGCTAGAGTTTTAGCCAAGCCCTTCAAATTCGTTAGAGTTGACTTTTATGATTTGGACGGTAAACCTGTTTTAGGAGAACTTACATTCACTCCAGCAAGATGTTCTGCAGCATATTATAACGATGAGGGCTCTAAAAAGCTTGGAGAAATGTTAAAAATAGAGGATTAAAAATGAAAGATAAAAAAATCAATTTATATAGTGAAAATCTTTTAAGAATTTTTATATTATTATTTCCTGTAGTAGAACTTATTACAAGTTTTATGATTTTAAAAACTTCTAATAGTTTAACTATCGGTATGATATATAAAACATTTTTACTAGTCTATGGGGTAATTTATATTCTGTTTGTTAATAAAAACAAGAGAATATTAGTTACAAGCATTACATTATGTATAGTATCTTTTTCAATAATTAATTTAGTTTTAACTATTGAAAATTGGAGTATAGGGCTAATAATTGAAAAGATTAGTTGGATGCTTAAATTTTTAACATTCCCATTAATGACAATTTTCTTTATATTGTATTATAAAAATGGAAATAAATTACCAATAAGAACGTTTGTTGACTTATCAGCTATGTTTGCAATAGTTATGGTAATGGCAGGAATAACCAATACTGCATTACCTTCTTATGACTTTATAGAACAAGGACATACAGGATGGTTTTATTCAGCTAACGAACTAGGAGTACTATTTGTTATATTTTTACCAATAGTTATAAAAGAATTGTTAACAACTAAATCTGTTTATTCAATTGTGTCTTTTGGATTAAATATTTACGCATTGCTTACTATTGGGACTAAAGCTAGCCTTTTAGGATTAATATTAACACTGTTTGCATTATTAACATTTTGCTTTATACTATTAATTTTAAAAGACAAACATAGTTTTAACACTATAATAAAACTGACTTGTTTAACTTTAATAATTTTTGCAATATTTTTACCGATAGCACCTTCGTTTAAGCATATAAAAGCGGATTTTGGCATAAAGGTAGAGGGAAATCAAAATGTAGATAGATTTATATATAGTGGAAGGCAACAAGTATTAGAAGATTATTCAGCTAAATTTAATGAAGCTGATATTATTCAAAAATTTGTCGGTATAAAAGATGAAGTAAAAAATTTAAAAAATGGTGAATATAAACTGATAGAAAGAGATTTCTATGACTTATTATTTAATTTCGGTGTAGTAGGTTTGTTAATTTATTTATCAATTATAATATTTATTTTTGTTAAATTTATTTACTCTATATTTTTTAAGTTTAAAAAGAATTGTAGTATAGATAATTTTTGCATTGGCTTCTGCGCTTTGATGTCTATAGCGGCGGCTTTTGTTTCGGGTCATGTTTTAGTGACGCCAACTCTTTCAATTTTAGTAGCCATTGTATTTGCGGACTTAGATAGATACTCGTATATAAATTTAAAAGAACAAGAAAAGTCAAAAAGAAATGTAATGTTTATTTGTAGCGTAGGAGGACATTTAACTCAAATGTTACAATTAAAGGGTATATTTAAAGATTATAATTATGTATTAATTACAGAAAAAACAGACGTTACTAAAGATATGAAGAAAAAAATGAAAATTCGTTATCTTTTACATGGTAGTAGGCAGTATATGTTTACGTATATTTTAAAAGAAACATATAATTTCTTTAAGTCCATTATTTACTTTATATACTACAATCCAGAAATAATAGTAACTACTGGAACGCATACAGCAGTTCCTATGTGCTATATAGGAAAGTTTTTTGGAAGAAAAGTAATATTTATAGAAAGTTTTGCTAAAAGGAATAGTCCCACAAAATCCGGAAAAATTGTTTATCCGATAGCAGATATATTTGTTATACAGTGGGATAGTTTAAAAGAAATTTATCCAAAAGCAGAAATCTGGGGGTGGATTTATTGATACTAGTAACTTTAGGAACACAATTACAATCTTTTACTAGATTATTAGATGCGATAGAACAGCTTGATTTGGATGAGGAAATAATAGTTCAAGCAGGCTGTACAAAATATAAAAGTAATAAAATGAAAATATTAGATTTTATTAGTTACGAAGAGATGAAAGATTTAGTAAACAAGGCGAGAGTAATTATTACTCATGGAGGGACTGGTTCGATCGTGGAACCTTTAAAGAATAATAAAAAGATTATAGGTTGTGCACGATTAGAAAAATATGGGGAACACGTTGATGACCATCAAACTGAGTTAATAAGCATTTTTGCCGAACAAGGATATATTTTAGAATATAAAGATGGAGACGATTTAGAAAAATTATTAAAAGATATTGAAAATTTCAAACCAAAAAAATATATTAGTAATACAGACAATTTTATATTAAAATTACAAGAGAAACTTAAAACATTATAAAAAAATAGGGGAAAGATGAGGAAATGAGAAAATTAAATACATTTAAAAATTTAATGACTGCTATATTTTCCAATATTATTTTAGCACTACTTGGATTTTTAAGAATTAAAGCGTTTGTAGCGAACCTAGGTGAAGAGGTTTATTCAGCAAATCAGCTGTTTTACCAAATATTTGGCTATTTATCTATAGCTGAAGCGGGTGTAGGTACATTAATAATACAAAAATATTACTTATTGTTAATAAAAAAAGACACAGATAATATTAACGTAGCACACACAACAGCTAAAAGTTTTTTAAGAAAAATTTCCGCAGCAATATTTGCTGTTGGTATAGTAATTTCTTTTTTCTTAAAACACCTAACCAATAATTCATTAACTTTAGGTTATTTACAAACAATATTTTTATTATTTTTAATAAGAAATATTATAGACTATTTAATGTATACTCCGCGATTATTAATTCAAGCAGATCAAAAGCTATATAAAATTAATAATATAGTGAATGGTGCTAAAATTATAGAAATATTAGTTGAAGTCATATTATTAAGCTTCAAAGTGCCATATGAGTATATACTTATACCGACAATAATAGAAAGAATAATAATGAACTTAATAGCCAATCACAGAGTATATAAAGAATATCCTTGGCTTAAAGCAGTAGACAAAAAAGATAATAGTATTCTAAAAAATGCAAAATACTTAATAGGGACAAGAGTTGCAGTTATCGTTAGTAATAATACAGATATGTTAATAATTTCATCTTTTTTATCGCCAAAAGACGTTACTACTTATTCAGCTTATAATTACATAACAAAGTTCGCAAAAGATGCTGCGAATATCGTGTTAAACGCTTTACTCGCAAGCTTTGGCAATTTAATGCATGCGAACGCAAAGCATGAAGAAAAATTAGAAACTTTCGAGGAAATGAATAGTCTATTTATTGTAATGGGTGCTGTTATATGCACCTGGTTTGGTTTCTTTATATCTAATTTTGTAGGTTTATGGATTGGATTTGAAAATCAGTTTACAATGATGTCATTAATAGCGGCCCTAGTAATTTTGTACCAACAAATAACAAAATTCATGTTTAATGGAATGAGAGATGTGCAAGGATGGTTTAAACAAACACAATATATAGCTTATGCAGAAGGAATACTTAATATAATACTATCTATTATATTATTGAAGAAAATAGGATTGGCAGGAGTTTTAATTGCAACGGTTATAACTAATTTCTTAACAAACTTTTGGTTTTTTCCAATATATACCTATAAGAAGATGTTTGATAAGAAACCGTTTAGATATTATGCTAAGTTTTTCTTTAACTTAATGCTTAGTGCAATTTTATTTTTCATAACGTATAAAACACTTGGAACATTAACAGCGGGAAGCTTCTTAACTCTAATTTGGAAAGCTTTAATATATTTATTAGTGATTTCTATTATCATTTTAGGGTTAAACTTTATATTATTTCAAGATTTTAGGAATTTTATATATAAACTGAGAGAATTAGCTAAACAAATTTTTAATAAGAATAGGGAAGAAAAGAAGGAACAGTAATGTCCCTTTTTTCTTTTTACTGTTGTCAAAAGTCATTATTTGTGATATATATAAGCTGTATTAAATTAAAGAAAGTGAGTATTTATGAAGTTAATTAAAATTCCAGAAGATAAATATTATGAGTATAGATTACAAGCTATGTTTAACTGTTATAAATGGGACCCTATGTTTTGTGATAATAATACATTAGCTAAATATGTGTTAGTTTTAACAAAAGAAGAGAATGAAGAAGTTTTGCAACTGACAGAAAAATTAGATGAAGAGACAAGACAGGCAGAAGAGTTCTTAAATAAAAATTTAAGAATTTCAAAGAAATTATCTCTTCCCAAAAAGATTTTAGAAAAAATATCTGCTATGCAAAATTATGATGAATCAAAAAACATTAGATTAATGAGATATGATTTCCATCCAGATAAAAATAATAGGTGGTCTGTAACCGAAGTGAATAGTGACGTGCCTGGAGGATTTGCTGAGAGTTCATTATTACCAGATTTGGCAAGAATTACTATAAATAGACCTGATTTAGAATATACATCATTTGGTGATAAAATGGTAGAGACTATAAACAATAAACTAAATAAAAAAGGAACTATTATGATGGTTCATTGCACTTGCTTTAGCGATGATAGACAAGTTATGCAATATTTAGGAGATAGACTAAATAGTGAAGGGTATAACATTATCTATGGTGCTGCTGATCATATTAATTTTAAAGGAGAACAAGCTTATTGTATATTAGAAAACAACCAGAAAAAAATAGATTTGATTTTCAGATTTACTCCATTAGAATGGCTTATTCAAATGAAACCAAGAAGATGGGACGGTTATTTTAATACAAAAGCTATTTCATGTAATCATCCTATAGCTATATATGCTCAGACTAAAAGATTTCCTTTTGTTTGGAAAAATCTAGAAAAAGTAGGAATTAAAATGGAAACTTGGAGGAAATTATTACCTGAAACAGTAGAGGTTTCTGAATCATGGCATAAAGAAGGATTTATTTATAAGCCGGTATATGGAAGAGTTGGAGAGAGGATTTCCATAAAAGAAGCGTGTAAAGGCAATGAATATGAAAAAATTATTAAGGATGTAAGAAAACATCCAAAGCAATATTTAGCACAGAAAAAGTTTGAAAGTTTTCCATTGATGGGCGAAAACGGACAAGAATATCATGTTTGTCTTGGTTCTTATACTATTGAGGGAAAACACGCCGGATATTATGCAAGAATAAGCGAATCCCCTAGAATTGATTCTTATGCAGCAGATATTCCTGTGTTGATAGAAAAATAGAGGTAGAAATTATGTTGGGAAAGGAAATATATAAAATATATGCCCCATGTGGCGCAAAATGGACTAACTGGATAAGACCTGTGCCTTTTGTGGCTATAGACACATATGGAAGAAAACCAATCACTAATTGGGTAGACAGGGCTCCCGTTTTTATAGCTAAGTATTTACCGGATACTGCTATTTTTATTGATTTGCCTGGAAAAGAAAGCATTGAATTAGGTGTGGGATTAGCCAGTTTAGGTTTTCGACCAATTCCGTTATTTAATGGCACTGTTGAACAAAGCGGGGCACAGGCAATAAGTAATTCTGATTTAATAGAACGTTGTTTGATAAATGGAGCAGAAAAATTAAAAAACATTTTATTAGAAAAAGATTCAAATCCGGCTTTTTTATTAGATAGCTTCCGAACTAATCGTTATAGAGCTAATGAAACAATATTCGATAATAGTTGGGATTTATATAAACAGGACATTCCTACAGCTAATTATTTTAAAGAAAATGGAATTTTTAAAATAATTGTAGTAGGGAATTGTATACAAAGAGACTTAAGAAAAATATTTTTTGAATTTCAAAATGTTGGAATCAAGTTTTATTTAACAGACGGGTATGAACCCTTAAAAGAGATTGTTTTGAAAAAAACATTAAAAGAACGATTTGAGAAAGAAGAGTTATAAATGATAGAATTTAATAATAGAATTGTGCAACTTGGATTTGGCGCTGTAGGGAAAAGTTTTTTTGAAAAAGTTTCTAAAGAAATTAAATTTAATAAAGAAAATTACATTGTTATTTCTAGGAATAAGTTAGAGTACACTTTTTTTCTTGAATTAGGAGGAAAATTAGGAAATTTTATTGTTACTAATATAAATAAAGATAATTTTAAAGAGATATTTTCAAAATATCTAAATGAAGGCGATTTATTAATAGATTTTACTGATGGAGTAGGAACGAGAGATTTTGTCCAATGGTGTGCAATGCAAAATGTAATGTATTTAAATACAGGAGAAACTGATTGGGATGACAATTGGTATAATATTTTTGATGAAAACTTTAAAAAGAATGAATTGAAAAATTATTTTAAGCAAAAGGCTAACGCAAATAAATATCCTATTGTATTACACCACGGCAACAATCCAGGGTTAGTATCACATTTTGTAAAGGCAGGGCTTGAATATATTGTAAAGAATCAATTCAAAAATGATAAAAAGCTAACATCATTATTAGAGAAGGGCAATTTTAATGAATTGGCAAAAGAACTTGATTTAAAAGAAATTCATGTTAATGATAACGACACACAATTAGTAAGAGACAAATTTGATGAAAACAAACTTTTTAGCACTTGGTCAATAGATTCCTTTTTCTTTGAAATGTTAAGCGAGGCGACTGCTGTTGTAGGAACGAATGAAAAGATAGATTGTGAAGAGGAATATAAGAAAGTTGAATTAGAAAATGGCTTCCTAGAATTCAAACAATTAGCTATAGATAAGAAAGGTAAGACTTATTATCCAAAAGGATATTTTGAAGGCTTTTTAGTACCTCACGAAGAAACTATAACCATAGCGAAATCCTTAGAAATAAAAAATCAAAATAAAGTTATATATAGACCAACTGTTTTGTTTTTATATTCACCTTGTGATTTTGCAACAAAATATTTAAAAAAGGCCAGAATAGATGATAATGTGGATTTAGATACAATTAATATCAACTCCTTAAACAACCCAATTATAAGAGGCTTTAAGTATCCGAAAAGAGCTGAGATTGTATATAAAGAACAAATTAGAGCCGGAACAGAATATGTAGGTGTACTGTTATTAGGTAGTAAATTTAATCCTGTTTGGGTAGGAAATAGAATAAAGACGAACTTTTTATATAAGGATAAAAGAACATCTTTTTGGCAAACTCCAACAATAACACCTGTTGCTATGTCGGCGTTAGCAGCAACGTATTGGATGATAAAAAATAAAAATAGAGGAGGAATTTATTTCCCAGACGATATACCAGAGTATAAAGAAATAATTAATTTTGCTGAAAAATATATTTCAAAGACTATTTACAAAACTTTCAAAAAAGAAAAAATAGAAAAGATATTAGATATTGATTTAGATAATTTGCAAATTAAAGATATAATTAAATAAAAGAAGGGTATAATTAAATACTCTTCTTTTATAATATATACATGTTTTAATGGCCACCGCCACCTCCACCGCCACCGCGGCCACCGCCGCCATAGCCATGTCCTGAGAAACCACCTCTTGAAGAAGTGTGTATTGAATGCCCAAACGCTCTAGAAGTAGTATGGAAGTTGCTTGAATGAATATAGCAGTGATGATTTAATATTGGACTATTATCAATGTTTAATTCTACTGCATGAACTTTAATAGCTTTTATTACTTTCTCTGAAATACCAAAAGCTGTTGCGTAAATCAAATATTTTTCCCATAAAGGTAAATCATGAACCTCTTTTTCATTAATTAAAGTATCACTATTTAGAAAATTATACAATCCATACCATTTTGCTTGTTCATTTGCTCCATATTGTGTAAATAATACCGAATTACTAGCTTTAGAAGTTAGGTAAATATATTTCCAAATGCAAATAACACCAAGAATTGTATATGCTCCAAAGCTTAAAGCCATAGGCGTGAAATAAGAAACGACATTTACAAGAATAAGTAAAATTATTCCCCAAGTTAAGCTTGTTTTTGCCTTTTTGTTCAGCTCTTTTTTAGGGGCATCATAATTTACGTCTTGGAAGTAACCCTGCATAACACCATTTTCTAAAGCCGGCTTCTTTTCAATATCTTTTACGAATGCATTGGTATATTGATAATCATTATTTATATGGTTTTGTAATGTATGAATAGTAATTGAATTGTTGTAAGCCTTAGCGTGTCTTTCTAACAATTCTAGGTAAAGTCTTTCTGATGTAGTAAGTGGTTCTAAAACGGCTCCAGTATTGTCATTAATAGTGTTTTGAGAAATATCTATACTTATAGGCTCTAAAGAAATTAATGTATTAAGTTTATCCCATTCCTTATTGGCGCCAGTTTTAGTAATTGTTACATATTTTTTTCTCACCAGACTAAGCAAGATAGCAGCATATTCCTCTTGTTTTTCTTTATTTTCATCAAGCGGATCTTTCATAAATACTAGCTCTGAAGCAAATATAGGGTCTAAATCACTAGGTATATCTCTAAAGTATTCATAGTCAAATTCAGGTTCACATAGATTATATTTTTCTTTTGTTTTTCTATATTTAGATATTGTATTGTTTATTATTAAAGCAGAAATAATAATTGAACTTATTAATAATAATGATTTATATGTATTGTATTTTCTATTTTGAGATTCATAATATTCATTTTCTGCAATACATTCTTCTAATACATTATCTTCTGTGTACCAATTATTTGGGGCATATTTTGTAAAAATATGTTTATCTTTACCATAAGCTAGTAAGCAGAACTCAAGATATCTATTGTGATAATTGAATTTCAAATCAGATTTATCTAAATCAATTAAAAAAGTATGATATCCAGTATTTAATATTTTTGATTCGAAATAGGGAAGTCTACTATTTGAGGTTCCAAAAGTGTAAGCTTTATATGTAGACGGCATTATACTGTTCGGTATTAAAATTTGAGCCTTATATGATTTTAATTTTGTGATTGTATTTCCAGAATACAAACTTAAATATAACTCGGAACAGTCGTTGTATTTTAAAGCAGCATTATTCATTGAATATACAATTTTAAAAGTCATTTTTTCTCTATATGTCCAAGGGATATATATAAGTAGTGATTCATCATTATCTGGATAGCTTCCAGAACCTTTACTATGATGCCAACGATATGTTGAGCTTGTGGTAAAATCTTCATCTTCCCAATACATTTTAGATGTCTCTTTATAAGGGACTTCTGTACCATCATCTAGTATCTGGGTAACAGATTTAACGTCGTAAGTCACCCTAAGTCCATCAACGTATTCTTCGGGAAGCTCTCTCCAAATTTCTTTGAAAGTATTGTTCCTTGAAGCCGCGTGAACATCAAAAGTAAGATATTCAGTTATTTCTACGTTTGCTTTTCCATCAATATTATCTCTTAGTATAGCTGTATATTCAACATCAGTTAAATTACAGTAGTCATTAGGATTTAAGCTAAATCCATCCAGCCCAAAATCTTCCCATGTATAACCTTCTGCCCAAAAGCTGAAGATGAAAAAGAATAATACAAAGAGATAGCCTAAACATCTACTAATCACTGTTTTTAAAAATTTTATTAAACTTCTAAAGAAAAATTTTATATATTTCATTTGTACCTCCTTAATTTCAATTAAACAAATTATATACGATTTATATATTTTTGTAAATAAAAGTAATTAAAAAGCCTGAAAAAGTAAGACAATTATTATACTTTACATAAAATATAAAATGTGATATAATATAATCCGTAAATAAAATTTAACAAAACTTAATTAAGGAGTGTGAAATATGGATAGAATCATACCAACAAAACTAAAATTATATGAAGTAAGTGATTCAGGAATGCATTTCAAAACTAATACAGGAGAAAACATTACTATTTACAAATATGTAAATGGCAATGTGCATATAAGGGTTCCTAAAGGAATCCCTATAGGGAAAATTGCCGAAATCATATCTGGTTGCTTTTTGCCCGGTTCTAGTTTTACTAAAAGAGGTTCAATATTTTCTAAATTTTCATCAATACATTTTTGGTTTAATGATATTTTAATAGAAGTAGAAGAACATAATAGTGAAGTACGTGATATTATAAAGCAGTATTTTGATAAGGGGTTAAGAATCCGGCATACATAATTCTTATAATAAAAAAACAGGTTACTTAAAATGTAGCCTGTTTTTTTATGTGATTAAACAGCTGTATATACACTTGTATAACTTTACATAATATGATATAATTCAGAATCTGAACTGTAGGGAGGTGGTAGTATGATGAAAAATTCATTTTATTTAAATTATATCAGAAACAAAATTAATGAAAGACTAAATATTTTTTATAAAAATAATGAAACACAAAAAAACAAAAAGAAGAGAGACTGTGAATTTATTCTAAGATTAAATAGAGGAACATCAAGTTTATTAATTTGTTCTTTAGCTTTTGTAACAAGATATATGTATTATTATAGAGTATCAAAAGTAGATATTTGGGAATATTTGAACAAAGCTGAATTTAATATTATATACAATGATTTAAGATATATGTTGCTATATTTGGATGGAAGAGCGGAAGAATTATACAAAAATTATAAAAATTTTAAGTTGTATACGAAAAACAAAAAAACTAGAGTTTAGATGAAGAGAGGGTATATAGAAGCTTTATTTTTTGCATACCTTATTTCGCAAAATATCTATTTTGTTATTTTTAGAGAAGAATCTATTGTAATTTGTCTCTCTTTCTGATATTATATATGTATATCAAATGCTATCAACGTCTTTATAGTTTATTTATAAATATCATATATAATAAATTAGTATACCATCTTAATAGTTTTCTTACATTATATAATATTTTTATATTTTATTCTATAATTTATTATTAATAAATTTAAATTTATATAGATTTTGTGTTTCTAGCATTTTTTCGCTCTTTAGTCAAATTCGCCTCTTTTTTTAGGGATAAAACTATATGCCTTAATATACAAAAGTGTCTTAAAATCGATTTTAGAGCGTCGCTTTTTTGGAGGTTTTATGAAAAAAACAAATTTCGATGATATGCCTATAATAATTCAAGATTTTTTAAAAAACTATTTAAAAGTTGCTAAGGGGCGTTCAGATTTAACTATTAGTGAATATTATTATGATCTTAGAGATATTTTTAAATTTATTAAAAGAGACAAATTTAATATTAAAGAAGATAATTATAAAAATATTAAAATACATGATTTAGATTTAAAATTCTTTGAAAATATTACTACTAATGATCTCTACGAATATTTGTTCACCAGTTCTGGAAAAGCAGTTTCAAGAGCAAGAAAAATTTCGTCAATGAAAACATTTTTTAATTATTTATGTAATATAAAAAAAATAATAGATAGAAATCCTTGCATTGGATTAGAAAGTCCAAAATTAGAAAATAGATTACCTAAATATTTAAAATTGGACGAAGCCCTCTCTCTCCTACATTCTATTGATGGAGATTTTAAAATTAGGGATACCGCTATTATAACACTGTTTCTTAACTGTGGTTTACGTTTATCTGAGCTAGTAAATATAAATCTATGTGATATAAAAAATGATACTATATCAATTATTGGTAAAGGAAATAAAGAGCGCTCTATATACCTTAATCAAACTTGTCGAGATGTTATAAATGATTATTTAAAAGTAAGGCCTGTAGATGATGTAAAGGATAAAGAAGCGTTATTTCTTAGTAAACAAAGAAAAAGAATTAGCCCTAGAATGGTTGAATTATTAGTAAAAAAATATATTATATCCGCTGGATTAGACCCAAGAAAATATACTCCTCACAAATTAAGACATACTGCAGCTACTCTTATGCATAAACATGGTAAAGTAGATATTTTAACTTTACAACAAATATTAGGACATGAGAGTATAGCAACAACTCAAATATATACGCATATAGATAGTGAAGATGTCAAAACTGCTTTAGAAAGTAATCCTTTAAACCATTTATCTTAAAATTGAGTTAAAAGTTGATTTTTAAGCAATGAAGTTATATGCCTTAATATATAAAAACGTCTTAAAATCGATTTTAGAGTGTCGTTTTTTGCGACTTTTATGAAAAAACACTACAATTAAAGACTCGTAGTGTTTTTATTATTTTTTAATTTTTATTAGTATTTTATTGAAAGTCCCGCTTTTATATTTTAATTGCAAATATCCAACTATAGACATAACAGCCGCGCCTATGCAATCAACTATTATATCTTTCATAGTATCAGTTAAAGCTTGCCTACCAACTAGTTCCGTACCTTCCACAGTAGCAAATTTTTGCATATTAATACCTAGTATTCCATCAAAAGAAAATTCATAAATTTCCCATAAAGAGCCTAATGTTACAGAAAAGCAAAATGCAAAAACAGCTACAAAAAGCGGAGTTAAATTCATATGTAATTTTTCTTCATTATTTAAAATATTTATAATTGAAAAACCTAGTGCTCCAAGCATAGCTCCGCTAAATGTATGCAAAATTGTGTCCCAGTTAGGAACAGTATAATAAAAGCTTCTTACTTCACCTAGAAAAATTGCACAATACAAAAATATTATATAAGTCATGTACATAAATGAAGGAACTAAAATGTTTGTTTTTTTGGATATCCAGGTTGGCAAATTCATAGCGACTACACCTAAAATGCATTGAGCTAATATTAATACATAATCAGCTATTGATCGGGTAGCTGAAATTCCTGTAACTTTTATATATATTATTTTAAAAATCAAATAAATTATCGGTATTATGAAACTAACAAATACCCATAAACCAATAATTTTTTCCCAATTAAACTTCTTGTTTTTAGTTTGTTTCATATTATCCTCGGGATAAATTATATCACTTAAAAAGATTTAAATCAACATTATAAATATTTTGGTATATTAAGTAATTGTCCTTCATATATAACACTTTCTTCTAGATTATTTAATTTTTTAATATCGTAAATAACTTCATTAATATCTTTATCATAATTCATACTTATGTTTTCCGCTATAGTCCATAAAGTTTGACCTCTTAAAACTGTTTGCTCAGTACTAGCAATTGTTTTTGAAGCAAATAGACTGTTGCTTATTATATGCAAAACACTAAATATAAATAGTATTATTACCACGTTTTCAATTAATATTCTTTTTTTAGAATTCTGTTTATTCCTTTTCATATTATTACCTCTTTTCGAACTACTGTTCTTAATGAAATTATAATATAAGCACAAATGTTTGTCAATACTTTTTTAATAAAAATAAGAATATTTGTTCTTTTTGTAATAAAAAAGTATGAGAGATTATTTCTCTCACACAATTTATCTTAATTATATTCGTAAATAGGGCCTATTTCCTTTGATACCACTTCTTTAGTAATAATGCATTTCTTAATATTATTATTTGAAGGAATGGTATACATCGGTTCTAACATAACTTCTTCTAATATTGACCTTAGGCCTCTAGCGCCAGTTTTTCTTTCTATTGCTAAATTTACAATTTCCTCAATGGCTTCCTTTTTAAATTCCAATTCCGCCTTATCCATTTTAATTAATTTTTTATATTGTTTAATAATTGCGTTTTTTGGTTTTGTTAAAATGTCCATAAGAGCATTTTTATCTAACTGTCCCAAATAAGTTATTATTGGTAAACGACCAATTAATTCTGGTATTAAGCCAAACTTAATAAGATCATTAGGTAAAACTTTAGAGAAAATAGTAGCATAGTCTATATCTTTTTTCTCTTCTATTTTTGCTCCAAATCCCATTCCTTTTTCACCAATTCTACTTTCTATTATCTTGTCTAAACCTTCAAAAGCTCCTCCACATATAAAAAGAATATTAGAAGTATCTATTTTAATAAATTCTTGTTGCGGATGCTTTCTACCGCCTTGAGGAGGCACATTAGCAACAGTTCCTTCTATTATTTTTAGTAATGCTTGTTGAACGCCTTCGCCACTTACATCACGAGTTATAGAAGGATTTTCAGATTTCCTTGTAATTTTATCTAATTCATCTATATAAATTATTCCTCTTTCAGCTTTTGAAACATCGTAATCTGCCGCTTGAATTAGTCTTAAAAGAATATTCTCAACATCTTCGCCTACATAGCCAGCTTCTGTTAAAGTTGTTGCATCAGCTATAGCAAATGGAACTCTTAAAATTTTGGCTAAAGTTTGCGCCATTAAAGTTTTACCACAGCCAGTAGGGCCTAATAATAAAATGTTACTTTTATTAATTTCTACTCCGTCAATTTTATCTAAATTTTTTATTCTTTTATAATGGTTATATACAGCTACTGAAAGTACTTTTTTTGCCATATCTTGACCAATTACATACTCATCTAGAATTTTATTTATCTGTTCTGGTGTAGGTAATTCTGTGTTTTCTATTAGTTCTTTATTTGTCAAGTCGTCTTCTTCATTATTTATTACGTCTTCTAAAATAACTCTATTACAAAGGTCAACGCAATCCTCACAAATATATATTCCATTAGGGCCAGCAATTATTTTCCCTACTTCATCTTTATATCTACCACAGAAAGAACAAAAAATATCTTTTATATTTCCGTTAGTTGTCTTTTTTGGCATTTTTTCTCCCCCTATATTTTATAATTCATTAATACTGTTCATAACATCATCAATTAAGCCATAATTCTTTGCTTCTTCTGCAGATAAAAAGTTATCTCTATCTGTATCTTTTTCAACTTGTTCTAAAGGTTTACCAGTTCTTTGGCTCAAAATTGTATTTAATTTTTCTTTAATTTTTAATAAATATTCTGTATGAATTTTAATATCACTAGCTTGACCTTGGACCCCTCCTAAAGGCTGATGAATCATTATAGTGCTGTTAGGAAGAGCATATCTTTTTCCTTTTTTACCTGCCGCTAAAAGGAATGCCCCCATACTAGCTGCCATTCCAATACATATTGTACATACATCTGACTTAATATATTGCATTGTATCAAAAATAGCCATTCCTGCTGTTACGCTACCTCCAGGACTATTTATATAAAGATGTATATCTTTACCTGGATCTTCAGCGTCCAAATACAATAATTGAGCAACTACTAAAGATGCAGACACATCATTAACTTCTTCTCCTAAAAATACTATTCTTTCTTTTAATAATCTAGAGTAAATATCATAAGATCTTTCCCCTTTACTTGTTTGTTCTACTACCATAGGTACTAAGCTATTATTTAACATATATAATTTCATCCTCCTAATTACATTTATATTCCATATTATAGTATAAATTTAAAATTAAATAAAGGAGATTGTATAAGTTTTGATAATTTTTTATATCTTTCCCCTCAATCTCCTTTATTATATTATCTAAAATTATTTTTCAATTGCAGAATTTACAATAAGTTCAACTACTTTTTCTTGTTGCAATTTTGCTTGCATATAATTTATAACATTTGAATTTTCTTTAAATCCTTCTGCTTCTTTGCCATATAAAGCTGCCATTTCCTCTAATTTAGCATCAATTTCTTCTTGAGAAACAGCTACATTTTCATTTTTAACTACGTATTCTAAAGCCAATTTCAATTTAATATCTTTGATTGCGCTTTCTCTGAATTGGGCTTTTAAGTCTTCTTCCTTCATATTTAATATTTCCATATACTTATCTAAAGTTAGTCCTTGATAAGCTAAATTTTGTTCGAAATCTGCAATCATGTGTTCAATTTCATGTTCAACCATTGGTTCTGGAAGTTCAACTTCAACAGCTTCAGTTAATTTTTCTAATACTTTTGATTCTTTTTCTGCTTTTGCTTTAGACTCTTTTGAAGCCTTCAATTTTTCTTTTAAATCATTTTTATATTCTTCTAATGTGTCAAATTCAGAAACATCTTTAGCAAATTCATCATCTATTTCTGGCAATTCTTTAGTTTTAACTTCATGTAATTTAATTTTAAAAATAGTTTCTTTTCCTGCTAACTCTTTATTACCATAATCTTCAGGGAAAGTTGTTGTTATATCTTTTTCTTCTCCAACTTTCATACCAACTATTTGTTCTTCAAAGCCAGGAATAAATGAGTGACTTCCAATTCCTAGTTCGTATTTTTCAGCCTTGCCACCTTCAAAAGGAACACCATCTAAGAATCCTTCAAAATCTATTACAGCTATATCGCCTTCTACTACTTCACCAGAATCTTTTGTTATTATTCTAGCGTTCTTTTCTTGAATGTGTGTTAATTCGTGATTAACATCTTCGTCAGTTACTCCTGTTTCTACTTTTTCTATTTCAAAGCCAGTGTATTTGTCTAATTTAATTTCAGGTTTAGTATAAACAGTTATAGTAAATTCTAAATCCTTATCTTTACCTATAGCTTTTATATCTACTTCTGGATGAGAAACAACCTCTAAAGCATTTTCTTCAACAGCTTTAACGTATTCTTCTTCAGCTACAATATTAAAAGCTTCATCATACATTACGCCTTCACCATACATTTTTTCAATTACATTTCTTGGAACTTTTCCATTTCTAAAACCAGCAATTTTAAATTTGCCAGCATTTTTTTTAAATGCCATATCTAAAGCTTCATTAAATTTTTCTTTTGATACAGTAAATTGTAATTCAACTTTTGAATTTTCTTTTTTTGTTATTTCTACGCTCATATTAAAATCTCCTTTTTATTGTATTTCGTACTAAATAATTATACCACAAAATACGCAGTTTACAAGTATTTAAACAAAAAATATCCAATGTGCTAATTAATAAACACATTAGATATTTAAACATTATAACTAATTATTAAGTCTTCTTTTTTGTAACTCTCTTTTTCTTAGAAGCTTCTTCCACACTTTCGTTTTTTACTTTTTTACCTTCCTCAAAATTATCTTCTATAACTTTATACATCCAAGCAGCAGAACCTGTATACCAAGTCCAGCCCCCTCTTCCTATATGTTCTGGATTAGCGTACACGTCAGCAGCTACAACATAAGGTTCTACCATGTATATGTCCGCTTTTTCCTTGCTATCTGAATGATTTATAGGACATATTATATCTAGAATATCTAAAGCTTTTGAGCGTTCTCCTATTTCAAAATATGCCTTTGCCAACCATATTGCAGCATGAGTATATTGTCCACCGTTTTCTCTTACCCCTGGAACATAAGCCTTTATATAACCAGGATTGTGTTTGGGCTTATCAAAAGGGGGATATAATAATTTTACAATATTATGTTCTCTATCTACCAAGTATTTTTCTGCATTCTTTAGAGCGGATTTTACTTCTTGCTTGCAGTCTGGATAATCTTTTAAAGCAATAGCAGCCCAAGCCTGGGATAGAAGATCTATTTTACATTCATCACATTCTTTAGTCCCTAAAGGCGTTCCATCAGCATAATATGCTCTAATAAAGTATTCATCATTATATCCGCTTTCAAATAAAGCTTGTTTTAATTTATGTCTTTCACTTAAAAAGTGCATTTTACTAACTTCATTACCTCTAATTTCAGAAATTTTAGCAAACCTATTTAATAAATCCATCATGAATAAAGTTAACCAAACAGATTCGCCGCGTATATTGCTATAGCCATCGCACCAATCTCCGTCACCTATTTCTAGTAATTGATGTCTTCCTTTTCTAGATAATCCATAATTTATAGCTTTAACAGCATGCTCAAAAATTGAGCTTTCGGTCTCTGTTGAATTAAATACTTCATATCGTTCTCTTTGTCCTTCTAAAATTGGTTTGTCTTCTAAATAAGGGGTTGTTATATCTAAAATTGAATAGTCCGCTGTTTTTTCAACATACTCGCTTAGAGCATATGGCAACCATAAATAATCGTCGCTAAATAGCGTTCTTATGCCCGCGTTATTATGTTCATGCCACCAGTGTAATACATCTCCTTGCTCAAATTGTTTTTTACTATGTTTTATTATTTGATTTTTAGTAAACTCTGGCCAAGAACTAATTAAAGCTAAAGAATCTTGAAGTTGATCTCTAAATCCAAAAGCTCCTCCTGCCTGGTATAAACCAGTTCTTGCAAAAAGTCTGCAAGCAATACATTGATATAATAACCAACCGTTAGCCATTATATCTAAATACTTATTTCCAGTCTTAAAGTTTCTTACCACTTTTTGTCTCCAATAAGTTTTTACATTTTCATATTCTTTAAGCAAAGTATTTTCATCTGCATACTTAGAAACAATCTCATTTATTTTTTCTTCTCCTAAATCAGTTGCTCCTAAAAGTATTGCTAAATGTCTAGTTGTATTAGATTTAACAATAACTTTAAATCTAATAACTTTTTCATTATTATCATATTCAATGCTAGATTTATCTAAGTCTCCATATATATATCCTTTTAAATAAGTAATTATATCATTAAAATATTCGTTATACGGATTTTTAAATAAAAGCATCTCATTATTTTCTTTAGATAAAACATATCTTGAAGAAAATTCTTTAGCTACACCTAAAACCATATCTGGTTTATATTCTATTATAACTTCTTTATCTAAAGGCCTATTATTTGTAAGTGAAATGTATTGTACCTTAACGTCGTCATCAATAGGAATAAATATGTCCATATTTCTAACAATATTATTATTGTCGCTTGAAACCTTTACATATCCAAAACCATAGGTCAAATTATAATTCTTTTCAAAAACGCCTTTAAATGTTTCTCCAGGCACAAAACTTGCCCAGTCATTGCACCAAGAAGTTAGTTTATATTCACTAGCGTTTTTATAAAAAGAATATACTGTTCCATGTGTAGATATAACTGTTCCAAAACGAGAATTGCTTAAAACGTTGCACCAAGGGACAGGAGTATGAGTATTTAAAATCTCATACTCGTCTCCTTCTTTATTAAAACTTCCATAATTATTAAAAGCTCTTATGTTATTCATCAATTCACCTCATAAATTTATTCTTCTTTAGATTCTGATTTGTCTTGTGTACTTTTAGGTTTTAACATAGCTATGTCATCAATTTCATATCTACTAATGAATTCAAATAATTTATTTTCTTCAGCAGATAATGCCTTAATATTTACAACATATATATTTCCTCTTGTATAAGACATATATGCAACTTTAGATAAAATACTTTCTATGTGAGTTTTTATTGGTTCTCCACTGTATAATTCTTCATCTACTATTAGAACTATATCTAAATCTATTTTTCTAGATTTTATATAATCCATAAAGTTAATTACCTCTTTTACCATTGAAGAATCTTCAATTCTACCAATGTGTACTGTAATAATTGGTAAATCTCCAGAAATTCCAAATTTCCACAACATAGATTGACTATATTTTTTATCCCAGAAGCTAGCATCTTTTGCTGTATTTTCTAATCCTAATAAAGTTTTTGCAACAATAGAGTTATATACCTCTGCCTTTCCTTCTTTTAATTTTAAATATTTAGCTAAAATATTTTCTTTTTGGTCGGCAAAAGCTATCTGTGCGTCTAAAGTAGCTTTATCTGCATTTACTATTGCATGAGAAATATCATATTTTTTATTTGTAGCGCCAACAATATAATAAAATGTTTGAGCTTCTTGTGGGTCTAAGAAAATACGAGCTCTATATGCCATAACAGGCCATAAAGGATATTTTACTGTAACTCCATTAAATGCATCTTTACCGTCATTTTGAGTAATGTTAATTTTTTCAGTTTCAACTTCATAATCTAAATCTATTCCTACAAGTTTAGTATAAACATAAAAATCTGCATTATTACTGTTATTGCTTCTAGAACGTTTAGTTGCAATAAGAGCCTTAAGTTCTTCGTCATAATCCTCTTCTATTAATAAGCTATTAAAAGCAGGATGCACTATATTAGAAGCTTCTGGTGCCATAGCTAATTCTAATTCCGTATTAATTACTATTTCTCTTCTTTCCTGAGCTGTATTTAATAAAGTAATCTTTCTAATCTCCATATTATATTCAGGTGCAATAGATACTTCCATAGTGGTTTCTATCTGACCATCTTTTCTCATATATTTAGTAGTTGCAAGCGATGTTGCCATTGTATAATGTTCTGGCTCTGAAAAATTTGGTTCATATGTTGCCGACCATATTTTACCGGTTGTTCTATCTGTAAAGAATACATTATTTCCAAAAGTCTCGGAATCTATATATCTGTTTTTAGTTACAGCTTCATTATTAAAATACATATAATTCTTTCCATTTGGTAACAATAACGTACTTAATTTTCCGTTAGTATGTATTCCTATATTACATTCTTTAGCTTCTTTTGATGATTCTGAAGTTGTATAAGAAACAAAGCTTGTAAACTCTTCTCTTACAGGTTCAATATATTTATTTTCTTTTGATGTTCTACTTTCTTTTAATGCTACTGAAAGAGGAACTCTCTCTTTTAATAATATATCTGCCGCATCAATATTAGGGTTTGCATGGAATCTATTTTTTATTACCTCGCCATTTAGATAGTTATTTATAGCTGTTAAAATCATTCCTTGGTGATGCGCCATATATGTTTTTACAACTTCGTATTTTTTATTCTTGCCAATATGCATCTTAGTAAAATCTATAGCTTCATAGAATCCATATGTTGAATAAGAATTGTATTTCTTTAAGGCTTTAATATTACTAAATACTTTTCTTGGCGAATAATTTAAACACATCAACGATGAATATGGAGAAACTACCATATTATCATTTAATCCTCTTTTTAGGCCTAACCAAGGGATACCAAATGCTTTGTATTGGTAATTTTGTTCGTTATCTTGTACTGCAAAAGCACTTTCAGATACTCCCCAAGGCACTCCTACACTTTTTGCATATTTAATCTGGCTATTAATAGCAAACGCTAAAGCTTCGTCTATTAATGTATATTTGTATGTTTTAGTAAACAAATTAGGCATGAAATATTCAAAAGAAGTTCCACTCCATGAAAGAAGGCCTTTCATCCCATCAACTTTAACTAAATTTCTAGATAAAGCAAACCAATGTTTTGAAGTAACATCAGATACTGCAATAGCAATTAAACTTGTTAATCTAGATTCAGACATTAACATGTCATAGTAACTATCTACTAATTTTGAAGCTTCAACATCAAAACCAATTGAGAATATATTTTTAGATTTTACATATAATAATGAAAAATCTGTTTCTTTCATAAATGTTAAACATATTTCTCTTAATCTTAGCATTTTTTCTTTTAAAGAATCTATTACTACTTGCGTATCTAATAAATTGTTTAAGAATTCATTTACAACGTAAATACAAGCTATAAAATTACCACTATCAACAGTAGATACAAATCTTGGTCTTAAAGGTTGTAGGGTTACTATATTATACCAGTTATATAAATGGCCATGCCATTTTTCAAGTAAATTTACCGTTGTAAGAGTTTTATCTAGTTTATCTATAGCTGCTTCTAATGGTATATAATCTAAATCATAAGCATTTATTATAGAAAGCAAACCATAACCTATATTAGTAGAAGAAGTTCTATTTACAAGTTTAGGTCTTCGATTTTCTTGAAAATTGTCTGGTGGTAAATAGTTGTTTGTTTCATTCATAAACGAATCAAAAAACTTCCATGTCCTATTTCCTATTTCTAATAATTCTTTTTTATCTTCCTTATCTAATTTAGTATATCCATCAAAAATTACTTTTTTACTCATTATAAAGGCTGCGTAAGGAGCTATAAACATAAATGCCCCAGTAATTAATATTAAAATATTGTTTGTCGTGTTTAATTCTAAAATTACGCTAGCCACAATTAAAAGTAATGCAACTAATACATTAGACCACATATTTTTATATACGTAAGATAGTTTATCTTTAGCGCTCTTTTCTACCGTTTCTGCCGTGGCCCATTCAAGTAATTTTTTCTTAGTTATAAACATTCTGTAAAGCGATGTAACAAACGCATTTAAAACTACCCAAGATTTATATGGTATTGTTACTATATTTTCTACCATTTTTAATAAGTTCGCTCTTATACCAAATATTACTGGTATATACTGTTTTTGCTTTCTCTCTGCATTTTTACCAAATATAATTTCATTAAATACAGATAAAATATATCCTAAATTTAAAGTTATAAATGTCGCTATTAAAGCTTTTGTAAAAGCTTCATTTGGTAAAAACAATGAGGCAATTAAGAAAATCAGCGCTGAAACAGGTAATAATTCACGTCTTAAATTATCAAAAATTTTCCAACGAGATAATATACCCAAACCGCTTTTTGGTTTGAAAATCCATGATGCAATTTGCATATCACCTCTAAACCATCTGTGATTTCTCTTCATGTAAGCTATGAAGTTGGATGGGAACCCATCTTGCACTTCAACATCTGAAGCAAGCCCAGTTCTTAAAAAACTTCCTTCTAATAAATCGTGACTTAATATTAGATTTTCTGGTACTTTATCTCCTATAAGCTTATCAAATAATTCTATATCATAAATGCCTTTTCCTGTATATATAGCCTCCTGAAATAAGTCTTGGTATAAATTAGAAATTGCGTTGGTGTATATATCCAAACCGCCAAAGCCTCCAAACACTTTAGAGAATATACTACTATTTGCAGCTTCTATATCTAGTCCAACAGCAGGTTGAATTAATCCATAACCACTCTTAACAACTTTCCCGTTTTTAGATAAAACAGGTTTATTTAATGGATGAGAAATTATGGCAACTAGTTCTTTTGCTGAATTTAAAGATAATGCTGTATCTTCATCAATAGTCAATACATACTTAACTTTAGGTAAATCTCTATGAGTAATATACATTGCATCTTCAATTTGTTGTTCAGTCAATTTTCCTAGTAAAAGAGAATTCAGTTGTGTTAGAGCTCCACGTTTTCTCTCCCACCCCATGAAGCATTGTTCTCCGGTACTATAAACTCTTTTCCTATAAATAAAATTAAATAGTTTGGGTTCTGATGGATATTTTTCATTTAATTTAGCGATAAGTTTGTTTCCATAATCAACAATTTTTTGGTCCATGTCAACAACTTTAGTGTCTTTAGCAAGACAATCGCCAAGTAATAAATAATACATATTATTTGATCTATTAGCTAAATAAGTTATTTCCATCTTTTTAATCATTTTATCTATTTTTTCTAGCGAATTGATAACTGTTGGCATAGCTATTAATGTACTATTTTCTTCATTTATTGTCTTTGCAAAATTAAATCTCGGTAATGGCTTAGGAGTCACTATTTTACCTACAATATATGTTATTAGTTTATCTGCTATTTCCATTCCGTAAGCAAATAAAAGTATGTCTAATAAAATTCTTATTATCGTTACGTAATTTCTAGTTAATAATAAATCTAAAACAAATGTAGCTAAAGTTGCTATTCCTAGACTCAAAATAACATGAAATAACGGCATATTAGGTTTTATAACTTTGTTCTTTATAGTCAGTCCAATTGTACTTTTTCCTAACGCTTTTATTAATAACGCTTGGTCATCTCCTATTAAAAAGTGACCTACATGCTTTTCATACTTTGTGGAACATTCAACCACTTTCTTAGCAATATACATTTCAGAAACTTTATACTTTTTAGCCAAGAATATAATCTTTTCTCTATATCTTCCCTTTGTTTTATGATCACATCTTTTATACTCATTAGTATAATCTTGTAACATCATTTCATCAATTCTGTTTACATTAATTAAAACTTCTCCCCAGTTAGTTGAAGCAACAGTCTTCATCGAAATGATAGAATTTGCTATTAAACCAGTTACTTTTGCTATTTCTTTGTGCTCTTTTTCTATTGCTTCATCTATAGTAAAACCAACTTTATTTGTTTCTTCTTTTAATTCCTCTAAATATCTGTCTCCAAGCGCCCCCATATCTTTAAGTCTATATGCCATATATTCTATATAGGCTGTGTTTGAAGTTTTTATATTGTGTTCATTAACAAGCTCTGCTTTCATCTTTCCTAATTTGCTTAAAGACTTACTTGCAATTTTATCGTATTTTCTAGAAAATTGACTATTGCATCTTTTTTCTGCTTTTAATTTTTGCATTTCAGAATTAAAAATATTTATACATAGTCTTCTAATAAATTTAATAAGAGCTACTCTTATCATAATTGGTAAATAAGATAATTCTGCATAAGTAATATAAGAATGCTTTTGAAACTCTCTAATATAATTACTTACAATTCCATCATTAATAACCCCAGCATTTTTTTCAACTATCTCTTTTGCCATAAATAAAATTCTTAAATGTTGCTTTTCTCCATATGGTTTAACATTTGGCAAATCTAAATCAGAGACAGTAGACAACTCATTTTTTGCTAAGTTATATTCTCTTTCTATAATATATAAGTTATCTAACAACCATTGCCCTGCTGAATGAGTTGGTATTTTGTGTTCGCTTGTCATATTAAGCAAATCATATGTTGCCTTTATAAATCTAAAATCATTTTTTAGTTCAAAGTAAATATCTAATAAATATTCTTGCATATATTCCCCCTAATTTCCAGATTTTATCACATTATATAATAAACAAATGAATTATTCAAGTATGTTTTGACATAAAAACAGAAGGTAAATAATTTCTTTACCTTCTGTTTTTTGACTTACAAAATTTCGCTAAATTTATCAAATATTTTTGTTACAATACCGAACTTGACAAGCTGTTCTTCCGTCAATATAGTGTCTTCTTTATTATCCAAAACTGTATTTAAAAAATCTTCATCAATACTCGAACCATTTAAAAGGTGCCCTTTATACCGAGCAGTCAATTCATCCATATTACAAGCAAGCTCCTTTAAGTCGCTTACTTTATATGTATCTTCGAGAATGGAACGCAATTGATGCAGCATGTATTCAGTACCTCTTAACATATAACGTTCCTCTCCGGCTGCAAATATTATACACGCTGCGCTTGCGCACAAGTTGAAAGCAATTGTAGTTATTTTATTATTCATAGACTTTAGCAGGTTTACAATTCCAAAAGTTGGCCTTAACATTCCGCCATTAGAATCTATAAGAATAACAATATCACTTTCGTTTTTGGCTATTATCAAGCTTAATAACACATCCGAGACACTTTCGTACGTTTCATTATTTATCTGTCCTATGACCCGTATATATACTTTATCTTCAACTTCTTCGGATTTAACTATCGACTCGGATTCCTCTTCGTACTCTTCGTCATCTTCCATCATACCAAGCTTTACATCCATTATTTTCTTTACTGCAACATCTGTTACCTTTTTATACATACTATATATCCTCCTGTAAAATTATTTATTTGAGTTTATTCGACTATTGCATATATTATAACATGCCTGTCAAGCAAAAGATAGCTATTTTTAGTTAATAGCTATCTTTTTTACATATTGTTTGAATTTAATGGCGAAATTTCTCTTAATCTTTGAACTATTTCTTTTAAACAATCTACTATATAAATTGCATCTTCCATAGTATTACAATCTCCAAAAGAAATTCTTAAAGAGCCGTGTGCCACTTCATGTTTAAGGCCTATTGCAAGTAACACGTGAGATGGATCTAACGAACCAGATGTACACGCACTTCCACTTGAAGCCTCAATATTTTTCATATCTAGCATAAGAAGCAGCGATTCCCCCTCTATTCCTTTAAACGAAATGTTTACGTTACCAGGTAATCGTTTATTTCTATCTCCATTTATTTTAATATTAGGTATTTCTTCTAATATTCTGTTTATTGTATATTCTCTTAATTCAATGAGCTTTTCTGAATATTCTTCTATATTAGTTGTTGCTATTTCAATAGCCTTAGCCATACCTACTATCCCCGGAACATTTTCAGTACCTGCCCTTTTATTTTTTTCTTGATGCCCCCCTGTTATATGCGAATCGAATTTAACTCCTTTTCTTATATAAGCGGCACCTATTCCTTTTGGGCCATAAAATTTATGAGCGGACATACTAAGTGCATCTATCCCCAAGGCTTCTACATCAACAGGAACGCTACCAATAGCTTGAACCGCATCAGTATGCAAATAAATTCCTTTAAACTTTGTAACTTTTGAAATTTCTTGTATATCCTGTATTGTTCCAATTTCATTATTTGCAAGCATAATACTCACTAATATGGTAGTATCTTTTATAGCATCTCTAATTTGAGACGCTGTAACAAATCCATTTTCATCTACATCTAAATAAGTAACTTCAAATCCTTGTCTTTCTAATGCTTTACAAGTATTTAAAACCGCTAAATGCTCAATCTTTGAAGTTATTATATGATTACCCTTATTTCTATTAGCCATAGCAATTCCACGAATAATTAAATTATCTGCCTCACTGCCACCAGCAGTAAAATAAATCTCTTCAGAATGCGCATTTATAGCCTTAGCGACTTTCTTTCTAGCATTCTCAATTGCATTTTTGGATATTCCACCTATCTTATATGGTGAAGAAGCATTACCATATTTTTCAGTAAAATATGGTAACATTTCTTCTAAAACCTCTTTTTTTACATAAGTTGTTGCACTATGATCAACATAAATTATTTTTTCCAAATTTATCACCTATATAATTATTATATACTTAAACTTTATTTTAGTTAATAGAGCTTAAAGAATTTATACAACTAGGACAAACAGATGGGAGATTAGTATCTTCGCCTATATGAGTATCATATTTCCAACATCTTTCGCATTTTTCTCCATCAGCATGGGTTACTACTATATTCTTTTCTCCTTCTATTATTTCAACTTGAGAAACAATTAATATCATAGCTAATAAATCTTCAATTTCTTTTAATTTAGTTGCTTCTTCATTACTAGCAGAGAATATAACTTTCGCATCCAATGGGTGCCCTACTATTTTTTCAGCTCTAGCTTTTTCTATTGCAAGTAACGCTTCGTCTCTTAAAGCATATATTTTTTCCCATTTTTCAGCTAAACTTTCATCATCATATTCAGCTACTGGTTTTGGCATATCAGATAAAAGAATAGAATCTGTTTTATCTTGTTTAGATAAATTTATATAACTCCATATTTCTTCACTCGTAAATGCTAATACAGGAGCAAGTAATTTTGTTATTACTTTTATAATATCATACATTGTAGATTGTATACTTCTTCTTAAAATGTTATTTGCATTTAAGGTATATAGTCTATCCTTAACAACATCTAAATATCTAGAGCTTAAATCTGCAGTACAGAATTTATGTATAGCATTAAATACCGTATGGAATTCATACTTATCATAGCCATTTAAGCATTCTTTAATTAATTGATTTGTTTTATACATTATATATTTATCTAATTCATCACGTTTAGCATATTCAATATAGTCTTCATCAGGATTGAAATCATACAAATTACCTAGTATAAATCTTGCTGTATTTCTTATCTTTTTATATACTTCAGCAACACCTGTAATTATGTTTTTAGAAACTTTAACATCACTGTGATAGTCTGAAGATATTGTCCATAATCTTAAGATATCTGCTCCAAATTCATTACAAACTTGAAGAGGATCAACACCATTTCCTAAAGATTTAGACATTTTTCTCTTATCCTCATCTATTAAGAAACCATGTGTAACATTTTCTTTATACGGCGCCTCTCCATTAACAGCCACTGAAGTTAGTAATGAAGATTGGAACCATCCTCTATATTGGTCATTACCTTCAAGATATAAATCTGCAGGCCAAGTTAGGCCATATTTTTCTGTCTTAAGCACAGCAAAATGGCTAGACCCTGAATCAAACCAAACATCCATTATATCTGTTTCTTTTACAAGTTCTGTACATCCACATGCACATTTGAAATTGTCTTTTCCTAATAATTCCTCTGGAGTTAATTCATACCAAGCATTTGTTCCTTTTTCTTTAAATATTTTGCAAAGAGTATCTATCGTTTCTTCGTTTATGTGTTCCTTGCCACAGTCTGCACAATAGAATATTGGAATTGGAACCCCCCATACTCTTTGACGAGAAATACACCAATCGCCTCTGTCTTTTAACATGTTAAGCATTCTGTCTTCTCCCCAAGCAGGATACCATTTAACAGTTTTAACAGCTTCCAGCGCTTTTTCTCTAAATTCTTTAACAGAAGCAAACCATTGAGTTGTAGCTCTATAAATAACAGGTTTGTGACATCTCCAACAATGTGGATAAGGGTGAACTAGTTCTTTTTTAGTTAAAAGAGCTCCTGTTTCTCCCAAAACTTCTATAACCTTTTTATTCGCCTCTGTATATTTTAAGCCTTCTAATTCACCGGCTTCACTTGTCATATATCCCTTTTCGTCTACTGGACAAATTACTTCTATATATCCATAACGTTTACAAGCTAAATAATCTTCATGTCCATGTCCAGGCGCTGTATGTACCAATCCAGTACCAGCATCTAAAGTAACTAATAAGTCGTTATCTGAGCCTAATATAACTCTAGAAGTTTTATCAAGCATAGGATGAGCAAGTAATATATTTTCAAACTCGCTTCCTTTAAATGTATTTTCTAGTGTAGTATATTCTTGAATATCAGCTTCTTTCATTACTGTTTCAACTAACTCTGTCGCTATAACATAATATTCATCATTTACTTTAACTATTGAATACTCAAAATCTGGATTTACTGTTACTGCTTGGTTACCAGGCATTGTCCATGGAGTTGTTGTCCAAATTACAAAATACAATTTAGCGGTTTCTACTACATTATTAAACAAGCCTTTATCTTCAACTACTTTAAATTTTACAAATATACTTGTTGCAGTATCATCTTGATATTCAATTTCAGCTTCAGCTAGAGCCGTTCTACAGTCTTCACACCAGTAAACAGGTTTTAGGTCACGATAGATGTATCCTTTTTTGTACATATCTGCAAATACTTTTATTTGTTCTACTTCAAATTCAGGATCTAATGTAACATATTTATTATCATAATCTCCTTGTACTCCTAAACGTTTAAAACCAGCTTCTTGAAGCGCAACTTGTTCTAGAGCATATTCTTTACATTTTTTCCTAAATTCAGGCACTCCAACCATATCTTTACTAATTTTTAAAACTTGTTCTACCTTTTTTTCAATAGGCAATCCATGTGTATCCCATCCCGGAATATATGGTGCATAAAAACCAGACATGTTTTTATATCTTAAAATTATATCTTTTAATATTTTGTTAAATGCATGGCCTAAATGTATATTTCCATTGGCATATGGAGGGCCATCGTGCAACATAAATGTTTTACCTGTATTTTTATTTTTTTCTAACATCTTAGCATATACATTTTGTTCACTTAATCTTTCTAAAATTTGTGGTTCTTTTTCTGGTAAGTTTCCACGCATTTGAAAATCTGTTTTAGGTAAATTCAAAGTTTCAGAATAATTCTTTTTTTCAACTTCTGACATAATTATTATTCCCCTTTCATAGACAATGCATTTTTTAATCTGTCGATTGTCTCTTTCTCTCCTAGAACTTGCATTATTGCATAAATATCTGGAGTATTTTGTCTATTAGTTAGCGCTACACGTATAACCCCCGTAACATCAGCAATACTTCCTTTAAAATCATCTGGATTTTGTTTATATTCTTTCATATTAGTACAGTATCCTAATTTTTCTGCCATCTCTTTTACTTTATTAAACCAATCCTCTTTACTTAAACTATCACTATGTATTCCTATATAGCCTTCTAAAATTTCTTTTACGCTATTTATATCTAATTTAGAAGAGTCAAAATTAAATCCGCTATTTATATCTTCTCTATATAACCTATTATACATATAGAAAGTGTTAGGCAATATATCTTTATACTTAGCAAAGTCTTTTCTTATCTTAGTAGCATTATCCCTTTCTATTGCGAACACCTTTTTAGTATATTCTAAATCTTCATTTAAAAGATTATATAAATTAGTATCATAAATTTTAGCCCATTCCAAAACTAATTCTAATAGTTCTGTACTACTTAATCTAGATATAACTTCTTTTGATACGTCTGTAAGTTTAATCATATCAAACAAAGCACCTGAACTATTAAGTTTGTTTAATTTTACTTCAAAATCTCTCCAATTAGCTGTTTTATTTGCTTTTCTCCAAAGTTCATAATCCGAATTAATTATTGTAAGTAGATATTCTATAACGCTATCTGCAGGATATCCTTCTTCTATAAAGAAAGAAACTGCTGATTCAGGGTCTTTTCTCTTGCTTAATTTTCTTTTTGAACCATTATCGTTCTTCATGATAGTTGGAGTATGCGCATATTTAACCTGTTCAAATCCTAGAGCTTCAAATAGTTCCATATGAAGTGCTGATGATGGAATCCATTCTTCTCCTCTTACTGCTGTTGTTACTCTCATAAAATGGTCATCAACAGCATGAGCAAAGTGATATGTTGGCAAACCATCGGATTTTATAACAACAATATCTTGGTCATTTTGAGCCATTTCAATTTTACCACGAATTATATCGTTTATTTTTACTTTTCTTAAATGACTTCCTAAAGATCTAAATCTTAAAATATATTCTTTATTATTCTTTATTCTCTCTATAGCTTCATCTACAGAATAATTTCTACATCTAGCATATTGACCATAGTATCCCGGTATTTGTTTTGCTTTTTCTTGAGATTCTCTAAGTTTGTCTAAATCTTCAGCTGTACAGAAGCAAGGATAAACACGTCCTTTTTTAATAAGTTCTTTAGCACATACTTTATATATGTATTCTCTCTCACTTTGTTTATATGGTCCATATTCACCTAACGCTTCAGTTTCTGAAACTAAGCCTTCATCATTTATTATATTAAAAGCTCTCATTTGAGTTATAAGCTCTATAACTCCGTTTTCAACTTCACGTTTTCTATCTGTATCCTCTATTCTTAATATAAACTTTCCTTTAGATTGATTAGCTACTTTCATATCTATAAGAGAGCCAAATAAGCCACCAATGTGTAAAAAGCCTGTTGGCGAAGGAGCAAAGCGAGTTACCTCAGCTCCTTCTTCTAAATCTCTTTTTGGATATCTTTTCTCTAAGTCTGCTATTGTTTCTGTTATATCTGGAAATATTAAATCAGCTAACTCTATTAGTTTTTCCTCATTATTCATAAAATCCCCCTTAATGCATTTAATTCTATCTATTTTGTTTTACCTCTGTAATAATTGGTAAAACCATAGGATTTCTTTTGGTTTTCTTATATACAAAATCACATATTTCTTGTCTTAAATTAGATTTAATTTGCGACCATTCTGTTACATGAGATTCCTGTAATTTCATAATTTTTTCTTTTGCAAATTCTCTTATTTCATCAACTAAATCTTCAGATTCTCTTACATATACAAATCCTCTTGTAATAATGTCAGGTCCTCCAACAAGTATTCCAGTGTTTTCTTCAAGAGAGAATACAACTAGTATCATTCCGTTTTCAGATAGTAATTGTCTATCTTTTAACACTATGTTTCCTACATCTCCTACACCTAAGCCATCGACTAAAACTATTCCCGAAGGAACTTGTGTAGAAAGTCTTGCACCATTTTCATCTATTTCTAAAATTCTTCCGTTTTGAGATATAAAAATATTTTCAGATTTTAAACCAACAGATTTTGCTAGTTCTTTATGTTGTCTTAAAAATCTATATTCACCGTGAACCGGCATAAAGAATTTTGGCTTTGTTAAACATAGCATTAATTTTAATTCTTCTTGACAAGCATGTCCAGAAACATGTACATCCGCAAGTTGGTTATATATAACTTCAGCGCCTATTTTTTGAAGAGCATCAATTACTTTACCAATAGATTTTTCATTACCTGGTATTGGTGAAGATGAAAGAATTACCATATCGTTCTCTGTAATAGTTACTTTCTTATGTTCTCCTTGAGACATTCTAGAAAGTCCCGCCATAGGTTCTCCTTGTGTTCCTGTAGTCATAATGACTAGTTGTTCAGGATTATATAAACCAATTTTATCTATATCTATAAATGTATTTTCTGGGGCAGTTAAGTAGCCTAACTCACGAGCTACATCCATAACACGAAGCATACTTCTTCCTATCATACTTACTTTTCTGCCAAATTTAACCGCTGAATTTACTATTTGCTGCATTCTATGAATATTAGATGCAAATGTAGCAACTATAATTCTTTTTTTGCTGTTCATAAATAGTTTGTCGAATTCTTGGCCGACATTACTTTCAGACATTGTATATCCTGGCCTTTCTACATTTGTAGAATCAGACATCAGTAAAGTTACACCTTGTTTGCCATATTCTGCAAATCTTTGAAAGTCCATTGGTTTTCCATCTATTGGAGTATAGTCAACTTTAAAATCTCCTGTATGTATAACAGTACCCACTGGAGTAGTTACAGCTACTGCTACAGAATCCGCTATAGAATGTGTTGTATGTATAAATTCAATTTTAAACTTTCCTAAGTTTATAACATTCCCAGCTTCTACACATTTAATTTTTATAGTATCTGGCAAATTATGTTCTTCTAATTTTGCTTTAATTAAACCAACAGTTAATTTAGTTGCATAAATTGGGACATTTATCTTTTTTAAGAAATATGGTATAGAACCAATATGGTCCTCATGTCCATGAGTAATTACAAGGCCTTTTATCTTATTTATATTCTTCTCCAAATAAGTAATATCTGGTATAACCAAATCTACCCCTAGCATATCGTCTTCAGGGAATCCTAATCCACAGTCTAATACGAATATATCGTTGCCATATTCAAATACAGTAATGTTTTTACCAACTTCTTCAAGCCCACCCAAAGGAATTATTTTTAATTTTTCCTTAGCAAAAAAACTTTCTTTTATGCTAGGAACTTTTTTTATTCCAGCCTTACTGTTAGGTTTTACAAATTTTTTAGTAGGTTGTGCTCCTTCTCTTTTCTTTTCTACTTTTTCTTGAGTATTATTTATACTTTCTGAATCAATATTAATAGTTTCGTTTTTTCTTAATTTTTTCTTAACTTCTTTTTTTAATAGAATATTTTTGCCATCTTCATAGACAGCTTCTTTTGTATTTTTATTTTCCAATATTATCACTCCTTTTTTAATGTTATTAAACTAAATACCCGAACTAAAAAATATTTTTATTAAAACCCGAACAAGTAATGGCAAAATACCATAATACTTAAATAGTATACAACATATAGGCTTTAAAGTCAAATAAAATAGCGGTGAAATATATAATTTCACCGCTATAAAATTACCGTCCTGAAGCTATTTCTTTTTCCAGCTTTTTGGTAATTTTGAAGTAATCTGCTCCGCGTTGAGTCATTCCAAAAAATTTGTAAGCAACTCCACGTTCTTTCAAATCTCGAATAACATTCGGAAGGAACTCGTCTCTTCTGTAAGGTCCTACAAGTTTTTGAAACTCTTTAAAGTCCTCTTCCTTTCTATCCAAGAATTCTTTAAAAGCTCTTGAATTAGGATATGTGTATCCCATTGTTCTTAACCGATTTAGACCTCTCTCAAGATCATTAATCAATTGATAAAGTTGCATATGTTTTTCCTCCTATTAGTATCCGCAGCTAATTAATGCTGCTTTTATTTGTGATATTTCAAAGTATTTTCTGGGATTCTTAATCATTTCGATATATTTATTATCCAACTTTTTAATTTTAATATATCTTATGACCTGTTTCATTTCCTGAATCTGAGAATTAAGAATTATTTGTTCCAATTCCAAATAGTCATTAATTTTTTCTTCAAGATGCTCTCTAAAGAGAGGAGATTCTGAGTATTCACTTGTTTTAGATATTAATTTGTCTAATTCATATTTGACATTTTTTAGTATCATGTATACCTCCATAAATTTATTTTGGTTTTATTTATCTCACAATTATATTATACCACTTTTCCATAATTATGTAAAGTTAAAACTCATAATTATTTCTAATTATGAGTTTTGTAATAATATTTTTTCCAAGAAAAAAGTCCGTATAGTGTATTAGCTAAATAAATTAACCACATAGCAACAACTGGTACACATGATAAATCGTTCAAAACTGTTATTCCCCAGTAAATTAAGCTTGTGCTATTTACTACAATCCAGCAATACCATTGTTCATAATACTTTTTAGCCATTAAAATGTTTCCTACTAAACCAATACAAGTTACAATGCCATCAACAATTACATTAGAATTGTTAAATAACGTTTTAGATATAACTGCGTATATTGTAATCATTAAAAAAGAGCAAGCTACTACTTTAATTCTATTATCTTTTTCTAATTTTTCTATTTTACCCTCTTTATCCTTACTCCAATATATAAATCCATATATTAATATAGGAATTGAATAGGCTGTATTTATAACAGCTATACCGTATAAACCTTCATTCCAAGAAAGTATAGCATATAATATAACATTTATTACCCCAAAAATATAACCATATTTATTTTGCCTAGCAATAAGAATTACATATATTACTCCTGCTATTGATGAAACAACTTCAAGTATAGCTGACTTAGCAAATATGGATAGCACTGTTATAATTAGTGGAGCTAGTGCCAACCAAATATTTGACATATTTTTAATATTTTTCATTCGTTTCCCTTTCTTTTGTTATCTATAAAAAATACCTCTTTAAAGAGGTATTTCTAAAAAGTGGCAGGGGTACTAGGAATCGAACCTAGCTCTGGAGTTTTGGAGACTCTTATTCTACCAATGAACTATACCCCTATGTTCTAACAAGTAATATTATAACCAGAACGATTAAAAAAAGCAAGCACTTTTTATAAAAATATACTTGCTTTTTACATTTTATTATAAATTATTCTTTATTATTCTTCTTTACTACTTGTTTCTTTAAGGTTTCAATAAATTCAGTATTGTTACTAGTTTTCGCAAAAATATTTAATATTTTTTCAACAGTTTCTATTGCTTGCGCTGAACTTTGATTTCCTATAAGTTTTCTAATAATAATTCCAGCTTCTTGCTCTTCCTTAGACAATAATAAATCCTCTCTTCTACTAGATGATTTTACAATATCCACCGCTGGGAATATTCTTCTTTCGCTTAGTTTTCTATCTAGATGTATTTCCATATTTCCAGTTCCTTTAAATTCTTCAAATATTATATCATCCATTCTACTTCCTGTTTCTATTAAAGCTGTCCCTAGAATTGTTAAACTTCCGCCTTTTTCTATATTTCTAGCCGAACCAAAAAACTTTTTAGGAAAATGTAAACAAGCTGGGTCAATACCACCAGATAATGTTCTTCCAGAAGGTTCTACAGTCAAGTTATTTGCTCTTGCAAGCCTTGTTATACTATCTAATAAAACAACTACATCTCTATTATGTTCAACTAGTCTTTTAGCTCTCTCTAAAACCATTTTTGCCACTTTAATATGATGTTCTGGGGATTCGTCAAAAGTAGAAGATATTACTTCCGCATCTATAGAGCGTTCTATATCTGTAACCTCTTCTGGTCTTTCATCTATTAAAAGCACCATTAAAGTCACTTCAGGATTGTTCTTCCTAATGCTTGTAGCTATTTGTTTTAAAAGAGTTGTTTTTCCGGCTTTTGGTGGAGCAACTATCATACCACGGCTACCTTTACCAATAGGCGCTAATATGTCTAAAATTCGCATAGTTGTGTCTTTTCCGTTCTCAAGCTTTAATTTTTCATCTGGATATATTGGTATCAAAGCATCAAATGTTTTTCTTTTTAATACAAATTCAACTCTATCATCATTTACGCTTTCAATGTATATCATTGAAGGGAATTTATTAGCGGGGTCAGATGTAAATCTAGCAATTCCCTTTAACTTATCTCCTGTTGATAAATTAAATCTTCTAATTTGTGTAGCCGAAACATAGATATCTTTATTTCCAGAAAGATAATTATCGCTTCTTAAAAAACCAAATCCTTCGTTTAAAACTTCTAATATCCCTTCTGCCAAATAATCTGTTTCTGGATTTTCAATTTGAATATCATTTTTTACTTCTAACTCTTTTTTCTCTTCTAATTTGCTGGCTATTTCTTCAATTAAATATTCTTTTTTTAATCTCTCATAGCCATCTAATTTTATTTTTTCTGCTATTTCTCTTAATTCAGTAAGCGTACTATTTTTTAAATCTTCTTTACTATACATTTATTTCCTCCCTTTGTTCTACATATTCGCATAAATAATCATAACCGTGTACATTAGTTATTTTTACAATATAAAATTCTCCTATTATAATATTGGGCGTTTTTATTGGCAAATATATCTTAGGATCAACATCTGGAGCATCCATATGTGACCTACACTCAAAATACATTTCATCATCCGTTACATCTGTTACTAAAACCTTCAGTTCTTTTCCTATATTCTTTTTCATTTCTTTTTCTAATATTTTTTGTTGAACGTACATTATTTTGTCTAATCGATTTTTCTTAACGCTTTCATCTATCTGGTTAGACTCGTTATATCCTACAGTATCTTCCTCTCGTGAATAAGTAAAGGCTCCTAGTCTATCAAATTTAAACTCTTTTACACATTCTAGTAATTCCTCAAAATCCTCTTCTGTCTCGCCTGGATATCCAACTAACACCGTTGTTCTTATTATAGCATCAGGTATTCTTTCTCTTATTTTATTAAGTAAAGCATAAGTTTCTTCTTTATTTGTATGCCTATTCATTTTCTTTAACATATTGTTAGAAATATGTTGTATTGGCAAATCAAAATACTTACAAATCTTGTTATTATTAGCAATTTCATCTAACAACTCATCATTTACCTTACCAGGATACATATAAAGGACTCTAATCCATTCTACATCTAATTTAGATAATTCTTTTAATAGCTTGTTTAGCATTGGTTTTTTATATATATCTACTCCATATGAAGTTGTATCTTGTGCAATTATAACTAGTTCTTTTATACCTTGTTTTACAAGGCCTTCAGCCTCTTCATAAATATCTTCTATTGTCCTACTTTTTAATTTTCCTCTTATTAAAGGAATAGCACAATAATTACAATTGTTGTTGCAACCGTCAGATATTCTAATATATGCTGTTGGGAATTTTGTAGATATAATTCTATCTGTAAACTTAAGACATAAATTGTTTTTATTCAATTTGAAATGATTAGAAAAAATTTCATCAATATTATTGTATTCGTCAACACCTATTACAAGGTCTACTTCTTCGAAGTTAGCTAATATTTCCTTTTTGTATCTTTTAGCCATGCACCCAATTACAACTAAATCAGTACATGTACCTATTTCTTTATAGTCTGCCAATTCTAATATAACTCTAATAGCTTCTTCTTTCGCCGATTCTATAAATCCGCATGTGTTAACTATTATTATATTAGCTTCACTTAAATTATTTGTTATATTAAACCCTTTCGCTCTTAAATAGCCTAATACCATTTCGCTATCTACTTCATTTTTGCTACAGCCAAGAGTTACTAAAGCAACATTTTTATTTAACACAAATTGTTCCCTCCTGTACAATATGTAATATTATACCATATAAAGAGATTATTGTGAACTCTTTTTATAAATAATAATAACTTATGAGTAAAGCCCATAAGTTATTCTTATTATTTATTTATTTAAAACTGGTTGTATTTGAATTCCTTTTAAAGCTTCTACGGCGGTATCTACAATTTTTGTATAATCACACACTAAAGATTTAGGTTTTTTTATTGGATCGTCTTGACCAAAAGGCACAAAAAATATGTTTTTTGTATTCATTAATTTGCCTAAATTCTCAGCATTAGCGCCCAAACCGTCATTAGTTGAAATACCAATTACAACCGGTTTATTATTTCTTAAATGACTTTTTACTGCCATAAGTACCGGAGTATCTGTTATACCATTTGCTATTTTTGCTAAAGTATTTCCAGTACAAGGAGCTACTATAACTATATCTACCATGTCTTTTGGGCCTATGGGCTCAGCTTTAGATATGGTATCTATTAACTCCTTCCCAGTTAATTTTTCTAAATGTTCTTTAATTTCTTGTGGTTTTGAAAATCTATTTTCATCTGTTAACACAATTGGAGTAACTATAGGGTAAATGTTTTTTACTCCATTTTCCAGGAGCTCTCCAACAATGGTATCTAATTTACTAAAATTACAAAAAGAGCCTGTCACACCAAACCCTACATTAATGTTATTGAGTTTCATTGTTTACCTCCACTTAATGTATTGTATGTATATTTTGGTTTTGTGTGAACAAACTCTATATCTTTAAAATTTTCTAAATAAAGCTATAACTTTACCTAAAATTTGTACGTCTTTAACTATTATTGGTTCCATTGTATCATTTTCAGGCTGCAATCTAATATAGTCTTTTTCTTTGTAAAAAGTTTTTACTGTTGCTTCGTTTTCAATCATAGCAACAACAATTTGTCCGTTTTCAGCTGTTTGGCATTTAGATACTATAACATAGTCTCCGCTATAAATGCCAACATTTATCATACTGTCGCCTTTTACCTTTAACATATACGTTGCTCCGTTACCCGCACTTTTCCTAAGAAGACTAGTAGATAGTTTAAAATATTCTTCTATGTTTTCTTCAGCCAAAATTGGAGCTCCTGCAGCAACATTTCCTACTAAAGGAATAGAAACGCTATCAACATCGTTGCTTGCTCCTACCGGTTCATTTGTTAATCTTAAAGCTCTTGTTTTAAGGCTAGCTTTAGATATTTCTCCTTTTTCAGCAAGTCTGTTTAAATACATGTGAACAGACGAAGTAGATTTTAAGCCTACCGCCTTACAAATTTCCCTAACCGAAGGCGGATAACCAACTTCAGCAATTTGCTTTCTTATAAAACTTAATATATTAATTTCGTTTTGGTTTAATGTGTCATTATTTTTCATTAAAAACCTCCTATTAAACTAATGTTTGTTTTATTATATATTAATGAAAAATTAATGTCAACAATTTATTTTAAAATTACTGAAATTTCTATACCTACTACTCCATATTTTTGTTGCTCCTCTTTTGAATAATACTCTTCCATATCTGTATAGCAAGGGGAATCTTCTTTAGAGTACCCTAATAAAGTAATATTCATGTTTTCATACAATTCTTTAAAAGAATTATAAATATTTAGTTTAACTACATTAACCGACAATTTCTCTTCTGTTTCTACATTTGTAAACTCAATTACATCCCCTTCCTTTATAAGTTGTCTTTTTTCATCATACAATCTCAATTCAACTTTTTTACTACCTTCTTTTATTTTTACAAAAGGTGTATTTCTTAACTTCATTTGATGTAGCATAAAGTAATTCCTTTCTCTATTTTTCTTGATCTAATAATTTAACTTTAGTTTTTATCATTTTCTCCATGAGAGGGAAAAATATCCCACCTACACTATTTCCTAATATCATTATACCCATATATCCTAATGCTTGTGCTCCCCATGAACTAGACACAGTAAAATAATACATATTAGCTATACAGTGCTCAAAGCCACATAGTATAAATACTGCTACGCATAAAAACACTCCAATATTTTTGCCAAATGAATCTTGAATTTTCTTGTATCCGTCTACTGCTAAATACATTAGCATTCCACAAAATACAGATAAGATAAATATACTTAAAATAGAATCTTCAAGTTTAATATTGCTTATTATCTCCGCCTTTGAAAACAATTTATCATATATTCTTGTATATCTTAACGCAAAACCTGCAATAAAAGTTCCAATAAAATTCCCTACTAAGGTTATTAATAACTCAATTAAATATTTAGGCTCGCTATTTACTACGTACCCAATCTTACCAGTATATAAATTAAGTTGCCTTGTAACAACAAAGTATAGTCCTATAGCGAACAAAAAAGCCCCAATTACGCTGTTTTCTAGTGATAAATATATTGTTCCACCTATAGCTATAACAACGCCTGCTAAAATGCTTTTAATTAAATAATTCATTTTTTATCATCCTCTTTTAAAATGATTTCTGATTGCATTATTCTTTTAAGCAATTTTCTCATTCGTCTTCCTCTTACATCTGTAAAAATCTCCATTTCAATCATTTCCCATATAGGCACCCAACCCGTTATAAGTAACAATTCTTTCCAAATAGAGTTTTCTTCTAACAACGTTGAAACAGCAATAATAGACACTCCTGCTATAAAAAACAAAATTTGTTTCATATTATTACTTTTATTTTTCTTCCAACTTTTAAGATACGCTTCTTTTATACCTTCTTTTATTAAAATGTCTATTTCATCTTCTATATGTACCTTTTTATTTATAACGATTTGGAAATCATCTTTTTTATTTATGTGTGAACATTGCACTATTATATAATCTAGTAATTCAGAAGATATTTTATTGCTATTAAATTTATCTAACACAGACTTTTTATCTGTAATTTCTATTTCTATTTTTTTCATAAAATCTCACTCCAATATTATACAGTGATTATATATTAATTTCTTTGATTATTCAATGTGCTTATATATTTTTATACAAATTAAATTATAAAATAAAGGGCACCATAATTGTATGATGCCCTTTTTACAAAATATACTCCTCTAAATTAATATTTGCTCATTTACTCTTCGCCCGATGAACTTTCTTTTTCATCTCTCTTTTCACTCTTAAAACTTCATCTTTATTGCTTTGTCTAACTATAGATTTTATTTTTCTTCTTTTAGGAGATTGTCCTGTAAACCTATAATACTTAACTTTTACCATTATTATTTACCTTTCTTTCAATAATTATTTTCACAAAAACTAAAGACCCCATTTAGCTTCTTTCAATTTTTTTGATTTTTATCTTAAAATTTCGGTAAGCGTATGATTATCCAATTTTGTATCAACTTCTCTTATTTCATTAACGTCTTTCTTACAATGTTCTTTTAAAACTATTTGTATTTCCTTCTCCCCATCACCAATTGCTACTTGGGTTCTCCGGAGAACATAGTTAAGCAACTCACTTGAGTTTTGCCACATATTTGCAATCTCCTTTCAAAAAATATACTTTATTATAATATCATAAATCCGCTCATTTGTCTAGTTGTATTTTTATGTAAATTGTGCTATAATATACTCGTTATATTATTTGGATTCCAATAAGTTAAAACTTTGGAATTTTAACTTTCAAAAATTAGGAGGTAGTTATAATGTTTAAAATGTCCATCCCAAAAATTACTAAAGAGGAGTTACTAAACCGGTATGAGCATATTAAACCTGTTGTTACAGTAAATGGTAAATTATACTATTTAAGAGAATTTACCCCAAAAGAACTTAGTAATCTTAGCTATATTTGGAATATCTCTGAAGATATTCGAGAAGAAGTTGGCGAAAAAGAGCTCGAAATCTTAGCAGACAAAAATTTTGTTTGTCTCCATTCATATGGTTACTATGGTTTATTCAAGCCAAGTATAGCCGAAGTTCTATCTCAAATAAAAGATTATGATATCCCATTTGTCTCAGCGTTTGAAATTATTGAAAGTCCCAAAATTTCTAAAGATAGTTTCTCATCTATTGCCTTTAACAATGGTTATCACGTTTCTACAGTAAGATTATACAGAAAAAAAGGATGACAAATAAAACTCGGAGTGGTCATATGCCACCCCGAGTTTTTATGCAACTTTTATTTTTTGTTTGGAGCTGGTAGGCGGAATTGAACCGCCGACCTACAGGTTACGAATCTGTTGCTCTACCGACTGAGCTATACCAGCATATAATAAGTGCCAAAAATTGGCACTATTTTATTCCAAAAAGTTCTTTTAATTTAATTTTCCTATTTGCTTTATAAATTTTTAATAATATTAAAAACGAATGCACTAACACTACAAGCGGAATTACAAAATTAAGAAGTGCAATAGCAGTAAAGTTTGAAGCCAACAGCATATTTATAACAACATTTAAAAACAACGCTATTCCTAATATTAATTCAAATAAAATTCCTAATCTTCCTTTAATATTATATACTAAAAATACTACTAAAAATGCAACAACAATTACTAATTGAAACCATATAAGCGAAAATATAGTTCCTATTCCTGCTTCTGTTGAAGAATTATTACTAATATCTCCAAAAGCAGAAACAGTGGCTAGTATTGTTATAATTAAATAGATAAGCCCTAGTATAATTGTAAAACTTTTTGCTTTACTTATTATCTTTTTTTCATCCATTTTATTCACCTAAATTAATATTGTTTACCAGTATAAACCATATGTTTAGCAGCTTTGCCGCAAACACAACATGTGTCAGATAAATGTTCTTCTTCAAAAGGTATACATCTTATTGTTGCAGAAGTAAGCTCTTTTAATTTATCTTCACAACTTCTTTCTCCGCACCACATTATTTTTACAAAACCGTCCCCTTTTTCAAATAGTTTTAAATACTCATCCATGTTTTTAGCAACGCCTGTTTTCTTTGTTCTATTTTCTCTTGCCATTTGTAACATATTTGTTTGTATATCTTCTAAAAGTTTTCCTATCTCTTCAGTTATATTTTCTAGTTTTACAGTAGTCTTTTCAAAAGTATCACGTCTAAATAGTATACATGTTCCTTGTTCAATATCCTTTGGCCCTATTTCAATTCTAACTGGAACTCCTCTTAATTCCCAATGGTTACATTTGAAACCAGGAGTTTGCCAATCACGAACATCTGCTTCAACTCTAAAATCTTTAGCAAGAATTGTTCTAATTTCTTCTACTTTTTCAAGAACACCTTCTTTATGTTGAGCAAATGGAACAATTACTACTTGAATAGGTGCAACTTTTGGAGGCAATTTTAAACCTCTTTCATCTCCATGTGTCATTATAATCCCACCAATTGAACGAGTAGTCATTCCCCAAGAAGTTTGGTAAGGATATGCTTCGCGACCATCTCTTCCTTGATATTTAATATTAAACGCTTTAGCAAAACCATCTCCAAAAAAATGTGATGTTGCTGATTGAAGAGCTTTACCGTCATGCATTAAAGCTTCAATAGTATATGTAGCAACCGCTCCAGCAAACTTTTCTTTTTCAGATTTTTGTCCTTTTACTACTGGTATTGCTAAATAATTTTCATAAACATCTGCATAAACATTAAGCATCTTAATAGTTTCTTCTTCTGCTTCTTTTGCTGTTTCGTGTAAAGTATGGCCTTCCTGCCATAAAAACTCAGTTGTTCTCAAAAATGGTCTAGTAGTTTTTTCCCAGCGAACAACATTTGCCCATTGGTTAATTAATACTGGCAAATCTCTATATGATTTTACCCATTTAGAATACATAGTAGAAATTATAGTTTCAGAAGTAGGTCTTATACATAATTTTTCGCCTAATTCATTAGATCCCCCTTGAGTAACCCATGCCACCTCTGGTGCAAAACCTTCTACGTGCTCTTTTTCTTTATTTAATAATGATTCAGGTATAAGTAATGGAAAATATGCATTTTTATGCCCTGTTTCTTTAAATTTCTTATCCAATATACTTTGAATGTTCTCCCAAATCTCATATCCATAAGGTCTTATCACCATAAAACCCTTAACTGGAGCATAGTCTACTAATTCAGCTTTTAATATTATATCTGTATACCATGAAGCAAAATCTTCATCCATACTTGTTAGTTCTTTAACAAATTCTTTTTTATCACTCATAAAAATATCTCCCAACTTTTTTAATTATACAATAAAAAACTGGACCAGTCCAGTTTTTTCACGTATTATACTAAATTAATTGCAATTTTCTACAATTTCAGGTTCAGCAGACCCCAGTCCATAAGAAAACTCAACTTTTTCTTCTATTTCTTTATCTACTAAAGTATGGTCTAAGCCTTGTGCTAAAGATAATTCACTGATTAATATCTCCTTAGCAGACACTAGCATTTTCTTTTCTGCAGTAGATAGACCTCTTTCCATATGTCTATGAGATAAATCTCTAACAACATCTGCTACTTCTAAAATATCTCCAGATTTTATTTTTTCCACATTTGCTCTATATCTTTTACTCCAGTTATTTTCATATATATATTCTGCTTTAGGCTTTTCCAAAACAGCAAAAACACTCGGTGCAATAGTTGCAGGCGAAACCTCTCTAACACCAATCTCAGACGCAGTCTCAGTTGGCACCATCAATCTCATATCGCCTATAGGCATTTTTATTATATAATACTCGGCTGTATCACCAAACATTTCTTTCTCTTCTATAGATTCTATAGTCCCAGCTCCGTGCATAGGGTACACAATTTTATCTCCAATACTAAACATGTTTGTCCCTCCTCTAGTATGAATCTCTCTTCAACTACAATAATATTATACCATAGTTTTTAAAGATTGTAAATGAAATTTTAAAAAGTTTTTCTAACCAAAATTTCCCTATTTTGATATAAGTTCATTAATATTTTTTACTTTTACAATTTCTATTTCGTTATATTGTTTTTCTAAGGTCTCCAATTGGCTCTTAGGTCCATATACCTTTTTAAAGCCTAGTTTTATCAATTCTTTAATCCTTTTTTCTATATTTATTACAGGTCTTATATCTCCTGTTAAAGATAGTTCTCCTATATAGACAACATCTTTTGCAAGAGCAACCCCTTTATAACTAGAAATAATAGACATTGCTACAGCTAAATCTGAAGAAATATCCGTTAATCTCATTCCGCCAGTAACATTTACGTAAATATCTTTATTGCCTATTTGAATATTACACACTTTCTCTATAACAGCAAGTATCATATTAAGTCTATTGAAATCTACACCGGTAGCTACTCTTCTAGGCATGTTATAATATGATGTTGCAGATAATGCTTGAATTTCTAATAAAATAGTCGAAGTTCCTTCTTGTATAGCACAAGTGGCAACCCCGGGCTCTGCTTCTTCCTTAGACAAAAACATTTCAGACATGTTCTTTACCTCACACATCCCTTCTTGTTTCATCTCAAAAACTCCAATCTCATTAGTAGAACCAAATCTATTTTTTACCCCTCTAATTACTCTATGAGAAAAAAATCTTTCTCCTTCTATATATAAAACAACGTCTACCATGTGTTCAAGCAGTCTTGGCCCAGCTATATTTCCATCTTTTGTAACGTGCCCTATTACTATGGTTATTATACCCAACTTTTTAGATATATTCATAAGTCTTGCTGTTACTTCTCTTACTTGAGACACACTTCCTGGCACAGATGAAATTTCCTCATCATACATAGTTTGTATAGAATCTATAATACAAACCTTAGGAGAATTGGACATAATCTTATCCTCAATTATTTGTATATTAGTCTCACTTAAAAAGTATATATCTTCTTTGTCTATTTTTAATCTGTCAGCTCTTAACTTAACTTGTAATTCAGATTCTTCTCCAGAAACATATAAAACTTTCATGTTAGAGGCTAACTTATCACAAATTTGAAGTATTAATGTAGATTTACCAATACCAGGTTCTCCTCCTAGCAAAATTAACGAGCCATCAACAATGCCACCTCCAAGGACCCTATTTAGTTCCTCATAGCCAGTATCAAATCTAGCTTTATCTTTAGATTCAATATCCTTTAATTTTTTTAATTCTGATCTTTGAAGTTGAACTCCACCTACAGTTTCTTTTTTATCTACTATTTTCTCTTCACAAAATGAGTTCCACGCCTCACAACCAGGGCACTTTCCTAGCCATTTAGGGCTTTCATAACCACATTCTTTACAAAAAAACACTACTTTTGTTTTTGCCATAGTTCTCCTTATTTAATATCCTCTTTAACATTTATACTTGCTACTTCTAACAATTCAGGATTTAACATATATCTCCTAAAAGCAGAGAATGACCTAGCGTAATATAATCCATCACATATTCTTTCATCACAAACAAATTTAAAACTAATGTACTTTTGAGGCTCTTTACTATCTACGTCTAATTGTTCTTTTTTCATTCCCATAGCTAAGAACACGCTTGTTGTGCCAAAATTATATATATGATGATAAATTGAATCTATCCCCAACGATCCCATATTAGTTACAAAAAAACTAGTGTGAAATGGAGACAGTTCTATTATTCCTTTTGGTAACATATTATGCTTGTCCATCCACATCAAGAAATTAACAGCTCCCGCTATTAAAAAGTTAGGTAAACTCATAATTTTATCTACTAATTTATCTGTATTGTTTTCCTTTTCTGTCTTATTAGCATATACAGTCTCATGTATTTGATTTGCTATATCTAAAATAGTGTCTGTTGGCTTTATTTTAAACTTTACTGTTGTTTCAATTCCAGCATCATCTAATTTCTTCTTTAATGCCAAAGAAACAGTTAAATTCTTTCTTGCGTAAATTCGATTGTTCATTATAAACCTATTAAGTCCAGGCCTTTCTAAAGCTACTCTAGACATTGCGGCCACAACAACATCCATGTGAGAAATTTTAACTCCTTCTTCTCTTTTTTTCTTTATATACTCTTCTACTTTTTCAATACAAATTTTGTCTTCATAATATACTTGTGAATCATTTCTTGTTTTCATTATATAAGGCATTATCTTACATAACGGGTATATTGACTTTATAAGTCTACCATCGCTTCTTTTTTTAAACATTAGTTTACCCTCCTATATAGTCATAGTATAGTTGCCTTGCTGTCTCTATACTATCTTGCCCCTCCTTATTTTTAAGCGGGGCAAATTCGTCCTCACGTTTAGTTCTTAATAATAAAACGTCATCAGCCAATCCAAAAGCATCAAATATTAAGGCTTCAAATTTATATGAATTAGGCTTTTCACTTACACAAAGTTTCCCATAATTATCTATATAATTTGTACTTTTAAATGCAGAATGATATTTCAAAGGAACCTTTTCCATTTTTTCTAAAATATCTAAGCTAAACATATTACATAGAATATGTGCCTCTCCATAAACAAGCTCGCCTTTTGCATCTCTTAAGTTAGCCATCTCTTCTGTTATTTCAGTATATTCTACAACTGCAGGCTTACCATTTTTCTTACAAAACACGCCCACTTTCTCATCAGGGCTTCTTTTTGGTATTGTCTTAGAGCCAAGAGTATATCCCTTTTCTTCACATATACCTATAAATAACGGGTCTACCATTTTTAATAAACAATTATCTACTCCGCCTATAAATATCCATTTAATATTTCTATTTTTCATATCCTGAAGTATATTGTTTTTCATCATTGCTCTAAATATTCCACCATGGCCATCAGCAGCTTGTCTAATAATACCCTTATCTTCCATAACCACTTTTCCATCTGTAAATATCATTGGTAATTCGCCTTGTTTAAAAAATATTATATCTTCTTTATTATAACCAAAGTAATTATTATCTTCAAAAAATTTCACTGTTTCATCATTATTTTCTCTGCTAGTCATTATATACCATGGAATTGACACCTCATACTTGTTATTTGCAATTTTTAAAGTATCGCAAAGGATTTCAAAAAGAGATTTATTGTTTTGAATATCTAATACAAAAGTTCCTTTAGGCCCTGAGTGACCAAGCCTTGTCCCTTGTCCGCCAGCCATAGTGACAAAAGCTAGTCTTCCATTTTTTATACTTTCTTCTCCATGTTTTATATATCTATCTAGTTCTTCATCAGACAATTCTTGTTTATCTATTCTTCCAATTGGAGTAATGTCAGTAACTGAATCTGAAGCAACATGAGCAACTTCTTTATATATATTATTTACCTCTTCAAAATTTATATTTTCTATTTGCTCCAACAACTTTTCTTTTTCATTATCACTTAATTCATTATAAAAATTTAAAACATGTTGTTGATTATATTTAATCAAAACTTCTTGGGCTTTATTAAAACTTATCATTATATTCCTCCAATTTTTTTATTTTATTTAAAATATACATTGGTTTATTATATATCTTATAAATTTTTCCTACATATTCTACAACACCCGTCTTAGAAGTAAAACCTTCTTTAAACCTTGCATCCGCTTCTAGTTTATCATCAAGAATACCCATTTCATAGATATCACAATTGTTTTCTAACCCCCATTTTATAATTTCAAAATGGAGCTTTGTTCTAGCATACGTAGCATTTGATTCTTTTATAAAAACCTCTTCTAAACATCTTACTGCCTTGCCAAACCTTGTAGCAATAGCTCCGCCTAAAACCTTACCATCTATACTTGCTGTATATACTCTAATTACGTCCTCATCAAAAGAAGAAAGTAATCCCTTAAACATTTCAAAGTTCTTGATATCTTGAATTTGTAATTGTTTTTCTGATTTATATAATTCAAGGAATTTTTCAAAATCTCTTTTAGTAGTGCTAATTTTTATTTTTACATTCTTTTTTTGTGATGTTTCTAAATTATATTTTGTTTTATCATTTAAACCAGATATAATTTGTTCTTCAGTTTTGCCAGCTATATTAAGTACAATTTGCCTATTCAATTTTGCTTTTGTATCAATTTTATATTTATGTTTTTTATATAATAGATTTAGTTTATCTTCTTTTTCTACCTTTGGTTCCATAACAAGATATATAGGATTATGTTTTTTTACTAACGGTTGCAACTCATTAATTAGTTCTTTAACAACATTTATGTCATATATATCACAAACAGGACCGTTGTTACAGTAAAACACCTTTTTCTTTTTTAAAATATCTACTATTAAAACAGCCATTGATGCTACTATATAACCATTTTTTTCTAAATAAACAATTTCAAAATCATTAGACTTATTGGAAACTAAAAACGCATAATCTTGTGTAATTGAAACTTGCTCTCTGTTTCTTATAAACTCATTATATTTTGCAACTTGTACTTTATCTTTTTTATCCAATATTGGCATAGCAAACTCCTTAAACTTTTTCTATTTGTTGTCCAGTCTTTGTATCTATAACTTTATATCCTTTTTGTAATAATAAGTCTCTTATTTCATCAGATGTCTTAAAATCCTTGTTTTCTCTAGCTGCTTTTCTCTTTTCTAACAATTCTTCTATTTCTTTATCCAAAAGAAGTGTCTTTTCTTCTTTTTTATCTATTGAAAGAGACAAAACAGAATCAAAATCTAAAAGTAATTTAGCTATCTTTTTAGAATGTTTTGCAAATTTAGCAACTTCCCAAACTGTAGCCATAGCTAGTGGAAAATTCAAATCGTCATTTATTGCACTTTTAAATTCTTCTTTCCATTCATTTAATAATTCTTCGCTAACATCTTCTGTACCATTTTCATGATTAAAATAAGCTTCTCTTAGCCTCAAAAGACTTTTTTGAGCAGAATCTATAGATTCCCAAGTAAAATTCAATTTATTTCTATAATGAGATGTATATGTAAAATATCTATATGCTAAAGGTTCATATCCTTTTTCTACTAATGTAGAAATTGTGTAACAGTTCCCTAAGCTCTTAGACATTTTTCCTCCATCTATTAATAAAAATTCTACATGCATCCATAGATTTGCTGGATTAATTCCATAAGCGCCTTTAGCTTGAGCTATTTCATTTTCATGATGTATTGGAATATGGTCAACACCTCCTGTATGGATATCGAATTTAGTTCCTAAATATTTATGTCCCATTGCGCTACATTCTATATGCCATCCAGGATAACATTCGCCCCATCTACTATTCCATTTCATAATATGTTCTTTAGGTGCTTTTATCCATAAAGCAAAATCTAACGGATTCCTTTTTTCACTATCTACTTCAATTCTAGCTCCTGCTAATTGTTTTTCTAAATTTGCTCTAGATAATTCTCCATAACTTTTTAATTTAGAAGTATCAAAATATATCCCTTTTGAAGTTTCATATGCATAGCCATTTTCCATTATTTTAGCTACATATTCTTCCATATCTTTTATATGTTCTGTTGCTGGTGTAATATGTTCAGGTCTTTCTATATTTAATCTATCAAAATCATTTAAGAATTTTTCCGTAATTTCGTGAGCTATATCTAATGGGTTTTTATTTGCTTTTCTGGCCGCTTTCTCCATCTTGTCTTCGCCTTCATCAGCATCTGATGTCATATGACCTACATCTGTTATATTCATAACATGATTTAGATTATAGTCGTTATATTTCAATACTTTTCTTAAATTATCCATAAAAAGATAAGCTCTCATATTTCCTATATGAGCTTCGCTATATACAGTTAAACCGCAAGTATACATACGGACAGTATTTTCTTCCAGTGGTTTAAAATCTTCTTTTTGTCTTGTTAGAGTATTATATAATTTTAACATTTCTTCCCCCTAAAATTATTATATTAATACAGATATTATATATTACTTAATATTTTTTTGCAAGTTAAATACAAAAAGAATACAGCCAAGCTATTAGCCTGGCTGTAAAATATATATGCTATAACACAAACGTACATGTTACAGCTTTTAAAGAAAGAAGGAGAATATTTGTTTAATTATAAGAGATTGTTTTTGTTTGTTCATTTATGCATTATTGCGTATCCGGTATTAGTCTTTGAAATAAAATTATAACTAGCTAGTAAAAAGGTGGTTTGATGTTCGGGATCATGTGGTTTACTCACGCCTTCAGGCGCACTCCTTATTAAAAATTAGTCACTAGAAAGTTTATATCATTCGTTTAGTTAGTACATCGGACTTCTCCTTTCTGTTTTTTTATTTATTAATTATATATATAAACAACAAACTTGCTGTTGTTACTTTCTTGATTTGCTACAAATTTATTATAACACTTTAACTGTTTTCTGTCAACCCCTATGCTAAAAATTCTTCTATTCCTGCATAATTGTGATTTTAGACGCTTCTATTTTTAGTTCATCTTGTATTATTTTTTGTATTAGAGATATTTGTTTATCTGTTAATTTTTCTTCCCTATTTACAATCACACTTATTCCCGATTCAGTAGGAATTATAACTATATTGTCTATCCCTTTAGCCCCTATCAACGATTCTATTATTCCAATTATATGTTTTTTGTTAATTAATTCATCCAGCTTCTTTTGATATTCAACTTTAACATCTGAGCTCTCTGTATTTTTCATAGCCTGGGCATAAGTGGCTTCCAATTCCGAAAACATATTGTCTCTCTGGGTTTTAAAAGTAGCAATACTACTGTTGTTCTTCTTATTATCATATATCTTGTCAGTAGTTCTGTTTGCTTCTTCATATATAGCCACATCTTCCGCATTTGTTGCCTCATACAAAAAAACATCTCCACTATTTACGTGAACTGTTTGCCCCAAATTTCTTTCTCTTTCAGGGTCATATTTATAGTTTATATATCCAGCTATCATTACCATAAACGATAAACTTAAAATAGCCAACTGGCTTCTTTTTATTATTTTCAAAGTGACTCTCTCCTTTTTAATTATTTCTCAAAAACAGAAATTTTGTAAAGAGGTATTCCTGTAATACTTGATACCGCCTCTTTAACTTTAGAAACATTATTGCCGTTCATTTACGCCTCTACCAACTACTATAGCTCCTTGCGCCACAGCTAACTCAGTACTTTCTACTATAGGCACTTTGCCATTAGTTCCCTCTTGATAAGCCACGTTTTTTTCAGTAACTGTGTTAACGCTTGTTCTCCCCTCAGATTGTTCTTTGTCTATGTTTTCTTTTACGTCATATACAGGTATAATTTTATCCGTAGTAGAATAATTTATCATAACGCTAACTTCACTTATTCCAGCAATTTTACTTAAAATTTCTTCCAACTTTAATTCTATAGAAGTCTCACTATCTTCTACAACATATTCAGAATTAGCTTCTATAACTGTTTTATTATCCTTAAAAATATATGTTATAGAGAACAACAATATTATTACCAAAACCAATGCTATTAGTAAATTTTCATTTTTTTTGTCACATTTAAACAAATTCTTTATTCTATTTATATATTTTTCCATAACAAATTATTCTCCTTTTGCTATAATTCTTAACATAGAGCTCGGTAAGTTATATTCTGCTATAATTTTGTCTATTGCCATTTCTACCAAAGGCAAACTTTTTTCTTTAATTGTTACAACAATTTCTTGCATCTGGTAATTTGAATCTAGGTTTACAATTACTTCTTCTATAGTAACAATACCTTTTAACTCTGTAGCTAATCTTGTAAATAATTCTTTTTCTAAATTTTCTTTTACTCTTGTTACTATTACTTTGTTTTTGTAATTATCCAAATCTATTTTATCGTTTCCGACTAAGTTCATATTGGTTACTAGATATAGCATATATAGCATTATCTATTGCATCTTCCAAATTGTCACCTTTAAATACATTTAATAAAGGAGATGCTATTGTTAGTATAACTAGCATTGACATCATAGCAGAAATATATTTCTTTATTTTGTTTTTAGGAATAAAAAGCTCTAGCAAAATAGCAAAAGCCGATATGTATAATATGCTTATAATATAATTTTTTATATTTTCCATTTACTCCTCCTTATAATTTTATGAAGCTATTTTCTCCATAAGAGATATTACTACTCCAATAGAGGTAATAAACATAATACTAATAGCAATTAAAATACCTAATATTGTCTTATATGAATTTGAGAAGCCTTCTATTATTTTTACTATTTTATTATCTAAATTTAAGGCTTCTGCAATTGCTGAAACAGCAGTTGTTATACACGTTGCAATAGCTAATTTTATAACTGGTGAAATAAGCAACACAATTATTACTATAAGTGCAATAATCCCCCCTGTTTTTCCTATTAATTGTGAAGCTCCTATAATAAACTCCAAACTGTCTGAAACAAATTTGCCAACAACAGGTATAGTGTTAGATACAGCCGCCTGAGAAGCCTTTAGTGTCACCTCATCAACACTTGTTGAAATACTAGTTTGTAATCCATATAACGTTACAAATGCTGTAAGTAAAATAGTTACTATAAGCATTGCGGCTTTGTTTGCCATTTTACTAAATCGTTCCATGTTTACAAAATTAGATAGATTGCTTAATATATTTAATACAATTGATAGTGATATTAACGGGATTATAATATATGTTACTAAAAATCCAATCACTCCTACTAACAACAACACAATTGGTTGTATTAAACTCGTAGTAGTAACAGCTCCTGTTAAAATTAATATTCCCATCATAAAGGGTGATATAATTTGAACAATATTCGTTTCCAAAGATATAGCTTCCTTCATTATATCTAACAGGTTTATATATCTAGCAAAATATATTGAAACAATTACTAATACCCCTACTATATTTACAATTTCACCTAAACAGCTATCTCTTTCTAGTTCAAAACTTCTTATAAAAGAAAATAATATTAAAAAAATTATTACAGTAACAGCTTCTTTAATGAAAGGGCTAATATTTTCTTTTAGTGATTTTACTAAAATATTTCCAATAACTCCAAAGTTTAAACCTTTACCAGTTAATATATTAGATGAAATTTCTTCTAAATCTATATCTTCTGTAAAATCATTAAGTTTATCTACCACTTTTTCTAATTCCAGTTCGCCTGCAATCTCTTTGGTATAATCGTCAGTAGCAAATACATTGTTCAAAAGCAGAGGCAACACAATTAATATAATAAATATTCTGTTTACTTTCATTAGTTCACCAACTTATACCAAACTTGATACTAGCTCTAAAACTTCTGTTAAAATAGGCAGAGACAATGTTACTATTATTACTTTTCCGAGCAAGTTCTATTTTTGTACCTATAGCCGTTTCACCTGAATCATAGCAAATATTTTTAGCAAACTCTACCAAATAAGAAATTCCTGCTATTTTTAATATTAGAGATAAATATTTTAATTGTATATTATTATTTGAAGTTAGTTCTTTTAACATTTCAAATATATTTTGCATATTAGATATAATGTAAAGCATTAGTATAACGCTGGTTATTATAGTTAAATACAACGCAAACGATTTGTTTGTTTCTTTTACTACCATTATTAGAGAAATTGCTATAATTGCAAAACCACAAATTTTTAAAATATCCATGTTATTACCTATTACAAATTAAAAATGTTTCTGACAGTATCAAACAAAACACTTATTTTGTCTACTACTAACATTAACACAATTATTAATCCCGTAATAGTTATCATCATTGCTTGATCTTCTCTTCCTGCTTTATTTAATACTTGGTTTAATACAGCTACTAATATTCCAATACCAGCTATTTTAAATAGTAAATCTACTTCCACTCTACCACCTCATATAATTACAATTGCTATCATCATTCCCGCAACTAAACCTATTGTTCTATATAATTTAGTATTCTTCATCTTTTCATCTTTTGCTTCATATAATATTTCCGTTAAAGTATTTATTGTATTGTCTATTAAACTTATTTGCGTCTCTATATCTGTTTTACCAAGAGATATAAGGCCATTTGATAGAATTTGCTTATCATAAGATTTTAAACTTTTTAATTCATCAACGTTATAAATTATAGTCTCTTCTGTATAGGAATTGTCTAGTAAAGATACTGATATATTCCCCAAAACATCTTTAAATTCTGTTTTAAAATCTTGTCTTGCAATTTCAATTGCATTTGGAAGTGCATTAAGAGTATATTTAATGTCATTTTCTACTCTTTTAAATAAAGATATTGACTCTCTAATTATTTGTTCCCTATTTTCAAATTTCTTAGCTTTTTTTATTCCTAATATTGAACATAACAAAACTACACATATAACCAAAATTAACTTAACCATTAAAAATACTCTCCTTAAACTCTTCATTTAAATTTATAATTTTTTTAACCTTCCCTATTTTTTCAAGAATTATTACTAAATCAAAATAACCTTTTCCTAGCGTTTTATTGTTTTTAATTATAGATTCATCACCATGTATGGTAGCAATTACCTTAACTCCACACTGAGTAGCATGTTTAATTGCAAGTATATCATCTCTGCTTCCAATCTCATCTAGTGCAACAACATCTAGCCCCATGCTTCTAATTAACATGCTGATACCAACAGTTTTTTGTATAAAACTAATTACGTCTGTTCTTGTCCCAACATCAAGAGTTGAATTTCCCATATAATTGCAAGAAACTTCTCCTCTTTCATCTACTAGCCCCACATTAGCTCCTTTATTGCTTAACTGCCTTATTAAATCTCTTAAAAAAGTTGTCTTACCACATCCTGGTGGAGATACTATTAATATATTTTTTAAATTACCAAAATCGTCATAGGCCTTAGATATAACTCCATTGGCACATCCCTTTATCTCCCTAGAAATTCGAATATTCATGGAAGAAATATTTTTAAAATTCTTAATTTTATTATCTATTACAACAGCCTCTCCTACTATGCCAATTCTATTTCCTCCAGGAGCTGTTATATAACCTTCGTTAATACTATTTTGTATAGAATAAATAGAATAACCTGAAACTTTAACTAATATTTCCTCAATGTCCTTAGTACTTATCTTATAATCCTTGACTACTTCTAAATTTCCAAACTTGAAACAAATATTTTGATTATTTCTTAATCGAATTTCCGTTATATTATCTACATCTAAATCTTTCATTACGTTAAGAATTTTAAGGGGCAAAATACTTAAAACATCTTTTATCATTAAATCACCTTTGATTAGCATATATATTACAATACATTCATAGTAGAAAATTGTAGTAAAATATACTTGGTAGTTAAAATAAAAAAAATATATAGTCGAAAAAAATATATGAAAAATATGCTATAACACCTTGACAATTGCATTTATATATTGTATATTATTAAGGTAAGTCGTGTGGCGGCGTAGCTTAGTTGGCTAGAGCGTACGGTTCATACCCGTGAGGTCATTGGTTCGATTCCAATCGCCGCTACCAAAATAGAGAGTAAAACTTGTTGTTTTACTCTCTTTATTTTATACTTTTTATTAGAACAATAAAAAATTGGATGTCTTAAAACACCCAATTTTTTTATATTACATTACAAGTCCTCCATTAGGACTAATTACTTGTCCTGTTATGTATTTTGCATTATCTGTTGATAAGAACAAGACCAATTCAGCTACTTCATCTGGAGTACCGAATCTCCCCATCGGAATTTCCTCTCTAGTTACTTCTAAATCTTCTTTAGAATAATTTTCTTTTAACATATCTGTATTTATTGCTCCAGGAGCTACTGCATTCACATTAATATTGCTTAACGCCAATTCTTTAGCCAACGCCTTTGTAAGTCCTACAATCCCCGCTTTTGATGCAGAATAAGCCACTTCACAAGAGCCCCCGCAAATTCCATATATAGAAGAAATATTGATTATACTTCCATTTTTTTCATTTATCATAGAATTTCTAAGTACTGATTGAGTAACATTAAATACACCTTTTAAATTCACGTCTAAAACTTTATTCCAAGTTTCTTCTGTTATATCTGTGAATAGTTCAACATCACAAATTCCTGCATTATTTACTAAAACATCAATCTTACCAAATTCCTTTACAGCATATTCGACCATGCTATCTACTTCATCTCTATTAGAAACGTCTGCTTTAAACATTTCAACAATTCCATCACAATCTTTTAAATCTTCGACTATATCTTTAGCTGATTGATAAGAAGTATTATAATTTAATATTACATTATACCCTGCTTTTGCAAAAGCATAAACTATTGCTCTGCCAATACCTTTTGAGCCTCCTGTTACTATAACTGTTTTCATTAAAATTCACCTCTATCGTGAGTTTCCTTAGATTTTGGCTGTTCGTGTTCTTCATATAAATCAACACTAGCCTCTTCAGGTGGTACTAAGTCTCCCCAAGATGGCCTATTCCCCATGAAAGCTTGATAATCTGGATTATCGCTATAATCTATCACATCTGGAGCTTCTTTTCCCTGTTCCTGTTCTTTCTTCACAGAATCATAAACATCTTCATCTGGAGCAACTAAAGGTTCTTTTGCCTCTCCCAACATATTAGAAGGTACTTTTAATTCATTTCTTGACATTCTTACATCATACATAGTAGTGGCTGCATTACGGAATTTCTCTAATCTTATTTGCATATCTGCTAATTGTTCTACTTTATCGTCAGGAGTATTTTCATCTAGAAATGCTTCTTCTAGTAAAACTTCTGCTTTAGTTTTTCTTCCTTGATTATATCCTAAATCTGTAACACTCTCCCACTTTGTAAGTTCTTTATTATCCACTAATTCTTGTGCTACTTTTGCTCCTAAAGTTGTTTTCACATCCTTATCTAAGTGTTTACCTATTTGCTTAAATATTTTTTCTGCTGTACTAGGGAAAAATGGTAACTTTAAAAATCTAGAAGTGTCTATTTTTAACTCTTTATATTTCTCAGGATCACTCATAATGTCTATCATTTTATCTATGTCTTCCCTAGATATAGAATCTCTAGTTTTCCTATTTTTCATCAATTTATATATCCTGTTGAAAGCTTGAACGTCAGTCTCTTTAGATTCCTCTTTAGCAACTGGTTCTGCTTGAACAGATTTCTCAGCCTTTTCAGTAGTCGTCTTTCCTGCTGGAGCACCCTTTTCGTCGCTGTTATCTTGAGAAGATTTTTCTTCTTCGGAAACGTCTTTTTCATCATCTTTATCCGGAGATGTTTTTTCCTCTTCCGAAGCTTCTTTTTTGTCACCTTTATCCGGAGATGTTTTTTCTTCTTCCGAAGTTTCTTTTTTGTCACCTTTATCCGGAGAAACTTTTTCTTCTTCTAGCCCAATTTCTTCGTCAGCTAATTCTAGATAATCAGCAAATTTAACCTTGTTCTTTTCTAATTCTTTTTGTAATTTAGCTAATTCTTTGGTATAAGTTTTTAATTTAGCCTCTCTTGCTTCAATGCTACTTTTTAAGTCTTCAATTACTAACTTATTCTTCTCAGGATCAGCTTCTAATTCTGCTAATTTAGCTTTATCCTTTTCTATATACTGTTCAAATTCTTTTATTTGTTTTTCAAGATTTGCTATTTCTTTTTCAGCTTGAACTATATATTTAGATATTGCTATGTGTATATTTTTTATATATGACTTTCTTGTTGGTTCAGCGTCTTTTAACGCCTCAATTAACTCTTCTCTTTTTCTAGATTGATCTTTATATAACTCATAGTTATTAAGGACTTCTTTTTGTTCTTCATCCAAATCTTCGGAATACTTCATGTTTTCAAAAGCCAAATCATCCATATCTTTATATTCGTTATACACAGGGTTATTTTCAATTTTTTCTACGTAAGCTTTTCCCTTTTCGATAGTTTTTTTAAATTTTTCAGCTTCTTTATATAAAGAATTTGCTAAATTTAAATTTACATTGCTTGTTGAGTTCCCTTCCATATTATTCTTCAACCCCGCTTTCTTCTAATTCACTAGCTAATTTATCTAATTTTTTTATCTCTTTCATATCTTTTTTTAGTTTATTTAAACCTTCTTCTATTTTTCTCTCTAATTCTTCTCCGTTCTCCATATAATTTCCTCCTATGTTTATAACAATATAATATATTAAGTAAAATTGGAAGTCAAGCAAAAAAATATATTTTTTGCTTAAGTTCCAATATTTTCTAATTGTTCTTTATATTTTTCGAAAATATATTCTCGCAATTCTAAGTTTTCTATTTTTTCTAATCTAGGATCTTCTTCTAAAGTCTCTTTTGCTGCTTCAGAAGATTCTTTTAAAAGTTTAACATCCTTTAGCAAATCTGCAAGTTTAAACTCAGGCAAACCATGTTGTCGTATACCAAAAAAATCTCCCGGGCCCCTTAGTTCTAAATCTCTTCTTGCTATTTCAAACCCATCGTTTGAGGCCGCCATAATTCCTAGTCTTTCTCTTGCTTGAGCACTTTTATTTCTAGATTTTAAAACGCAGTATGATTCAAAGTTTGCTCTACCAACTCTTCCTCTTAACTGATGTAATGTAGCTAGTCCAAATCTATCCGCATCTTCTATAATCATAAGAGTTGCATTAGGAACATTAACCCCTACCTCTATTACTGTGGTAGATATTAATGCTTTAATTTGACCCTCTTTAAATTTCTGCATTATTTCATCTTTTTCTTTGTTTTTCATTTTCCCATGAAGGAATCCTATATCATATTCTTTAAGAAATTCATTTTTATAGCTTTCATAAAGACTAGTTGCATCCTTTAAGTCTAACTCTTCATTCTCTTCTATTAAAGGGCAAACAATATATGCTTGTCTACCTTTATCTAGTTCCTTTTTTATAAAATTAATGATTCTTTGCTCGTAACTTTCGTCTACAACATAAGTTTTTATAGGGATTCTATTAGGAGGCAGCTCATCTATTATTGTCATGTCCAAATCTGAATATAACATTAATGCTAACGTCCTCGGTATTGGTGTTGCGCTCATTACCATTACATCAGGATATATACCTTTGTTTGTTAGTTTAACACGTTGGTTAACCCCAAATCTATGCTGTTCGTCTGTAACAATCATTCCAAGCTTTTTAAAAACAACATTATCTTCTATTATTGAATGAGTACCAACTAAAATATCTATTTCTCCCTTTTCTAATTTCTCTAATATTAACCTTTTGTTCTTTGCCGTCGTATTACCAGTCAAAACCTCCACTTTCATTCCTAACTTTGTAAAATATTTTTCTAATTCATTTTTATGCTGTAAAGCAAGAATTGTTGTTGGAGCCATCATAGCTGCTTGATAGCCATTTTTCACAGCAATATACATAGCTATAGCAGCTATTATTGTTTTTCCACTTCCAACATCACCTTGTACTAGTCTATTCATAACTTTATTGCTAGACATATCTTTCCTAATTTCTGCTAATGCTTTTTGCTGAGCTCCTGTTAAATTAAAGGGCAACAACTTAATGAATTCAGAATAATCCACATCTTGAAATTTTATACCGTTATCCTTTTGTAAATTTCTATATTTAAGGCTATTTAAAGCCAGTTGCATTAAATATAACTCTTCGAATATAATTCTTCTTCTAGCACTATCTATCTCATCTAAATTTTTAGGTAAATGAATATTCTTTAAAGATTCGTTTATTCCTTGTAATTTATATTTCTCTCTAACTACTTCAGGAATAATATCTTTAAAGGTTATTTTATTTTTAAATAACTGTTTCTCTAAAGAGAATATATAATTATTTGTAATTCCTGAAGTCAATTTATATATTGGAAAAATACCAAACAATTCATTTATTTTATTTTCTTCAACAATTATAGGATTTTGAACTTCAAATCTTCCATTTATATATTCTACCTTCCCATAAAAAGCATATTTCTTTCCTACAAGTAACTTATCCATTAAATATTGTTGATTAAATATAGTAATTTGAACTTCTGCTGTTTCATCTGTTATATAAAAATATATAATATTTAAAGATTTTCTTATTCTTCTAGCATTTATTCTACCTATAATTTTACCTTTAAAAATGGCATATTCTCCATGAACAAATTCAGATATTTGCTTTATATTTCTTCTATCTTCATATGATCTAGGATAATATTCCAACAAATCCCTATATGTAGTTATTCCCATTTTTTCTAATTTCTTAAATTTAGCAGGCCCTACACCTTTCATATATTGAACACTTTCGTTTAAAAAGTTGTTACTCATTTTATCACCAAAAAAAGTATATCATTAAACATTTTTAAAGTCAACAAATTTTAAACATACGTTCTTTGTGCCAAAAAGGAAAAGACGATTCTTTAATCGCCTTTTCCAGATAAAACTATTGTGCCAATTGCACTAACAAAGCTTCTACTTCTTTCTTTTCCTGAGAAAGTTCATACCAGTCATTACACATTCTGGATATTTCAGAATAATAATCTACGAATTTATCTGTTATTATCTCGTGAATCCGAAATTTCAATTCCTCTATGATATCTGCCATATCTTTCCTTATTCTTTTTTTGTTTAAAGCACGTCTTAATAAAGAGATAACACTGTGAAAATTTTCATTTTTTTCAACATAGCCAAAAATTTTACCTTCATAGTTAAATACGCCTAACTCTGTAATTTCAAACTCTTGAAAGTTTTCTTTTTCAAATGAAATTGTGCCATTTAATGGTTCACATTGTAGTCTTACTAAAACAATATCATTATTTTGCACTTTTTCTTCAATTTCTGCTTTCGTGAACAAATCTCCATAGCTAACTTTGCATTCTGACGACACTGCTACTACATATCTTACTTGGTATAATTGTTGCCACCAACTGAAATTTTTCCCCTTGCCTTCAGTTTCCGTTTGTTCATACACCATAGACGTATTTATTTCAACAAACTTATAATACTCCTTTTTATACTTTTTAGAAAGAAGTTTTAAATAATCTCTTTCTAACAGTTTAACTGAATAAACCTCTTTCACTAGCTCCCAAAACTCATCATCTGACAGTTTTTTTAAATCTTCTACCGCAAACCGCTTTATTATATAAATATATTTTCTTAGCTCTTCTTTGAAAATTTTTAGAATTTCTTCAGCCTCGCATCTACCAACATATACATAAGCCTCAGCAGTTAAATTTATTTCGTTTTTTTCAAGTATCATAGTTAAGCTCCTTGTATATTTAAATATTCATAAATAATATTTTAAATCTAGCAAACTTTCTAAAGCCACATCAGGAATAACATATTTCTTTTGCCATGCTTCAAAATTCAAAGCAAATGTAGTCATGCCTATTCTTTTGGCAGGAACAATATCTGCAAGCACATTATCTCCTATCATTGCATTTTCATGAGGATTAGTTCCGTCTAAAACTCTTCTGAAAGCTCTTCCATCAGGTTTTGGATAGAAATTATCCCAACCATAAACTTTATCGAAATAATCTAATATTCCTCTGTGTTTCATGCTTTGAGTTTGTCCTTCATAAAAGCCATTAGTAAATATACATAGATAATAACCTTTACTTTTCAGATATTCTAATATTTCACAGGCTCCTGTTGCCAACTCCACATGATAATTATCTTTATATGCTTGTGCTTCTAAAAACTTATCTATAGATATATTTTTTGATTTAAGTATAGGGAGCGTGGTACAAATTAGTTCTTTATACAGTTCGGAAGTAACTATTTTATTTTTAAAATAGTAATTCATCCAATCATAAAAGCTATGCAACTCGAACTGAAATTCTTTGGTGTTTTCTATATTCAAGTAATCAGCAATTATTTTAGCCTCTTTATCGTGGCTATGCGAAATTAAAGTACCGTCATAATCAAATACAATCCGCCAAATATTCTTTTCCATATTAATCCTCCAAAATAATTATTTTTTCATTAAAAATTAATCAAGAGAATTATACACTATTTTCTATACTTTTTCAATATTTATGTATTCTTTAACCCTTTAAAAACGTTGCTAATGTTTCAAAAAACTTTTCTATTATATTTATATGAGTCGCTTTATATATTCCAACTATTGCAGCAAATATTAATACCGCTGTAATTATTATTCTTGCAATTCTTTCTTTGTACATTAATTTTAGTAAATATTTAGCGTTATTCTCCTCAGTTGTTGCAACATGTGGTTCAAACGAGTCAACTTCTTGGTTTAATTTATTAAATTCTGACCCTTCATATTCTTGTAATCTTTTCTTTAAATATTCATTCTCTTTTAAAGTTTCCTCAAGTAGTTCTTCATCTAAACTTGCTGTTTCTGCTAATTGCTTATCATATTCTTTCCTTTTTTCTTCGTTAGATAAAATTTCATAAGCCTCATTTAAAACTTTTATTTCTTCTTCAGCTTTAAGCTTCTCTTCTCCTTCATATAGATCTGGATGTTTGTTTTTTATGTGTATTTTATATACTCCTTTTATAACTTTTAAACTAGCTTGTCTATCTACCTCTAATATTTCATAATAGTTTTTCATTTTAATACCTCAAAAGTATATTAGCATATATAATATTAATTTACAAGCAAAAAGCAAATCTATAAATAGATTTGCTAACTATGTATTTAAACTTTAAAAATTGTCTTTAACATGAATCTAATAAATCCTTTCGGTTTTAATACTACAATTTTCATAAAATACCCCCTAACAGAATAACCATATAAATCCGAAAACCAACATGATTCCAGCTACAACTACAACCCAAAGCCAAAGAGGCAAAAACAATGCTACAATAGCTCCTACACCAAAAGCAATTAAAAATAATCCTATGGTTTTCCTAAACGCTCCGTATAAACATAATTTCTTCCCCCTAGACTTTAAACAAGTTTTAATGTACAATATATTGTGAAAAACTTAATATATATTATGTTTTTTAGATAATTTTGTTACTCTAAGGAGGTATATTAATGTCAAAAAAACTACTAACCAAAAATGAGATAAGAGACATATTAGAAACCTTACAACACGAATACCCTGCTCCTCAATGTGGGTTAGAGTACACAACTCCTTTTGAACTTATGCTCTCTCTAATACTTGCTGCTCAATGTACAGATATCCGCGTAAACCACATTAGACCTATTCTTACTAATAAATATCCAACTCCTGAAAATATTCTAGAAGCTGGAATAAGCAATGTATATAACATAATTAAATCTTGTAGTTTTCCAAATAATAAAGCTAAACATATTGTATCTGCATCGGAAATTTTAATTACAAAATTTAATGGACAGGTTCCAGATACCATGCAAGAACTTACAACCATCCCAGGAATAGGAAGAAAAAGTGCAAATATTATTCTAGCGGAATGTTTTAATAAAATAGAAGGCATTGCCGTAGACACTCATGTTACAAGACTTTCTAAAAAAATTGGATTTACAAATAGCGCTGATGTTTTGATTATCGAAAAAGATTTGATGAAAAAAATACCTAAAGATTTGTGGGGGAAAATAAATCACACATTAGTTACTCACGGAAAAACCATATGCACCGCCAGAACTCCAAAATGTTCTGATTGCGTAATTAATTCATACTGTAGATATTACAAAAGTAGGTAAAGAAATTCTTTGCCTACTTTCGCTTTAATCTATTCAATATTTTCATAATCCGAAGAACTTTCTTCTTCTTTTTCACTCTTATATTTGCCTTTCCCTCTTTTTATTCTTGAAGATTTAATCTTGAATGAATCTTCTTTCTTTTCTCTAAGTTGGAAAAATAAATATAAAATCTCGATAAATTCTACGACAGCCAGTATATATATAAGAATTAATAATTGATATTCTATATTAGATTTTACTGTATCTATCATTCCATTAGTTTTTACTTCTGTATAATTATTGTCCTCAACGACAGGTCCAATAACTTCTACTGCTGGTTCTTCTTTCTTTACAACATTTAGGAAATATTCTTTAATTGTTTTCTTATCTTCTGCCGTAACAGTTATCTTTATTTGATTTTCTCCTACTTTTAAATCTTCTGCACCTTCTATCTCAAAAGTAGCCTTTTGATTTTCTGGGAAAACAGAAATATTAAGCTTCTCTACATTCCAATCAACCTCAGATAAGGTATATTCAAATTTATCTCTAGCAAATTCTTCTGAAATAGCGACTCCATCTACTATTATATTTGTAAGATATGCATTTGCTTTTTCAGGATTTTCTGCTTTTGTAACAATAATTTTATATGTTTTGGTTGTTCCGTTTTCAGCTTTTACTGTTATAGTTACAGTATTATCTCCATTCTCAAAATTAGTATTTCCAGAAACAGAATAAGTTGCTTTACTATGATTTGGAGAAGCTGTAACCTTAATACTATTAACATCGCTTCCAACAGACAATGTGTACATAAATGTGTTTTTGTTAAAAGAAGGTGTTAACCCTTCGTGATCTACCTTCAAAGTTTTCAAAGTCGCATCAGAAGACTTGGTTACAGCAGTGGTTGGTTTGCTAGAGCTTGAGCTTGAACCAGTTCCAGAATTTGAGCCTGAACCATTATTAGGCGTTGCTGATTTTTCCTTTACTGTTACAGAAACGCTTTGACTTACTAGAGAAAATGTATCATCGGCATCTGTAATATCTCCGCTTATACTTGCTGTATAAGTTCCAGCTTTGCTCGTATCTAGTTTATACGTTTTAGTAGTTGTTTGATTTACTGCATCCATATTGGCACCAATAATTCCTTCTACTGTAATATTTCCGCTAGTATTTATATTCCATGCAGCAGCATTAATAGTTACAGTTATTGTAACGCTATCTCCAACCGTAACACTTTGACTGCTTGCTTTAATACTTGCACTAGCCGCATACGTTATATTTACAAAACTTATACATAATATGAATGTTATTATAGAAAATAATAATTTTAATGTTTTTTTCATATCTCACCTCTAATTAAAATCTATATTTGCATCGCCTTTTAAGTATTTTACAGTTCTTAAAAGGTCTGCTGAATTTACATTGCCATCAGCCGTTGTATCCGCCGCACCCGAATTAAGAATCGAGTCCCCTTTTAGATATTTTACAACTTTTAAAAGGTCTGCTGAATTTATTTGACCATCTCCAGTTACATCGCCTCTAATCATAACGGTATAAGTGACTGTTTCCTCACCTTTTTTAATAACTATTTTAGAATCAGTTCCCACGTTTTCAGTTGTTAATTCTTTGTTGTTAATATCCGTTATAGTAATTCTTCCATTTGTTGTTATCATTGTCTTTATCTTATCTGCCGAAATTTTAATTCCAACACCAGTTAAAACATTATCTTTAATTTTTAAACCTTCATTTAATTTAACTTCTAATTTTTCTTCTTTTGGTTCTGTTCCAGGAACATAGTTTACAACCACTTTTGCTTCAACGCTAACTAATTCGTTTGTCTCTAATTTTACTGTTATATTAGTAGTTCCTACTTTTACTGTTTCAATTTTATTTTCAACTACTTTTGCAATAGATTCGTCTGAAGTAGTAATAATATACTTAGAATTTTCTACACCTTTTATTGTAACTATCGGAACAATTTCTTCTCCAACATATGCTGTATATTCTTCTTTATCTATACTTATACTTGGTAAGACTTGAGCCTTTATTGTTTTAGAGATATTTGAATCACTTACAGACTTAATTGTAACAGAAGTTGTTCCAACTTTTATTCCAACAAATTTTCCTTCTTTTAGAGAAATAACACTTTCGTCTTCTATTTCTATCGTGAAATCACTATTCTCCAAACCAACTACTTTTATTTCTGGTGTAATTTCTTTTTCAAACTCAATTAGATATTGTTCTTTATCTGTATAAATCCCTGACTGTACAGTAATTTCACAAGTTGCTGTTTTTATTTGGTCGTCTGTTGTTACAGTGATTATTACCGTTCCTGCTTTTAATCCAGTAACCACACCATTTTTATCCACTGTAGCTATTTTTTCATCACTACTCTTATATACTACATCTTTATACTTAGCATTATCTGGTAATACTTTAGATACAAGTGCTATTTTTTCGTTAGCCACCACTTCATATTTTTCTTTTTCTAAATTAACTCCTGTAACCTTAGTATAACTTTCTTCTTTCAAATATATATCTGCTCCGTCTTGATATATTCTACAAACATACCCTACTTTTCCATCTGAAGTTACAACCTTATCCCATGTTCCTGTACTGTTCATTGCACTATTTTTTTCTATTCTTTTAACTATATCTCCTGTATATAATAGACATACTTGTGAAGAAGTTGTATTAGGTTCTGTTCTTAATCTTACCCAAGGTGAAGCCACAACTTTGAGCCTAGTACTGTCTGCCACTGCTGATACGTTATAGCTTGTATAAAATATATAGCCATATATAAATGAACCATCAACTTCATATTTTACTTTATCATAAGATGAGGCCAATCCACTAGCAACTTTCGTAAGTTGTGTGCCTGCTGGAACCGTTACCATTTCTACTTTATGTACTCCACTAGCAACATTTGGGACCAAAGAATAAATAGCTGTCTCTTTGTTAGTAGTTATATCATCTGTTTCTGCTTGAAAATATCCATCATACCTTAAATAAATATCCTCAGATATATCTGGCATATTGTTGTATACAGGTATTATAAATGTAAAATCGTTATTTAATATACCAAGACTATCATATGTGTTATACATTCCTAAAGCTTCTCGATATATGCATGTTATATCTGTCATATATTGATGAGAATATAATCCGTTTGATGTAGCTGTATTTACATTATATTTTTGCAAATATGGCGTATTTTGATGAGCTAATATATATTCTTTACCCCAAAACTTTGCTCCTTCAACTATTGCCTTAACCGGATTATCCCAATTTTTACCTGCTGCATATATAACTCCATTTTCCATTGGGTTAGCTCCATAAGCTCCTATACTATAATAATTGTAATATCCTGGGTACTTTGAATGTTTTCCTGCTATTTGACCATTTGATGAAATTTGACAACCAGTTTCATTTTTTGTCCTTAAAGCAAGTGCATAAGGGCTAACTCCTGTCTCTCTAGCCGCTAACATATATGCTTCTGCATAAGTCATTGTTTCTTCCGCTTTCCCATCACCATCTTTATCATATAAATACTTTACATATTGAGTTGTTACTTCTCCTGCTGCCACAAGATATTCTTCTCCATCTGCAGCAACTCTGCAAATATACCCTTCAGTTCCGTCATCTAATTTTACTTTTGACCATGTTCCTGTAATATCCGTTGCACTATTTAATTCAAGAGTAGTAACCACAGTTCCTTGTGCAAGTGTTTTTATAAACTCACCAGAAGAAGATGCTGATTTTCTTAAATTTACTGCATAAACAGTTTTTAATTTCCCGTTTCCGCTAACTCTTTGGTAGTACTCTATTTCTTTTATAACATATTTGTTTTTTCCTGTCTCTTCATCCTTAACAGTTTTAGACATTTCAGTCCCATATAATATTTGTTCAACACCAGTTAAAGTATGTATATTTTCGTTATATGTTAATTCTTCAAACTGAAATATAGTTTTTTCATTCAAAAAATTCCTAGGATCTAGCGTATATCTTACAGCGTTTGCAGAAGCTGTAACCCACCCTTGTTCAACTCTATTTGTTGAACCATTAGACAAAATATAGTGCCACGCTCTATCCCAAGAAGCCGGCGCCAAACTTACTGACATTCTATTAGATAATACACTTTCTTTTTTTACTGACGCTTCCCAATCTAACCCCGTATACATTGCAGTAAATTTCCACTTTGGATGTTTCTCTTGTAGCGCATACAAATATGGCCTATAACTTACAGGAAAATTCTCTATGCCTTCTTTAAATTCTGCCGCACCATATATATTAACAAAGCTCACCGTTATAAACATAAAAAACAAAGTGAGCCAAAACATTTTTCTTATTTTCATATGTACATTCCTCTTCATGCAAAGATTATATCAAAAGAATGTAAAATTGTATATAATTTTGTAGAAAAAACTCTTAAAGTTTTATTAAATTTCAACTCATATTTTTTAAATTATTTAATAAATATTTAATATGTTTTGGAGGTTATAATGGACAATTTTTGTGGTTATTTAACAAAAGATAAAGAAATTGATGAAACTAATATAAAAAACATGTATATTGCATTAAATCCAACTTTTAATGATTCTAATATTTTTAAACGCTCGAATTTTACGGTTGCTGGAGATATTCTAACTTTAGAATATGACAATTACACATATACAATAGCCTTTAATGGAGAATTATATAATAAAGATGAAATTATTATTAAAACAAGCGAAGTTAAATCGCCCTTAAACGTTACTTCTGATGCAGAAGCCGTTTTAGCTTGCTATTTAACGTATGCAGATGATTGTGTTGATTATCTTGATGGCGCATATAGTTTTGTAATTTATGATTCAAGAACAAATAATGTGTTTATGGCTAGAGACCGATTAGGATTAAAACCGTTATATTATACTAACACGGGTAATTCTTTTTGTTTCGCTTCTAAAATAAAAGCGTTACTTAAGCATTCAGATATAGCCGCCATTATAGGGAAAGATGAATTATGTGAAATATTTGGATTAGGTCCTGCGCATACTCCTGGGAAAACATATTTCAAAAATATTTACGAAATAAAACCAGGTCACTATGGAGTTTTAGATAATAATGAATTAATATTAGTTAAATATTGGGATTTAGAAACTAATAAAAATACCGATTCTATAGAACAAGCAATTAATAAAATAAAAGAAATAGTGTCAGCATCTCTTAAAACACAACTGCCTACTGATACAAAAGTCTGTTCAATGTTATCTGGCGGACTTGATTCAAGTGTTTTAACTATGCTAGCTAATAAAGAAATTCCTAAACTTAATACATATTCTATAAATTTTGAAAACAATGACAAAGATTTTAGTGCAAATAGTTACCAACCAACTAAGGATAGTGATTATGTGCAAATAATGCTTGAAAATCTTGAAGTTAATCATACAAATATAACATTTAATAATAAAGATTTATTTGATACACTTAAAGCTTCAATGATAGCAAGAGATATGCCAGGAATGGCAGACATTGATTCTTCTATGCTTGTCTTTTGTGATAAAATAGCAAAAAACGACGAAGTTATTTGCATTTCAGGCGAATGCTCAGACGAAATATTCGGAGGATATCCTTGGTATTACAAAGAAGATTTAATAAATTCGGCAAGTTTTCCTTGGTCCCGCTCTTTTGATACAAGATGCAATATTTTAAACAACAAACTAGTGTCTAGTGATGAATTAAAAAAATACATAAAAAAAGCTTATGATGACACAATTTCAAATGTTGTTTTCAATAGCTTAGATGCGAAAGAAAATCTTTTTAGGGCTACTTGTTACCTCACCACAAAATGGTTTATGAATACATTAATAGAAAGAACAGATAGAATGTCTTCTCTTTGTAATTTAACTGTACGCGTTCCCTTTGCAAATTACAAATTATTTGAATATGTATATAACTTACCATATAAATATAAATTAGGTCTAGTTAATGGAAACAATATTCCTATAGAAAAATATTTGCTAAGAAAAGCTTTTGAAGATGAATTACCTAATAGTATAGTCTACAGGAAAAAGTCTCCGTTCCCCAAAACATATGACCCTGTCTACCTTGAGCTTGTGGAAAATGAAATAAAAAGAATAATTAATAGTTCAACGGAACCAATATTAGAAATAATTAATGTAAAATATTTATATGAACTTTTAGAAACTAAAGGAGACTCTTTAAAAGAAAACTGGTTTGGTCAACTTATGACATATCCTCAGACTCTAGCCTACCTAATACAAATAAACATGTGGCTTAAAGAATATGACATAGACATAGAGTTATAACAATAAAAACCGATGTAAAACTTACATCGGTTTAGCTTTCTAAAATACGCAGAAATTACTCAATTTTATTGTACATAAACCTCATTTGTCTGAACAACGGCAGTAGGTCTATTACTATCATTAGCAGTAAAATCACACCCTGTACCTATATATAATTTATGAGTATCATTATCTATTCTAACTGCTAGGTTTTTTCTTTTAACATTAGAATTGCTTATATAAAGCGTGTTGTTTTTTTCTCCAGAACTTCCTCGAAGCACTATTGGATAAGCAGAGCCATACATCTCACAATTATCCATATAAACTTTAATATTATCTTTTCCTGTATTTCCACCAATATAAAATGCCGCTCCATTACAAGCTGCACCAAGGTCTTGGAAACCACTAGGCATTGCACACTGCCTAATATTTGCATTTTTTACATAAGAAGTTGTATTAGTCCCAGAAAAATAAAATCCGCCATGTCCATAACCTTCGTAAATACCACCATCAACTTTTAATTCTCCGCTGGTAGAAACTCCAGAATGAGTCCCCATTACATGGCAATTATTAAGTGTGGCTAATCCGCTTTCTAATTTAATTCCAATACTAACTTGCGAATAATCAGCACTATAATTAGCGCTTGCTTTTACAGCGCAATTAGACATTTCTAAGTTTGACTTACTTCTAACGCCATAAGCTGTACCATTTACAGCATTAGACTCTATGTCACTTTCCGCTACAAAGAATGAAGTATTATACCCATAATCTTCAATTCCTACAGAATACGTCTGTCCATTTGATATTATTTTACAATTCGAAATTGTTACATTACCTCTATTTTGAACTCTTACTCCAACAGCTGTTCTTTCAGAAGAGGTTGTTTGAACATCAGCATCAGATATAGTCATTTTACTTAAAACATTGAAAGCAACTACATAAGATGTCGAATTACTTATATAGGTTCCTCCATTTATAATTAATTGACCTGCCGTGGCTTTAAAAATATTTTCGCCTCTAATTGTACTACCCTCTATACTTCCATCTATCTTAATATTCCCATTCGTAATTTCTATACCATTTTCATCTGTTAAAGTAAGTATATAACCATTCAAGTTAACGTCCATATCTTTATTAAAACTGATTAGTTCAGCTTCAGTTGTATCTTTAATCAAAATAATATAAGGTTTATTTTCATTAACAAATACTCCTACAACTGCATTATTTTCATTAGCATCCGCTTTTTCTCCTATTTTATCGTTGTTAACATCGTTAATTGCACTAGCTAGTGAACTATAGTATTCAATTTCTTCTTTTTCTTCCGTTTCCTCTTTATCCTCTATACCATTATTTGGTGTTACTTCTTCTACTGTTACTCCTTCTTTAGTTACTTTTATTACATAACCACCCAAATCAATATTCTTTTGTTTATTTAGGCCTTCAAGTACGGCTCTTTCTAATTCAGCTTGAGTTCTTGTTCCAGACATATACGCTTCAGACCACAATACAGTAGCCAAGTTTTTAATTTGGTTTAAATTTGCCGTTTTTACTGCTTCTTTTGACTTACTTATTACATTGCTTTCATTCAACAATAATATTATAACGGTCGAAAGGATTGATAAAACTATAATTGTTATTGTAAGTACAATCAAAGATATAGCTTTCTTATTTGTTTCCATATATTTCTTTCTCCTTCTTTTTATTAAGAATATATACAAGCAACAACAAAACACCTGCACTTTTTAGTAGCATTTACTTTCCTTATTCCAATTCTATATTAATAGCTTATATTAAAATATTATATTTGTCTACATTTTTATATTATTTTTTCAAGTTTTTCTTTATCCGCTCCTAAATATATAATATCATATAGCGTATTAATTAGTTCAAAGTTAAATTTATTATGTAATACTTCAATAATTTTATATCCTTCAACCGTTTTGCTCCCCATTTTTTCAAAAGCTTGTAGAACAGAATAATTTTGTCCTATAAGTTTTCCAAATGTAAAATTTCTACTGTTTTCACTTGTACAAGTTAAAATTAAATCTCCTATACCAGCATAAGTATAAGCTGTTTTAGAATCAAACCCTAAATTTTCTATAATTGAAGACAATTCTTGTAACGCATTTGTTACATAAGAAGCTTTAACTGAATTAGATGAATTTAGGCCTTCTAAAATTCCAGAACCAATTGCTATTGCATTTTTTAATACTCCAGCAATTTGTATTCCATTTAAATCTATCGTTTTATGCAATTTAATATTAGTTCCTTTAAACAAATTATATATTGCCTCTGCGTCAGCCTCTTGTAAATAGCCTAACATCATATGCACATTTTGTCCAATGGCTACATCTATAGCAAAAGTCGGACCAGTTATAGCTGTTACTCTTCTTGTGTTAAGCCCTTCTTCTAATATTTGTGTTGTTGTTTTAAACTCTTCTTCATCTATACCTTTTGTTGTACTGCAAATTATTTGATTTTCAAACCATAACTCTTTGTTTAAAACCAATTCTCTTATAGCGATAAATGGTACAGCTATAATTACTATTTCTGTTTGCCTTAAGGCTCTTAAATCTGTTGTAAATTTAACAGTCTCATCTATTGTTATCCCAGGAAAATACTTTTTATTTTCCCTATACTTCGCTAACTCTTCTTTTTCTTCTTCAAATTTGGACCACATTATAACTTCATTAAATGAAGATAGCACTTTTGAAAGTGCTATCCCAAAAGCTCCAGTTCCAATAATTCCTATCTTCACTAATTTTCTCCTTTGTCAGCTATTTTAATTCCTAATTCTTTTAATTGTTTTTCCTCTACAATATTTGGTGCTTCTGTCATTTGACAAGTAGCGCTCTTATCTTTAGGGAAAGCTATTGTATCTCTAATTGATTCAAGTCCCAAAATTAACATTATTAATCTGTCAAATCCATACGCTAATCCGCCATGAGGTGGAACACCATATTTAAACGCATCTAACAAGAAACCGAATCTTTCTTGAGCTTGTTCATCAGTAAATCCAAGCAAATTAAATACTCTATTTTGTATTTCTCTAGAGTGAATTCTTATACTTCCTCCACCAAGCTCTGTTCCATTTAATATAATATCATAAGCCTTTGCTCTAACATCTAAAGGACGTTCTTCCATGAAGCTTAAATCCTCGTCTTTAGGAGCTGTAAATGGATGGTGAACAGCTTTACATCTATTGTTTTCTTCATCCCACTCAAACATAGGGAAATCTACAACCCATAAGAATTTATATTCATCTTTATTAATTAGGTTAAGTCTCTTTGCCATTTCGCATCTTAAAGCACCTAACGCAGCAAATACTATATCGTTTTTGTCAGCTACGAAAAGTACTAAATCTCCTTCTTTTGCTCCTGTTTTTTCAATTACTTTTTGGATTTGTTCTTCTGTCATAAATCTTAATATATTAGATTTATACTCACCATTTTCAATAGCAAATGAAGCTAAACCTTTAGCTTTATATATTTTAACAAATTCTATTAATTCATCTATTTGTTTTCTTGTATAATTTGCGGCGCCAGGAACAGTTATTGTTCTTACACTTCCACCGTTTTTTATTGCATCAGCAAAAACTTTAAAATCACATCCAGCAAATATTTCAGAAAGGTCAGTTAATTCCATTCCAAATCTCAAATCTGGTTTATCACTACCAAAACGATTCATAGCTTCGCTATATGGCATTCTCATAAATGGAACTTTTATATCTATGCCCTTAATTTCTTTAAATACCTTTTGCAAATATCTTTCATTAATACTCATAATATCTTCTTCATCAACAAAAGATAATTCCATGTCAATTTGTGTAAATTCAGGCTGTCTGTCTGCACGTAAATCCTCATCTCTAAAGCATCTAGCTATTTGAATGTATCTATCATAACCAGATAGCATTAAAATCTGTTTGAATATTTGTGGTGATTGAGGCAAAGCATAAAACATACCATTATTTACTCTACTTGGCACAAGATAATCTCTTGCTCCTTCTGGAGTAGATTTAGTAAGTATTGGTGTTTCTATTTCTAAGAAACCTTCATCGTGGAAGAAGTTTCTTGTAATGCATGCTATATCACTTTTTAATTTTAAGTTTCTTTGCATATATGCACTTCTTAAATCCAAATATCTATACTTTAATCTTGTTTGATCAGAAACCATATTAGCTTCTTCTATTTGGAATGGTAATACATCACTTTCAGATAAAATTCTTACACTGCTAGCAACTATTTCTAATTTCCCTGTAGCAAGTTTTGGATTTACTTTTTCAGGTTGTCTTAGAACCAAATCTCCTTCTATAGACAATACATATTCGTTATGTATTTTGCTTGCTTTTTCAAAATCTCCAGGCACAAATTGTTCATCAATTACTACTTGAATAATACCTGTTCTATCTCTTAAATCTACGAATATAATTTTACCCATATCACGTCTTGCTTGTACCCATCCCATAGCACAAACTTTTTGTCCAACCATTTCTTCTGTAAATTCAGCACATCTTGCTGTTCTTTTTTGTCCTGTTATCAACTCAGACATATCTTTATTCCTCCTTAACATTTACATATAAAAAGCTCTCGCTCCTAATATGTTTTTCATATTAGGGGCGAGAGTTATATTCTCACGCGGTGCCACCCTATTTTTTACTCTTGTACTTTAACGCAGTATCACGTACTTACTTTTCATAAGTCTGCTCAAAAGGTGTCTTTCAAATATATCTAGCAAAATGCTTCCAGCCTTGGCATTTTTCTCTATATACATCAATATATTTTACTTTCCTTCTTCCTTGCATTTAACACTAAAAGTATACTATTAAATATTTTTTTTGTCAAGCATTTATTATGTAATTTAATCATCTTATATTTTATTTGTTTTGCAATCTCTCTTTATGGTGCTCTTTTAACTCGCGACTTACAAATGTATGATTTCTTAACCTTGTACAAACCTCACGCACTTGCTCTTCCCTTAAAATGTCTTTACTTTGTTCAAAGTCTCCTGCCAATCCGTAATACAATTCACATGCTTTTATTATGTTTGCTTTACTAGTTCCCGTAATATACAGCTTACATCTATCGCTAAATACAATATATGATTTAAAGGCTTCCTCTGGAATATTAAATTTTTTAAAATTCTTCTTTAACGCCTCAATGTGCGAATTGTTTTGATAAATAGGGTTATATACTTTATATTTACATTTATTTTTATTTAAAATTTGAGTCCAGTATTTTTCCCAACATTTTCCTTTCAGCACACCAGAATAATCTTTGGATTCTATAACATAAATACCCTTAGTATTAACTGCAACAATATCTATTTGAGTAGTCGAGGTATTAGTTTGGAAATATGAATCATGTATTATGTTTTCTTTTGGAAAAAGTCTTTTTATATTATTGATTATCTTTAATTCAGCCTCTCTCCCTTGCTTTTCATATTCATCATCTGAAAAAACTTCTTCATGTTCTTTTTTGCTAAACGCTATATCTAGTGTTTCACTAATTTGCTGTTGCCTTTCTTGAATTTTTTTAGATTCTATGTAATCATTATAGTCGTTTTTATCTACAAATATATCTATTAATTTTTTTATTACATATATGGCTAGTATGCACAATCCTATAAACATCAGCTGTTTGCCATAATTTATAATTAGATACATAAAATATATAAATAATAATATAAAAATATTTCCTTGTCGTTTTCTTTTCTTCATATTTATAATTATAAAACAAATTGTAAAAATTTGTCAATAATTAACTCAACCAACAATTTCTTATATTTGATTTGCTTTTTATATCTTCGCTATATCTATATTTGTTTCTAATAAGTCTCATTACACAATCAAAATTATCACAAACAATATCATATTTTTTATTGTGTCCATCTACTAAATAATAGTTATCTCTTGTGCAAGGTCTTGAACACACATCTTTTTTTCTTTGTTCCGCAAAACTACCAATTAAACAATATCTTGAAGTCATAGCAGTAGCTAAATTTTCAACTAATTCAACATTATATTTATCTGCTATTTGTTCTATATCTTGTTCATTTAATTCAAAAGATAATGTAAAGAAATCAAAGCCCAGTTTTTTTAGTGTATCTATAGTTAAAATATTTGTAATATTTAAAGAATAATCTGCCCCTATAATTAAGCCATATTGTTTCTTCAATTCATTTACTAAATTCATATATTGCAAATTTCCAACAAGTATTCCTTTAACGCCTTCTTTCACCAATGCTTCCAAGTTAGTTTCTATATACTTTTGTAGTTTGTTTAACGTAACATTAGGTATTACAAAAAACAATTCAATATTTTTATACTTCTCTATAATATCTTTAGAATATATTGCAAAATCGTTTGCTACTATATATAGTCTGTCTAGCTTTTTGTTATATTTTGCCTCATATTCTTTTATGTAATTTTTATTTTTATCATAAGAATAAATATATAATGAGTTATATTTGCTATTTCTTTTGTCTTCCTCTTTACCAAAAGTTAAATTATCTATTAGTTCTTGCTCTTTTGTAACATCTAGGTTTATATCAAAAGAGTTTTCTGTTTTTTCTATTAACTTTCTTCTTAATTCATTTAACTTAGATATAGGCAAAAACAAATTGCTATCTACCTTTATATTATAGTTTTTAAATCTCACCGATGATTCTTCTGTTTTACTAAATGCATTTACAACATCTTCTTCTGTAACAGATTTTTTAATACTGTCTTCTGGAACTATTTCGCTTAGTAATTCAGTTTTAGTATTTTCATTTCTTGCTACAACATATACTTTTTCGTTTTTCTTTATTTCAACATATAAATCGTAGTCTTTTTGTCTTATTATTTTAGTGGCATAAATTATATTTAATTCTTCGTTTAACTTACTATCTGAAGTTTTATATACAACATCTCCAACATTACATTTTGAATTAATATCTCCAAGCCATACTACATTTCCAGATTGAACTTTTTTATTTACAATATCAAATTTATTATTTCGAATGCAAGTAACGATAGTAGAAGCCGCTCCTAGATTAGAATTTATTTCTATTCCATCATGTAAATCTATATCATTTTCTAATTTTACTTTTATATACTTTTTATTTACATCTAAAACTTTTCCTAAAATAACTCCTACATTTTTAGGGGTGTCTAAACTAATGCTATCCTTAAATCTAACTCCATTTAAATAGCCTTCGCTTTTTCCACTTCTATTAAATACCTGTAATAAGTCTGCTTTTTCTTTATCATCAACCGAGCCATTAATTCTATCTTTATATACTTTTGTAGCTTGTGCTACATATTCAGGTCCTTTGTTTCTTCCTTCTATTTTTAAAGATTTAACTCCAGCCTTTACAAGTCGTTCTACATAATCTAAACCCCAAATATCTTTTTTACTAAGAATATATTTGTCCTGAATTATAGGTCGTTTTTCTCCATCTTTATATAGGCTATATCTCATTCTACAGGTTTGAGCACAAGTGCCACGATTTGCACTCTTTTCTCCTATTAACCTACTCATATTGCATTGTCCTGAGAAACTTACACATAAAGCGCCGTGTACAAACACTTCAACTTCTACACCCGTAGCTTTACATATATTTTCTATCTCTTGTACACTCAATTCTCTTGCAAGCACCACTCTCGAAAAACCTAAAGATTTTAAAAAGTTTACCTGTTCTAACGAATATACACTCATTTGTGTACTAGCGTGAATATTTAATTTAGGAAATAATTCATGTATTTTCATAGCCAATCCTAAATCTTGCAATATAACCGCATCTAAACCTTTTGAATAAAGAATAGCAACAAGATTTAAAGCTTCTCTTATTTCATTATTTTTAACTAATGTATTAAGAGTAAGATAAACCTTAACCTCCCTCTTGTGTGCTTCTTTAATACATTCACAATACTCTTCTATTGTAAAATTTTCAGCCATAGCTCTTGCGTTATATTTTCCAACACCCATATATATTGCATCTGCACCCGCATTTAGAGCAGCTATAAAAGCCTTCTTATTCCCTGCTGGTGATAATACCTCAACATTATTTCGCATATTTTCTCTCCTTAATATATTTATATTATATCACAAATGAAATTAAAGAAAAGAGAAAGCAGTAAAACCACCTTCTCTATATCTTAAATTTTAAATCCCAATAAATAAAATTCTTTTGTATTTATATTATCTATATTTTTGTCTACAAACTTATATCCTAGTCCTTTATATGTTTCTATATCTCCATTTGTTAAATCTTCTATGGTAACATTAAAAGCAAAGATTGGTATATTCCCTGTTTTATATCTCACAAAATCTGTTATTACCACACACATCCACAAAACAAATAATATAACTAATATAAACACAACAATCCCAATGGTAATTGCAGTATTTCTTCTTGCAATTATATTCATTACACATCACTCCTAAATTTTGCAATCATTTTATATATAGGGCCTTTATCTCTAAATTTTTCCTCATATTCTGTTGGAATATTATCTAAAATTTTTCCATTAGCTATATCTGCATAAACATTTAGAGAAATGTCTTCCATCAACAGATTATTTTCATTAAAGCTCAATATAGAAAATTCAAAAAGTCCCATATTATCTGTTTTCTGTTCAATTATACCATCTTTTTTTAGTATTAGTCTATACTTATCTAAGAAAGTTTTTGAAGTTAGTCTTCTTTTTGCGTGCTTTTTCTTAGGCCATGGATCACTAAAGTTCAAATATATTTTATCCACTTCACCTTCAGTAAACACCTTATCTAAATCTGCCGCGTCAAATGAAAATAGCTTTAAATTTGCTACATGTATTGCCTCTTCTTGCTCTTTCCTTAAAATCTTTTTTGAAGCTAAAGATATAACTCCTTTATTTAATTCTATCCCTACATACAATATATCTGGATTCTTTTTTGCTAATTCATATATAAACTGGCCTTTACCTATTCCTATCTCTAGATGCACCTCTTTGAACCCGCCATGCCATTTCCCTTTCAAGCTTTCTGGATTTTGTACATATCTATCAAAAGAAGATAATATTTCATCTTGGTTTTTAACATTTCTTTGTCTCATTTAACTCACCTTTAAACTAATAAATATTGTATTAATGTTGATATTATTTGAAGTAAAAGACCCCCAATTACAAATATACAAACATTTTTCCAATCAACTTTTTCAATTCGTTTTTCCATTTTCTTTGTTTTATTTTCTTGCTTTTTAGCTAATACATCCGCTTTTTCTTGTTTTTTTAGCATTTGATATACTCTTATTCTAAATGTTGTAAAATTCATAGTATTTTTTCTATTTATGATAAATCTTGCTGTATGAATTTTTGCCAAGTAAACTCCTACAGAAACTATTAAACATATACTAATTATATTTAAAGTAAAAGGTAAAATATATCTTAATACTCCTACAAGCCATCCATATTTTACAATAACAAATCCTAATCCAACTACTTCGTTATACATGTAAGCAGCAAGTCCTAAATATGGCATATATAAATATGGAACAATTGCAGCTACTAATGTTAAAATATTCATTTCAAGTCTATTTGTAATTTCTGCCTTTAAATTTCCATCAGGAATTGTATCTAATTCTTTTATATTTCCTACTGCTGAAAAAATAGAAATCAAAGTAATTACAATACATATACAAATGCAAACAATAAGATTTATTGCTAATTTATTTTTAAAAAACTCTAACAAATTATATTCTTTATTTTTCTCTTTTTTTACTTTACCTGCATTTAACTCTTCAAGAGTTACTGCGTTACTCTTTTTCATTGAAACCTCCAATTAATAAAAAGTCTATTTGTCTATTAGTATCATCTGCCCTTATTACTTTTACTTTTACTTTATCTCCTACACAATAAGTTTTCTTCGTCCTTTGGCCAATTAGTCTCATATTTTTTTCTTCATATATATAATAATCATCTTCTAAACTAGACATAGTTACTAGTCCTTCTACAGTACTAGGCAATTTAACATAGAAGCCATAATTATTCACTCCTGAGATTACGCCTTCAAATTCATCGCCCAAATGCTTTTTCATATATTTTGCCATATATAAATCTATTGCGTCTCTTTCTAACGTAGCTGCCACCTTTTCACAAGCGCTACTAGAGAAAGCGTATTCCTTGGCCTGTTTATATAATTTTTGAATCTCTTTGTCTTCAAGGACATATCCATTTTCTATATACTTAGATATTACTCTATGTATAAACAAATCTGGATATCTTCTTATAGGTGAAGTAAAATGAGTATAAAAATTAAAATTCAGTCCAAAATGTCCTAAGCACTCATTTGAATATTTTGCAATCTTTAAACTTCTCAACACCAACTTAGATAATACTGTTTTCTTACTTTCATCATTCTTAAACTTTTCCAAAACATCGCTTATCGCTCTAGGATGTATTTTATTTATTCCCTTTATACTTGTCCCCATTACAGATAAAACTTCATTTAATTCTCTTAAAACTTCTATTTCAGGCTTTTCATGTATTCTGTATATAAATGGTGCATCTATATCATAAAAAGTTTTTGCTATAGTTTTATTTGCAACTAACATAAATTCTTCTATAATTTGATTAGACTCTCCTACTTCATAAGGTTTGATTTCTAAAACTTCCCCATTGTCATCTAAAATGACTTTTGTTTCTGGTATATCAAAATCTATACTGCCATTTTTCTTTCTGTTTTCTCTTAATATTTTAGATAATTCTTGCATTAAAAGAATATCTGGAATAAAGTTTTTGTATTCTTTTAAAACTTTCTTATCCTCGTTTTTCAATACTTTTTCTACCTTTTCATATGTCATTTTCTTTTTAGAACAAATTATAGATTTGTATATATAACTATATAGAATTTTTGCACTTTTGTCTATTATCATATCTATAGATAGAGTAAGTTTGTCTTCTCCCTCATTCAAGCTGCAAGCGCCATTTGAAAGGCTCCTTGGTAGCATCGGAATAACATATCCTGGTAAATAAATACTTGTCCCCCTCTTAATAGCTTCTTTGTTTATTTCAGAATTTTCGGTTACATAATGACTTACATCTGCTATATGTACAGATAGCTTATATGTACCATCTTCTAATTTTTCTATGCTAACAGCATCGTCTAAATCTTTCGCCTCTTCAGAATCTATAGTATAAATGTTTTTGTCCCTTAAATCCGCTCTTTTGTCTAATTCTTCTTGTGTAAAATTAATTTCTGGTTCTTGTACCCTATCAGCTTCCTTTAAAACTTTATCTAGGAATTTTTCATTCACTAGAGCAGCTTTAATAAGCATTGTACGTTCTATATCTGCTGTGTTTTCACTTCCTAAAACTTCTATAATTTTACCCTCTGCCTTCCTCGTTTCTGTTGCATACTTTTCAATTTTTACTACTACTCGAGCATTGTCCATAACCCCTAAACTAAATTTTTTAGGAATATATATGTCTTGTACTCCTTTTTGCACTGGTTCTACGAAACCAAAAGACTCACTTTTTTTAAAAATGCCTACAACCGGTCTTTCTCCTCTTTTTATTATTTTTACTATTTTACCTTCAGCGTTTTTGGTAACTGTTTTTTGTTTAGTTATATTCACTAAAACTAAATCATCAGATAACGCTCCCATTGCTTCTTCACGAGCTACAAAAACATCCTGAGCTTCAAGTTCATTATCTATGCGAACAAAGCCAAAGCTATATGCTTTGGCCTCAAAACGTCCTATGTATTGAGAACCTTTATTCAATTTACAAATTCTATTACTATCATCTATGTAAATTTTGCCTTCCTTTTCAAGTTCAGAAACTATCTTTTCTAGAAATTTAACATCTTCTTTAGGAACGCCAAAAATTACTGCAAGTTGTTTTACAGTAATTCTTTGATAATTATTCTCATTTACAAAATCTAAAATTCTTTCTTTTCTACTCTTTTCTATTTTATCCATAATATTCCTTTATTTTGTTATAGCTATAGTAGTTACAAAGCATAAAATTATAAACGCAATTCCTAATATAACTGTAAGTTTTGAAAGAATGCCATCCATTGTTTTCCCTTTATTAGCTCCATAAAATGTATTGTTCCCTAATACACTTGAAGAACCTTCCTTAGAATCTTGCATCATAACCACAATAATTAAAGCTATTGCAACTAACATTGTTAATCCTATTAATATCCATGCAATCCAACCTATCATTTTGTTATCCCTCCATAATATAACTTTAATTCTCTTTTCAGGCTAACATTATATCATAAATATATGATATTTACAACGAATTTAAAATATTTTTATATTTTTATTAATATTTTCTTGACATATTAATATAATTATATTATACTTAATGCATACATCGCGGGGTAGAGCAGCTGGCAGCTCGTCGGGCTCATAACCCGAAGGTCACAGGTTCAAGTCCTGTCCCCGCAACCACTTATACCAAACCTTTTAAGGCTTGGTATTTTTTTATTTTCTTTTTACATATCACTCCCCATGTTTTATTTCTAATTCTTTTTTATGTTTACTCCATCCTGCATGTATATTGACATTATTACAAAAATATGTTAAAATATAGTTGTAGTCCATAAAAAATACGCAACCACAGTTGGTTGTTAGAAAAAAGGAGAAAAATTTTATGTTTAAAAAGAGATTCCAGCTCCTGGCTAAAAGCGGCAACGATGTCCTTGAAGCAGGAGGCACCTACACAGCAACAGACATCATAGATGTCTCAGGAATACCTCACTACAAGATTATTGGTCTTCGGGATGTTTATCCCACAACCCTTTTCTTTATGAAAAAGGTTTACATCGCAATCACAACGTCAATGCCTGTAACGGGCAAAGCTCTCACAGACATTGAAAGAATGGGCGATGGCAAATGGGATAAAATTCCTTATGCAGGTATTATATTGGATGTTGCTCCATATCTGCCCGGAATTTATCTTGTGGAAACAGTAGATGCATTGTACTGGATAATGCTTGAAAAAGTACCGGAACAAGGCACCTATCACTTCACCGTCAAAGCAGACAAGTGTGTCAAAGATATCGAAATCGGCGAAAATTACACGGTTATAGAAGCTTTGATGCACGGAGACGCACTCTACTATCGCCTTGCAGAAGTTGAAGGCATCTATAAAGAATCTTGTTTCATTAAGAAGCGTTTCTTTATAGCAAGTTCCGAAAGCGCTCCTGAGCTGAGCAAAAACTTTGCAGGCTTCAAGAGATACTCTCTGAGCTCTGACGCGTGGGAAAATGTGAAGTATGGCGGTTCGCCTATCAAGATTACTCAGTTTTCCCAGACTGTTTACTTGGTAGAAACTTCAGACACAATTTACCTTGTAAAAGTCAAAGTTACCAAGTAAACTTTGCCCAGTAAAACGAAAAGTCCAGCAAATTTGCTGGACTTTTTTATGTTAATTTATTTATTTTTAATTCTATTTCTTTTATTAGTTTTTCATATTTATCTATCTCTTCATTATATTTTGCTTCTTCTTTATTTACTTCATTAATTTTACTTAACAAATTATTTAATTCTTCATCATTTAAATTTAATGCTTGCGCTTTTAATTTTAAATTTTCTAGCTGATTCCTTAAATAATTTGTTTGGATATACTCTTCCTCGTTTTCCATGTTTTTACTGCTTAATTCATTATATTTACAAATTGAATTATATGTAATAACTCCTAAAGCAATTAACAACATAATATTAATAATAATTACCGCACCAAATATTATTCTTTTTCTTATCATTCTTTCTCCTCTTTAATAATATATAGCTTTTTTCCCCATATAGTTATATACATATATAAAATTATCTTTATCAAAGTATTTTATTTTACCATCTATTGGATCTGAAACAATAATCTTTCCATCAGAATATCCCACTACAACAACAGCATGATTATAACTCTTCCATGTTATTATTTCTCCAGTTTCTTTATATATCCATTTTTTATATATTCTAGGGCTCTTTAATCCTATTGACGTCCAAATAATAACAGGTCTATTACTCTTTACTATCTCTAAAACTTCAGAAAAATCCATGCCTGTTCCATTAATAATTCCACTTTTAAATTTATTTGCTGTAATAGCAAGGCCTTTATCCCATATTCCCCATCCTTCAATGCTTCTTGGATCCCCCAAAAACTCATAATTAGGATTTCCACCATATAAAATTCCATTCTCTGTATATGGAGTTTTACCTTTTGGAAGAGCTTCCATAACTGAATCTATATTTACATTTACACCATAATATCTAAGTAAAATAGCAAGCGCTATTCCTTCACAGCCATTAGGGTATCTAGGATTTTGATTAATAGTTGTAACCCCTGGAATTATATATGTTGTTAACAGCTCCCATTTTTCTTGCAAAGCACTATATTTATTAGTCAGGGTTTCTTTTTTTAATTTTAGCTCTTTATTATCTTTACTTTTTTCTTCAATATTTTGTTTTAATTCTTCAATAAATTGTATGTATCCATTTTTATCATCCGTATTAATATTATACTCTAAATACAATGAAAGCACTTGATTTACTTCTTTATCTAATTTTTCTACCTCTTTGTTTAAAGCTTCTTTCGTATATTCTCCCAAGATTTCATTTGTATTTTTTTCTAAAACCGATGTATTAAACTCTAGTCTGTTATTATAATATTTAAATACTATAATCGCAGATATTAACAATAAATTTATTGAAGCTAAAACTATAACAACAATTTTTATGGCTAAATTAAATTTATCATTTTTTGACATATTTTCACCTTTATTGCAAAATAATATCATATAATATTAATTTTGTATATATATTTATACACTTTTAATAAAAGCTTGACAAATTATGCCAAGCTTTATATTTATTTTAATTTAATTTTGATTGCTAATGCTTTATGATTTTCTACATTACACTCACAATCTAGTTCTTCTATTTTATTTATTGTTACATTTGGTGATATTATATACCCATTTGTAATAATTCCCTCATCTTCAAAACTCTTATATTGCCACTCATCTAACTCTAGATATTCAGGTATGTTCTTAGAATCCACACCTTCCTTGTTTACAAGAGGCATATAGAAGCTACCTCCCGCAATAACAAAGTTACCTTTGTTATACTCCTCTAATATTTCCGCTTTTAAATAATCTAGTTGTTTTAACCTTACTTCTTCGTCATATTGCTCCAAATCTAAATTTATTACTATTAAAGATTTATCACTTTCTTCTATTTTAAATATTTGCTTTTGCAAGCATTGTCTTGGGAAAAATATTCTTAATGGAAATCTGTTTTTTATAGGTAGAGATATTCTATAGCTGTCACACTCAAATTTACTTAAAATACTTTGACCAGAATGTATTTTTCTTCCTATTTCTTCGGTCTCATATGGAAATAATGTTTTATATTTAGTTGCAAAAGAACTTGTTCCTTCATATATTTTTGCAATTTCAGAATATTCATTTATATTGTCTGAACGATGAGATTTATAATCTACATCTTGCAAAAGAATGATATCCGGTTTATTTCCCTTTAATAACTCCTGCACCTTTTCTATATTTGCATTAATTACTTCTTCAGTTTCAAGATTCTCATTATTACCTTCGTTATTTGTTGTTACTAATCCACGTAAATTAAAAGATACAACTGTTACTTCTTCCCCTTTTTTTAATTTCTTAGAAGAAGAACCTATAACTTTAAGCTCTTCAATAGGTTTTGGGGAATACTCTGTTATATATAAAATTCCAACAACTAAAACAGCAAATATTATTATATATATTGTTATATTTATTACCTTTTTTAAAAAATTCATACTGTCCACCTAAAAATCAAGAGTCTCAAATTCGTTTAATCTTTTATTATATACAGCCATTATTTCTTCTTCAAAAGCCAATGTATAATCTTCTATTTTCAATATATCCATAATTTTTTTGAAAAATAACGGATTCAATATAAATAACGGGCCTAACAAATAAGTACCAATAAAATTATTAACACGAATTCCTTCCAATCTAGTTTCAGGATTCAATCCAATTCCTTTTATTGCCTTGGCAAAAAAGCAATTTGCATTATCTCCATAAGTTTGACTAAATTGATTCTTAAATCCAATCATTTTTAAATCTTCAAATTCACCTAAAAACATGCTAGCATGTCTATTTAGCATATCCCTTTTAGAATGACAATCTAAAACTTTTAGTCCTTCTATCTTGCTTCCGTCTTCGTTTTCTATGTAATTTCCAAAAACTTCAAATGCGTTCCCAGTACATAAAAACAATTTATTTCCATTTATTAATTCCTTTATTTTTTCGGTATAAGGCTTTAATTTCTCTATAACTTTTTCTTGAGTTTTTTCTGTCATAGAACACATATATACCATATCTATGTCATCAGAAATAAATCTAGGAGTTCCTGTTAATGGAGTATGTATTACCTCAATATCTTTAACACTTTTTTCTAAATATTTAATATTTGCTAAATCTCCATAAAGATTACAAAATTCAGGAAATAGCACTTCTACTTTCATTAACAATTCCCTCCTTCCTGTATTTTTTGTTTCAATTTTTCTTTTACCTTATTTGCCATATCCACAGTATATACGTCATAAGTTATAAACACCTTATCTATATTATCTAGTTTTAATAACTCTACTGTATTTATTTCTTCTTTTACATAAGAAATTTTTTCGCGAGGCACACCAGCAAGCAATAATCTTAAATAGTGGTCTTCTGTTCTAACTCCGCCAATTATAATTTGTTTAATACTTTCATCATTTAAAAGTTCATAATCTGTATCGTAAATCCACGTTAAATTTTCAGAACTTTCCCTAGCATCAAAATAATCATCCAAATTTAATATAACCGCTTTGCTGCCGGCTTCATTTTTAATATAATCAAATACCCTTGAACAAGCAACTGGATTTTGTCCTTTTGCCAAGTGCATTATTACATCTACATTACCTATCTTTTCTTCGTTAAATCTTGATTTAACTACCTTAAAGTTATTTAATGCATCTGTTATTTCTTCATAAGTCAAACCAAATTCCTTACAAAGAGACACCGCCGCTAAAGTATTATATATATTAATTAAACCGTTTGCAGAAATTTTATAATTATTAACCTCTCCATTTGCAGAAATGTCTATAGTCATGTTATCCATATTTATACTTGTTACTAAATAATTTGCACCTGGAGATTTAAATCCGCATTTATCACAATGCGCCTTGCCTATATGGTGGTATCTTAAATAATCAAATGTTAAAGTATGATCACATTCAGGACACGTCTTTATATCTTGGATTAAATTAATACATTCTGTAACATCAGAAGATAGTTTATCTATGCCAAAATATATCTTTTTATTATCTTTAGAACCAACTCCTGAACATATTAAATCATCTGCATTTAATATTAATGTTGTTTCTTTAGGCAAATCTTTATTAATTATAGATTGAATATATTCAGTATGGGCATTTCTCTTTATAGAATCTCTAAAAAGATTTGTACAAACTAAAAAATCTGGAGTAATGTACGGATACACTCTAATTGAACTTCTTTCATCAATCTCAAAAACGCCAATTTCAGATTTAGCATTTCCAAAAAGATTTGCATCTCCTATTAAAGATGTTGCTATCCCCGCATTAATATTGGCTCCCAATTTGTTTGTTACTAATTTATATCCGTTGTGTTCTAATATATCTATTATCATATTTGAAACAGTAGTTTTACCATTTGTACCTGTTATACCAATTATTTTTTTAGGTTTACCTATTCTACCTAAAAAATCTGGGCATATCTTGATTGCAACTTTTCCAGGATAAAAAGTTGCATTCCTTTTCATTATTTTTAAAGCAATTGTACCTAACTTAGCAACGTACAAAGCTATATAAAACTTTATATTCTTTTTCATTGTTTTCCCCTCTTCTACCGCATCATTATACCATAATTTTTTATTAAAATAAAGTAATTATGTATTAATAACAAAAATTGTGATAAGTTATTAAATTATATTCTTGACTATTTACAGTTTTTTGTATAATATATAATCGTTAAGGAGAATGCAAATGAGAAAATTGGTAAAAACCGTAAATGTGAGGAGCGACCTTCTAAATAATATAAACCAAGACCAAATATATTGGCCTGTGTTTTGTGTATGTAAAATACATACAGCATAGGTCTTTTTGCGTTCAAATTATATTTTTTAAACAAAAGAAAGGAGGGATAATAATGAATAAAGGAAATAATGGATTAATAATATTAATTGTACTTTTACTTATTACTGTAATAACTCTATGTGGCGCTATTTTATATTTAGAACTAGGTACTGATAAGCAAATTGGACAGACAAGCAATGGTGGTGATAGCACAAATGATGACCTTTCTTCTATCACGCATGTTAATACTCCAGTAAAGGAAATAAAAAAGGTTGATGATACTAAAGATTTGGTGTACTTATCTTATAGTAAAACAACAGGCAGTTACTCACACTATTTGCCTGCAGTTAACATAGATTCTACATATGCAAATAGCATTAATGAAGAAATAACTAATATATTTAGCAACAACGAAAATTATGCTGATTATAATCTTAACTATTTTTCATATTTAAATGATAACATCTTATCTTTGGTTGTAACTTCAGAAATTAATAATTATATTAGTTACAAAGTATATAACATAGACGTGTATACTGGAAATAAAGTTGAAAACACAGATATTATAGGAACTAAAAATGTTTCTGAAAACACTTATCTTGAAAACTTAAAAACAGCTTCAAAAAACGCATTCATACAGAAGTATCCAAGTGAAATGTCTGAAGATGCTTGGTATATACAAATGTTAAATAAAACAGAAGCTTCTGAGAATAATACCATAGATTTACCTGTATATTTAGATGAAAATGGAGATATATGGACTATAGTTAAAATTTATTCTTTAGCAGGGCCAGAAAGTTTTAATGTGGCGGTCAAGGTAATGTAAAAAAAGAGGGGTATCCCTCTTTTTTAAACTTTAATTTTTTCCTTACTAAAATTAAATTTCTCCATCATTCCTATTTTATCCGGAGTATGTTCTGGTAGTTGATATATATCATGTCCTGGGAATTCATTCCCTTCAACAATTACTGGGCCATTAGGCGTAAACGCTATATCCCAGCCCGCATATCCCATTTCTGGTATCTTTAAAGAAGCTTCTTTACACATAGTTAATACTTGTTCCCAATAAGGAAATTTAAATCCTTTAATTGGACTACCTGTTTCAGGATGATTTATATATGTAACTTTATTTTTATCTATAGCTACCTGAGATACTATTCCAGTTGTTTCATCCACAGGAGCAACCATTCCTCCACTATTAAAATTATCTACACATTTTTTGTTATTACCAATTCTAAAATACGCACATATAATATGAGATTTTAATTTAACGTCTTTCCTCTTATTCTCTGGAATTTCAAGTAAAGACTTCCCATCTTCTGTAGTAACGATTGTTACCACTCTTACCGTGTTGATAGAGTAAGGGTTAATTTTAGCAACACTTGAATCCTGAACTATTAATTCCTCTAAAATAGCATTTTGGCCATTTTCGCTTAAATATTTATATAATTCATCAAAATTATCATAATCTGCAATATTGATTTTTTCAATTCCTTTACCGCAACCGCCGTCTATAGGTTTTAGCATAAATATACCATGATTTTTAGTAAATTCTTCGATTTGTTCTTTTGAAACATCATTTACTTTTAACCAATCTCTTTTTATATACTCATTAAAAATATTGTTAAACTCATCTTTATTCATAAAAGCATGTAGTTTACTCTTATCACAATATTTAACAACTAGCTCGTTATTTCTTCCTCTTGTGAGATAGGTATCTCTTTGCTCTGGAGTTAAATTATACATTTCAAACAAATTATAATCCATATAACCAGCACCATATTTTACAGCACATTGTCTCATATCATTAAATATTTTTAATCTAGACATACCTGTCTTTTTATGAACCACGTTAATAGCATTAATCATTGCCTTCTTATCCATTGATTTAATTCTTTTTAATACATATAATAATTTCCCCATATTTCCTCCTATTTATACCGTATATTCTTTCCCTGTTGTCTCACTTAATTTATTCAAGCAATGATACATTATGTCTTTTCTTCCTTTATCATACAAAACTTGTACTAAATCAAATCCAGGACGTCTATTTCCCTCTACAAAAGTAGCTCCGTTTTCAGTTACTGCAACATCCCATCCAACCACATGAATATTAGGATTTACTAAAGCTGCTCTCAAAACCATATCTACAATATATTCCCAGTTGGGAATTTGAAATCCATTAAACTCAACGCCAGTTGTAGGATGTTTTTCATGTTGTAATAGTTCTTTTGTAAATGCGTTTCCTATTAACTTTCCATTATCTACATTTACTAGTACACCCATTCCACCTTGGTGAAAGTTATCTACGTTATTTATTCCATTTCCAACTCTTAAACCAGCAAATAAAATTTCAGATTTGCCATCATTTGCAAAAGTCATTATTCTAATTGTATTTACTGAATTAGGACATAAACTATTCATCTCTGAATGCTGAACTATGTATTCTTCAAGAAAACAATTCTCATTTTTTATTTTCTCATAAAATTTAGACACTTCCTCTATTTCATCAGCCTTCATTTTCTTTATTCCATGCCCGCCAAGACCATCTACAGGTTTATACATAAACTCTTTATGCTTTTTTATAAACTCTTCTAATTTGCTTTCATCTGTTGGCAAATAAAAATCACGGTTAATATAATCTTTAAAATTGTTTAAAAAATTAGGTTTTATAGTAAAAAAAGTCTTAAATTCGCTAGGACTAACTATTTCATAAAACTTATCTTCATCAATTATAGAGACATACTCTTTTCTTTGTTCTTTTGTTCTTAAATACATTTTGTAATTCAAATAATCACTATAACCGCATTTCATTTTTATAAAACATTTTATAAAATCTGAAAGTAACCATGGCATAGATATTTTATTTTCTTTAGAAACTGTTTTTAATTTATCATAAAACTTTTTAAAGTTCCCTCTAAGCCCATAAGATATAATTCCCATATTATCACCTAAGGGAAATTATATACTAAATGGCTATATAAATCAATGTATAAAATAAAAAAGTGATGTATCTATATCTACACCACTTAATATTTTATTTATGCTCTTTTTATTTTTCCTGATTTTAGACATCTTGCACATACTTTTGCAGTTCTAACTGTTCCAGCATCATCAATTCTTACTGATTGAATATTTGGTTTGTATGTTCTTGAAGTCTTTCTATTTGAGTGACTTACGTTATTTCCAAAAGTCAACTCTTTTGAGCAAATTTCACACTTTGCCATAAATTTTCCTCCTTAATTCTTGATTATTTTTTTTCAGCTGGCTTTGCTGCTTTACCTACTCTACTTCTTAGGTAGTATAATTTAGCACGTCTAACTTTTGAATGTCTTGTAACTTCAATCTTTTCTATATTTCTAGAATGAACTGGGAAAGTTCTTTCTACACCTACACCATAAGATATTTTTCTTACAGTGAAAGTTTCATTAGAAGAAGCGTTTTGACGTTTTATAACGATACCTTCAAAAACCTGAATTCTTTCACGGTTTCCTTCTTTAATTTTAACGTGTACTTTTACTATATCACCTATTTTAAATTCTGGTACGTTTTCTTTTAATTGTTCGTTTTCTATTGCTTTAATTATATCCATTTTGATTTCCCTCCTTTTTGGCTACAATTTCTTTTATATAATTTTCTTTGATTTTGTTCTTTGATATGTATTTTTTAAGTAAATCTGGTCTCTTTTTATAAGTTGTATATATCCTATCCTCAAGTCTATATTTTTCTATATTTTCATGATGTCCACTAAGCAAAACACTAGGCACTTTTAAACTTTTATATTCTTCAGGTTTAGTATACTGTGCTTCCTCTAATAAGTCCTGTTCAAAAGATTCAAGGCTCCAAGACTGTTCTTTTATAGTGCCTGGAATTAATCTCGTAACACTGTCTATTAAAGCAAGTGCAGCAAGTTCTCCGCCTGTTAATACAAAATCGCCAATAGAAATCTCTTCTATTGGGTATAAATCAAAAATTCTTTCATCAATTCCTTCGTAATGTCCACAAATTAAAATTAAATCTGTACATTCTTTACTCAATTGTTTTGTTATATTTTGATTTAATGTTTTCCCTTTAGGAGATAAATATATAATCTTTGCATTTTCAGAAATTTCAATAGAGTTCAATGCTTCATCTAGAACTGGAACAGTTATAACCATACCACTTCCGCCACCATATACGGTATCATCAACATTTCTTCTCTTTCCTTTTCCGAAAGCTCTCAAATCTACAATATCTATTTCTATTATTTTTTGTTTTATTGCCTTAGATATTATACTTGTATTAACGTATTCCGAAATAATATTAGGAAACAACGTTATGACTGTAAACTTCATAAAAGGCCCTCCATTATATGAACAACCATTTTACGGTTTTTAATATCTATACTTTTAATGACTTGTTGAATAGCTGGTAAATAAATAGTTTTTGAATCAACGCATTTAATTTGATACACATCATTAGCACCAGTATTAAATACGTCTTCAAGTACCCCTATTAAAGTATTTGTTTCATCATAAACATCTAAACCTTTTAAATCTCTAACAAAAAATTCTGTTTCTGAATTTAATTCAGCTTTTGTAACTTCACGATAAATCATTTTACCAACTAGTTTTTCAGCAGTATTAATATCATCAACGCCTTTAAGTTTAAAAGTAAACATACCTTTTAAATATCTAGAGCCTTGAACTATAAATTCACAGCTATCTATATATACCTTCTTTAAATTCAAAATGTTCTCTTCATTATCTGTATATGAATATACTTTAATTTCGCCTCTAAGTGCATGAGTATTTACTATTTTACCAAATTCAATATACTCCAAATCTTTCACCCTTTTACTCAACTATATCTATAGAAACTTTTGCTTTTTCCTTAGTGCTATATGCACGAATTATTTCTCTTATGCCTCTTATTATTCTGCCTTCTTTTCCAATAATTCTACCCATATCTTCAGTTGCAACTTTAACTTTTAATACTAGTCTATCGCCTACTTGCTCTTCAGTAATATTTACTTCATCTTTTTTGCTAACTAGGCATTTAACTATATATTCTACTAGTTCTTTATACATACACTAGTCCTCCTTTTAAAGCTTAATTCCAGCTTTAGCAATTAAAGCTTTAGCTGTATCTGTTGGCTTTGCACCTTTAGATATCCATTCTCTAACTTTCTCTTCATCGATTTTTATTTCTTTAGGTTCAACCATTGGGTTATATGTACCTATTTTTTCGATGAAACGTCCATCCATTGGATATTTAGAATCTGCAACTACCATTGTGTAATACGGAGCTTTTTTAGCACCATCACGTCTTAATCTTATTTTTACCATACTATACTTTCACCTCCAAATAAAATATATTCTACAATTTATCTAAAACCCTTACGTTTGCCACCTAGAGCTGCTAAAGGATTTTTACCATTTAATATTTCTTTCATCGTTTTTCTCATTTGTTCATATTGATTTATAAATCTATTGATGTCTTCAACTTTTGTGCCACTTCCTGCTGCTATTCTTTTTCTTCTAGAAGCATTTAATATATCTGGATTTCTTCTTTCTTTAATAGTCATAGAAGAAATAATAGCCTCAACTTGTGCAAGTTTTTTATCATCAATCTCAGCATCTTTTAATTCTTTTGGAACTCCAGGAAGCATTGCAAGCATCCCCTTTAATCCAATTTTTTTAATTTTCTTTATTTGTTTTGCATAATCATCTAATGTAAATTCATTTTTTCTAATTCTTTTTTCTAAATCTTCAGCTTCTTCTTGTTCGAACATTTCTTCTGCTTTATCTATTATAGATAAAACATCTCCCATGCCTAAAATTCTTGAAGCAATTCTGTCTGGATGGAAAACCTCTAAATCATTTAGTTTTTCTCCAACTGAAGCAAATTTTATTGTTTTACCTGTAACATATTTTACAGATAAAGCAGCTCCTCCTCTTGTGTCTGAATCAAGTTTTGTTAAACTCAAACTATCTATTCCAACTTTTTCATCAAAAGCTGTTGCCACGTTAACCGCTTCTTGACCAGTTGCAGAGTCTACTACAAGCATAATTTCATGCGGCCTTATTTGGCTTTTTAATCTTACCAATTCATCCATTAATACTTCATCAACTTGTATTCTACCTGCTGTATCTATAATTACATAATCATTAAGATTAGAATTAGCTTGTTTTATAGCCGCTTTTGCAATAGATACAACATCTTTAGAATCTTGTTCAGAATATACCGGAATACCAAGAGACGCGCCTAAAGTTTTCAACTGTGCTATTGCCGCTGGTCTATATACGTCACATGCAACCAATAAAGGCTTTTTACCTTCACGCCTTACATAATTAGCAAGTTTTCCTGCAAGAGTTGTTTTTCCACTTCCTTGAAGTCCTACTAACATTATAACAGTCGGTGGGTTTGATGAAAAAACAAGTTTTGAATCAGTACCACCTAGCATTGTAGTTAATTCGTCTCTAACAATCTTTACTATTTGTTGACCAGGAGTAAGTGACTTCATAACGTCCTCTCCTAAAGCTTTAGTTTCAATTTTGGCAATAAAATCTTTAACAACTTTATAATTAACATCTGCCTCTAGAAGAGCTAATTTAACTTCTCTTAGCATTTCTTTAAGTTCTTTTCCTGTAATTCTTGCTGTTCCTTTTAATTTCCTAATAACATTTTGCATCTTATCTGACAAACTATCAAACATCACAATTCTCCTAATTCTTTTGCAATTTGTTTTACTTCATTTAAATCTACATTTTCATTATTTAACTTATTATTTAATTTTGTTATATTCTGTTTTATTTTACTTAAATTTAATTTATTTTCATATTCATATATTGCTTTCTCTGCTTTTTTTAACGTATCGTTTACTGCTTGATATGAAATTTGTTTTTCTTCGCCTATTTCTCTTAGAGATAAGTCCGAATAATAGTACATCTCAAACACATCCCTCATATTGTCTGTTAGTAATTCTTTATATATTTCATATATTAATGTTAATTCAACGTTTTTTTCCATATTATCCTCCAGAAAAAATATATGAGTAAAGCAAAAATGCTTTACTCATATATTTTAGCATGCTAATTGACATTTGTCAATAGCATTTTTGTTTTTTTAGAAGGACGCTCTTGTCGCTTTCTTTTTCTCGCATTGTTCAGGGAATTTGTCGAGTGTTTCAAAGAATTCTGCTTCAGGGTCTTCATCTTCATAGTCATCATCATAGTCAATTTCTTCAAGCTCAGGATATTTGTTTGCCTCGCCTATACAATAGAAAAGGTACAGACTCGAGATTACTGCGGCTATTATCCACGCCACACAAACTCTCCAGTTGATAAGATTCGCTAAGCCTGCAATAATGCAAAATACTGTAAGCAATCCGCAAATCCAAGAAGAAATCTGTTCCCGTATCTTAGACGGTTTCATCATGAAATGAAAAGCTATAGCGAGTGTTACGAGAACTCCGGTGATTACGATAAAAGTCATACTTTTCTCCTTCTCCCTTTTAAGGGAATTAAAATTTTATTTGCCTAGTCTATTTATACCAGGCCTAATGTCTTTCGACATTTATATTGTATCATATTTTTATTTTTATGTCAAGTTGCAGTTTGCCTATGAATTGTTTATTTCATATTTCCAAGCATCTCTAACCATATCTTTTAACGTTTTTTCTGCTTTCCAATTTAATTCCATTAAAGCTTTAGAAGGATCCGCAAAAGACTTCGCAATATCTCCAGGTCTTCTCTCTACCATTTTATAATTTATCTTTATATTATTTTCATTTTCAAAAGTTTTAACAATATCCATCACGCTATAACCTTTTCCTGTCCCTAAATTATATATAAAAGCACCCGAGTCATTTTTTTCCATTCTTTCAAGAGCACTTAAATGCCCTTTAGCCAAATCAACAACATGTATATAATCTCTTACACCTGTTCCATCTTCCGTTTCATAATCGTTACCATATATGTTTAAAAAATTAAGTTTACCAGAAGCAACTTTACAAATATATGGCATTAAATTATTCGGAATCCCATTTGGATTTTCACCTATAATACCACTTTTATGCGCTCCTATAGGATTAAAATATCTCAAAATAACCACTTTGAATTGAGAATTCGCCAAACAAATATCCTGTAACACTTGTTCTAACATAAGTTTCGTGCTACCATAAGGATTCGTAGTAGATAATGGCATATCTTCTTTTATTGGAACTCTATCCGGATTGCCATACACCGTAGCTGACGAACTAAACACCAACTTATTAACTTGATGTTCTTGCATAATTTCAACCAAATTTAAAGTTCCTGTTATATTATTGTTATAATATAGTAACGGTTTCTGAACAGATTCACCAACAGCTTTTAATCCAGCAAAGTGGATTACCGCATCAATTTCATTTTCATCAAAAACTCTTTTCACTTCTTCCTTATTTAATAAATCTACTTTGTAAAATTTAAAAGTTTTATTAGTAATCTTTTCTATTTTTTCTATCGTATCTAGCTTACTGTTAGACAAATTATCTAACACTATTAAATTTTCTCCTTTTTCCAACAATTCAACACAAGTGTGACTTCCTATATATCCCAAACCACCTGTAACTAATATTGTCATAAATGTTCCTCCTTATATTGTTTGCTATAATATAATAAACAGTAGTAGTTGTCAACGAAATAAAAAATGAGGAAAGTAAAACTCTCCTCATCTATTAAACCATAATTTATTATTTATTTACAGTTTCTTTTAAAGCTTTACCAGCTTTGAATACAGGCGCTTTAGAAGCAGGTATTTTTATTTCCTCTTTAGTTTGAGGGTTTCTACCTTTTCTAGCAGCTCTGTGTCTTACTTCAAAAGTTCCAAATCCAACTAGTTGAACTTTTTCACCTTTTTTAAGAGCTCCAGTTACTGAAGATGTGAAAGCATCTAAAGCAGCTTCAGCAGCTTTTTTTGTTAATTTGCTTTCTTCAGCGATTTTTGCAATAAGTTCTCCTTTATTCATTTTCTTACCTCCTATTATAAGATTACACCTATGTTATACTTCAACCATTTACAAATGTCAACAGTTTTTTTCAACTTTTTTTGACTTTTCTAGAAAGTGACATATTCTGTTACCATAAGGTATCTGAGAAAGTTCTTCCGAACTTAATGTCCCAACTTTTAGTAAAGTGCAGAAGTATGAAAGCATTCCCACTATTATCGCTATGCACATTGATATGGTTTCACCCACATTTATGTAAACACAAACTTTTTGTGTTAAAATTACTAATAACGACATTACAATAGTAGCAAAAACTGGCTTTACTAGTATATTTTTGAAATCAGGAACCGCTTTTAGCGTTCTATACAATAAGAATATTGCTATAAATCCATCAATTACGTGGTAAGCTATTGTTGTTATTGGAGCAACATTCTCTCCGTATATTGGTATCAACCAAATATTTAAGAAATATTTAACAATAGCTCCACTTATTACGGCTATTGTAGGAACATATAATCTGTTAACTCCAACAAGTGCACTCTCTGCTGTTTGAGCAGCTAAACCTATAACAACACTCCACACTTCTAGTTGCAACAGCAAAGCCCCCGCTGATGCGTTAGGAAAAATCGCATTAAATATTGGTTGAGCCAAAATTGTCAATCCAGCAGCGCAAGGAAACGCTATAATGGAAGACAACTTCATAGAAGTATTAATTTTTGCTATTGCCTGCTTCTTCTCTTTTTTAACTATATGTGCAGATATGGCTGGCATAAGCGGAGTAATTATAGCTACATTTAAAGCAAACGGAATTGAAACTAATATATCTACCTTTCCAGCTATTATTCCAAATTTCTCATTTGCAACAAGTAGAGCATCTTTAACACCTAATGATTCATAATACTCAACTAAACTATCTACCACAGTTACTAAATCTACCATACCAACTAAAGATGTAACAATGCTTGTAATAGCCAAAGGTATTGTATACTTAAGTAGATTTCTTGTAATCTCTCTTCTTCCTTCTGCCCTAAATTGTTGCGATTCCCTAACCTCTTGCCATATAATTTCTTGATTCTTTCTATAATATAGCCATAAATATGTCAAAGCTACTAATGTAGAAACCGCTGTTGCAGCAGTTGAGCCCATAGCCATTATTTCTGGCGAGTTGCCAACTAACATTATAACAAATACTACAGATAATATACTGTTAATTATTTGTTCTACAATTTGTGCCACACTATGTGCGGTAACGTTACCAAGGCCCACAAAATACCCTCTAAATACCGCAGCTATAGACACTAACAGTACCGCTGGTGCTAAAGTTGCAATTGTATATTTTACCCCAGGATTAGATAATACTGTTGTAGATATAAACTCAGCTCCAAAAAATAATAATAAAGAAAATACTAATCCTACTACCGTAAATAATGTAAGAGAAGTTTTAAATATTTTATGAGCTCCTCTTCTATCCCCAATAGCTACTTTTTCTGATACAAGTTTCCCTATAGCGCTAGGTACTCCCGTTGTAGCTAAAGCTAATATAAAAATGTATACTTTGTATCCTGAGCTATAATAACTATTTCCAACATCTTGGAAACCCTCTATATTGGTTAAAATTACTCTATAAATAAAACCAAATAATTTTATTAATATTTGAGCCCCTAATACAACAGCAACACCCTTCATAAATGATTGTCGCTTTAGTGCCATATTTCCCCCTTTGTAAATTCCATATATTCTAAATATATATTCTATCTTGATATTATATTCTAAAGTAAGTTTTTTTTCAATAACTAATTTTACTTTCACACAATATGTTACACAATATTTACTTTACCCACAAAAAATAGTATAATATTCTAGGTGAAAATAATGGAATATATATCTAATTCAGAACAACAAACAATTAAAATAGCATATGATATTGCTGGAAAATTAAACAATACAGACACTGTAGTACTAACTGGCGAGCTTGGAGCCGGTAAAACAAAATTCATGTATGGTATTGCAACATTCTTTAATATACAAGATAAAATATCTAGCCCTACTTTTACAATCGTAAACGAATATAACTTAGATGAAACTATTAACGGTATAAATACAATCTTTCATTTCGATGTGTATAGAATTGAAAACTCTATAGATTTTATAGATTCAATTGGCCTAGAGTATTTTTCAAATGGTCTTTGCATACTTGAATGGGGCGAAAACATCAAAGAAATATTACCAAAAAACACAATATTTATTAATATTTTAAAAGATGATACAGATGAAAACAAGAGAATTATACAAGTACAAAGGGGTGAAAAATAACATGAACATTTTAGCAATAGATACAACAACTAAAAAAGCAAATGTTGCTTTAAAAACAAATAATGAAATTGTAATTAATTCAATAGATAACGAAATAACTCACTCAGAAAAATTATTACCACTAATAGACAAGACTCTAAAAGATAATTTAGTTAATTTAAAAGATATTGAATGTCTTGCTTGTACTACTGGTCCAGGTTCTTTTACGGGAATAAGAATTGGACTAGCTACAGCTAAGGCAATAGCTAAAGTTACTAACGCTAAAATTTTTGCTATTGACAGTCTAGAGTTACTTGCTCACAGCAGTTTAAATAATATAAAAGCAGAAACAAACATTATAGTTTCTTTAATAGACGCAAAAAACACTAGAGCTTATTGTAGATTTTATTCGTATAAAAATAGCACTATCTATCCTATTTGTGACGCAACTAATAAATATATAAGTGATATCATTCTAGAAGTACAAGATAAATTCCCTGCAGAAAATGTCTTGTATATTTTAGATAACGAAAATTTAATAGACTTAATAAATTCAGATAATTATGTTATAGCTTCTTTAGATATGCATTTTCTTATAGCCTTAGCTAATAAAGCAACAGACTTTGAAAACCATCTAACTTTAGACGCTACTTATGTAAGAAATAGTGAAGCCGAAAGGACTAAATATGGAGAATAATTTAATTATAAAAAAAGCAAATTTAGAGGATATTGACAAAATAATAGATATAGAAAACGATTTAAATAATAGAATCCTTTCAGATGTTGTCTTAAAAAACGAATTAAACGATAACAATTATTTTTATTTAATAGCGTATCTAGATAATTTGCCAATAGGATATTTATCTTTCTCTTTATGTGTTGAACACGCAGATTTAAACTCAATTGTTATAAAGAAAAATTACAGGCAAAAAAACTTTGCGTATCAGTTTTTAAATTTTGCCATAAAAGAACTTGAAAATTTAAGAATAGAAAAAATATTTTTAGAAGTTAGAAAATCAAATGTACCTGCTATTAAATTATATGAAAAATTAAGTTTTACAGTTATAAATACCCGCAAGAACTATTACTCTTCTCCTGATGAAGATGCTCTAATTTATATAAAAGAAATAAACAGTCCCCACAATTAGTAGGGACTGTTCTTAAATTTTATGCTGTTTCCATTATGCAAGCTGCCATGCATTCCTGTAATCTATCTGCAAGGAACATGCTCATTTCCATCTTTGCACAAGCTTCCTCAAGTCTGTTAGTTAACGAAAGCGATGCAAGAAGCCTTATAAAGACTTGATTGGTTAGATATTTTTGAGTGCAAACAAGTCGCGACAAAACATTTGTGGGTCCATCATCGCCATATTCAGCGATTTCCTTTAATAAGAAATTGTAATTATTCTGAATAATCCTCGTCACCCTCCGTATATTATTTGCTCGTTCTTTTAAACTATCGGGAAATGAATTAAACGTAGGATATTTATCGCACTCCGCTTTAACGACCTTTACTTGCTTTCTCAACTTTACTATACGTTCTAAATTAGTGGGATAATAATTCAAAACTATCTCGCTCATAGTTTCCTCCTCAAATAATTATTTTAGATTTAATTTTTTCTTGGGGTTTAATTTTAACATAAATCTACTAAATTGTCAATTTTTAAAATTTATCGCTTTTTTTACTTGATATTTTGCTCTACTTATTATATATATATTGTGTAAATATATGAGAGGTACTTATGAAAAAAATTAAAGAATTAACATACAAAGAATTAGAAAATTCTTTTGAAAATATTCCTGAATTTAAAACTACAAATGAGATAAAAACTTATAACGGAATTATTGGTCAAGATAGAGCTTTGGAAACCGTACGTTCTGCTATGGAAATACAAAACAAAGGCTTTAATCTTTACGTTTGCGGACAAGTAGGCATGGGAAAAATGCCTTACGTACTATCTATAGTTAACACTTTAGCTAAAGACAAAAAAGTTCCTTCAGACCTTTGTTATATATATAATTTCGAAACACCAAACGAACCTATCGCTCTTGAATTAGAACCAGGACAAGGAAGAATTTTTAAAGAAGATATGAATAGATTTATCTCTACTTTTAGAGACGACGTTTTAAAAGCTTTCTCTTCTGAAGACTTCCAAAAAGAAAAAAAATTAATCTCTGCAAAATTTGAAGAGAAAAAGTCTCAAGTTCTTAAGGAGTTTGATAAATATACTACTTCTCAAGGCTTTAAAGTTCGCACTGCTGAAGACGGTATCTACTTCTCTCCTATATATAACGGAAACGTTTTAAACGAGAAAGAATTTAATGAACTATCTGAAGAAGTAAAAAATGAATTTAAACAAAAATCTCCTAAAATACAACAAGATACTATGGAAATAATGAAAAAGTTGGAACAAATAGAAAAAGAATGTACTATAAAAGTTTCTGAATGGTTAAACAACCTTACTAGCTACATTGTTTCTAAAAACTTAAATGATTTAAAAATAAAATACAAAGGAAATTTAAAAATTCAAAACTTTCTTTATGGAGTTCAAACAGACATTATTGCAAACATTGAACAATTTAAAATGCCAGAATGCAAAACTCAACCAGGAGTACAATACCCTACTACCATGAAATTACCTAATAAACCATGGGAAAAATATAGAGTTAATTTAATTGTTAATAACGAAAATTTAACTCACGCTCCTGTTATTGTATGTTCTAACCCAACATATTTTGATCTATTTGGAAAACTAGAATATGAAAACCAAATGGGAAGTTTAAAAACAGACCACACAATGTTAAGACCTGGAGTATTCCATAAATCTAATGGTGGTTACCTTTTAGTTAATGCTCGTGATTTGTTAACTAATATGACAATCTGGGAAGCTTTTAAAAGGGTTTTAAGAAATGGCGAATTGTCTATAGATAGTTCTAGAGATATGGTATCTCAAGTTGCAATGGTAGGCTTAAAACCAGAACCAATAAAAATAAATTCACAAATAGTATTGTTTGGAAATGAGGCTATATATCAACAGTTATCTAAGATGGATGTGGACTTTAATAGATTATTTAAAATGAAAGCAGATTTTGATGACGCTATAGAAAAAAATGATTCTACTATAGAGCATACAATAGAATATATAGCTTATGTTGTTAAAAAGAATAATTTACTTTCTTTCAAACATAATGCAGTTTTAGCAGTTTTAGAATACAGTTCAAAATTTGCTGGAGATAAAAACAAATTAACAGCAATGCAAACTGAAATAACAGATTTAATAATAGAATCTTCGTTTGTTGCTTCAAAAGCGAACAAAAAGTATGTAACTAAAGAAGACGTTGATAGCGCCGCTTTAGCTAAAAGAAAAAGATTTTCTAAATATGATGATTCTATAAAAGAAATGATTGCAAAAGGCGCTGTTATGATTTCAACAACAGGTTCTGCAGTTGGACAAATTAACGGTTTAACTATCATAAATACCGGCGGAACACACTTTGGTAAACCAGTTAGAATAACAGCTAACACTTATATGGGTAAAACAGGAATAGTAAATATTGAACGCGAAGTTTCTTTAAGCGGCACAACTCACTCAAAAGGTGTTTTTATCCTTTCTGCATATATTGGCGAAAAATTCGCCCAAGAGTTGCCTCTATGTTTTAATGCAAGTATATGTTTTGAACAATTATATAATGGAGTAGATGGTGATAGCGCTTCTTCTACAGAATTATATGCAATACTTTCTTCCCTATCTGGGGTACCAATAAAACAAGGAATTGCAGTAACAGGTTCTGTAAACCAAAAAGGAGAAGTTCAAACTATCGGCGGAGTTACAGACAAGATTGAAGGATTTTTTGAAGTATGTAAAATGCAAGGTTTAACTGGTGAACAAGGAGTTGTTATCCCTCACCAAAATGTAAACAATCTTACTCTTAGTGATGAAGTTATTGAAGCGGTAAAAAACAATAAGTTCCATATTTACCCAGTATCTACAATTGATGAAGGAATTGAAATTTTAACAGGAGTTAAAGCTGGTGAATTTATTGAAGGGAAAGGATTTGAGACAGACAGTATAAATTATCTTGTATCTCAAAAACTTGAAAAATATGCTAAATCAAGCATGAAATTTAATAACAATTAAGTGGTAGTAAACTACCACTTAATATTTTTTTACCCTATTCTACTCCATTTGTTTTCCTAACAAAGTACTTGCTACTTGCGCTAACTTTATTTCCCACTCTCCTATTAACCTTTTAGAATCTGTAGATATTATAATAACTGCGCCAAGTAAATCTGAATCAGAAATTATTGGTACAATAGCTTCTGAATATATTTTATCTTTAGTATTTTCAGATATAACCTTTACTATTTGATTTTCTTTTGTACTCCAAGTGTTTCTTCTAGATATAATAGCAGCTATTTCTTCTGTTATATCTGCTCCTAAGTATTCTCTTCTTCCTGTTCCACTTGCCGCTATTATCTTTTTATTATCTGTAATCAAAACCAATAAATTTGTTGTACTTGCAAGCGTTTCTGCGTATGTTTCTATTGTACTTTTCATTTCATACAAAGGTTCATATTTTTTTAAAATCACCTCACCTGTTTTTTCAACATAAATTTCTAATGTATCTCCTTCCCTTATTTTCATCCTTTTACGAATCTCTTTAGGAATAACTATTCTTCCTAAATCATCAATTTTTCTAATAATTCCTGTTGCTTTCATTTTTTCCTCCATAAATTTAAACATATTATTAGCTATATAAAAAAAGAATATACCATTATTTGGTATATTCTTTAAAATTATATAATTCTTTCTATTGCTTCCGCCAAACTTTTTTGTAGTGCTGTTTTTATAGTAGGTTCAACGTCTTTTGTATTATCCCTTATTATTTCAGCTAGTTTTCCTAAATTCTTTTTATCCTGTTCTAACAACTTAGTATTGTTTTCATATCTAGTTGATACTACGCTTATAAAGTTATATAAATCGAAATTAGATAACATCCTTAATTTATCATAGAGAACTGACATTTCGTATTTTTGGAATATAGGGATGTCTGCGAAGTCATTCATAATTTGTTTATAAAACTCATCTACATTATCTATTAAATTCTTAAACAAGTTACTTACCTTTTCTCTTAAAGCTTCATCATAAATTGCAAGTTTTAGTTTATTACATTCTGAAGCAAAATCTTTTATTTTAAAGTCTTTTATATCTTCCATTGAAAAGTCCATAGTAGTTATATTAAACTTAATATCATTCATAAGAGACATTTTATATCCCAACAAGAATTTATCTTTTATTTCTTCTATATAATAACGGATAACCCCGATTTCGCACAAATATTTATACACTGAGAACAATTTCAATATATCTTTTGTAGGAATCAATCCCTCTTTAACATCAAACAAAACTTGATCTATTAATATACTAAAATCAAAATCAGATAATTGCCAATACGTGCCGTTTAAAAGTTTTATATATTCGCCGTCTTTCTTTGTCTCCTTCTTTTGCAACGCTTCTTCCATATTGTCTCTAAACACTTTTTCGTTGAATGTTCTTGTTCTAACATAAATTTCTACAAACTTGAAAAATCTATAATCAGACTTTGAATTCAAAAAATATCTTGTATCAAATTCTTTTATATAATAACTTGCATCATCATTAACTAGATTAGATGTATATAGTATTGATTTGTACTCTTCATTGTTTGCTATCTTTCCAAATTGTTGCTTTACTGCAGCTCCTACTTTTATCTCAAAAGATATTGCTATTGTAAACATTAAAAGAGTCTTCATTAATTCTGGAGTTACTTGTGAATATTGATAAGTAACCATATTATATATTTTTTCAAAATCATTTAAAGCATGTTTTAAAACTCTTAAATTTTTAGTATTTGTTTTATTAAATATATTAATAATTGTAGCAATTTCTCTTTTTAAGAATCTAGATAATTCTGCATTATATTCATAACGAATTAACATTCCATTTAAAATATATGAATACTCCGGCATATATTCAAAACACTCACCTATTAGTTTTTCTTTTATTCTTTCGTAAGCATTAGTTCTATCGAAAATTGCTCTTATTCTATCATCTATAATAGTAGCTAATGGTTTGTCCACTTCTGCTTTTTGAATCTTTTGAAATTCACCTTCTTGAGCCAATATCATTGTGGCAATTAAAGTTTTCATTTCGATATTATTGTTTTTAAACTTAATTGCTAGTTCTTTTTCATTACAGATGAGAATTGTCTTTATGCCATCATGTTCAACAAAATTATTTATATATCCCAGAATATCTACAATGTCTATATTAGCTCTTTCTAAATCATCAAAACACAAAACTTTATCATCTGTAGAAAATACTTTTGCAAAATCTGTTTGTGTATTAGTTGGTTGTATTGCTCCATAAAGGTTAGCTATATCTACACCTGTTTTTACGTATTCAGGTATAACATTGCCATCAACATTATCTGCAAATTTTTTCAAAGCTTTAGACATCATGGGATTAGTCTCTAAGAAAATCTTTTTACTAATTTCTTCTAAACTGTTTATTCCATATAAAGAAATATATATAGTTTTATACAAATCTCCCTTTTTATTTCTAATATTTTCTATTCTTTGTCTTAGCTTATTGTTCCAAAAATGAGTTTTTCCACTTCCCCATTCGCCATTTATCATTACTGCATAATCAGTATATGGTCTTCTAATATATTCTTCAATACTTTCAATCAATTCCTTCATATAATACACCTCTACATTTCTAACTTTCTTTTTAAGCCTGTTATTCTAGTTTTTTCATTTGTATTATTTACCATATAATCAATTACTTGTCGTCTTCCAACAAAAATCAACAAGTTTTTGGCTCTAGTCATTGCTGTATATATTAAATTTCTATTAAATAGTTTCTCATAACATATATATAATGGGATTATAACCGTATTAAACTCACTTCCTTGACTTTTATGAATTGTTATTGCATAAGCGTGTTCTAATTGGTCTAATTCATCAAAATCATATTTTGCTTTTTTACAATCATCATACTCTACAATTAAATATTGCTCTGTTGTATTTATTTTTACAACCTTTCCAATATCTCCGTTATATATTCCATTTCCCTGTACACCATTTAAATCCCAATTTTTATCATAATTGTTGACAATTTGCATCACTTTATCATTTTCATAAAAAATTCTGTCTCCACTTTTTCTATGAATCATATCTGATGTTGGATTTAACTTTACCTTTTGTAATACTTTATTTAGTTCATATACTCCTACTGAAGATTTTTTAATAGGAGTAAGTACTTGTATTTCTCCTAAAAAGCCTTCGTCATATTTACTCTTTAACCTATAATCTAATAACGTTTCTACTTCTTTTACAGTTTCTTCTAGCGATTCCGTTTCTATAAAGTACATATCTGTGTCTTCTTTTTTAAATTCTATTCTCTCTCCAGCCTTTACATTATGCGCATTTAACACTATATCTGATTTTAAGCTTTGCCTATATATTTCAGTTAAAAAACATGTATGGGCAATACCAGAATCAATTATATCTTTTAATACTTTTCCTGGTCCAACTGAAGGTAATTGGTCTGCATCTCCAACAATAATTAATTTAGTACTAGATTTTAATCCTTTAACTAAATTGTTCATAAGTAGAATATCTATCATTGATGCTTCATCTACTATTATAACATCTGTATCTATAACATCAATAGGATAATTTACCATTGTATCAAAATCCGCGTCTTCTGTCTTTGTTATTTCAAGCATTCTATGTAATGTCTTGGCATTCTCTCCGGTTGTCTCTGTTATTCTTTTTGCAGCTCTTCCTGTAGGTGCGGCAAGAACATAAGTCAACCCTCTTCTCTTTAATATATCTATAATACACTTAATTATAGTAGTCTTACCTGTTCCTGGGCCTCCTGTTATAACAGATAAATTATTATTAATACACATCTTTATAGCTTCTATTTGGGTTTCAGACAAAACAATACTTAAGTCTTGAGATACAGCGTCTATTTCCTTGTCTAATTTAAAATTATTACTAGGTTTTTGTGTTAACTCTTTTAAATGTTCAGCAACACTTTTCTCAGCATTATATATACTTTTCCTATATACGTATATTTTATCATTAACTTCTTCTATTTGTATTTTATCTTTGAACACCAATTGTTCATAAGCAGAAGTTACACAGTCTCTTGATACTTCTAACATTCTTAGAGCATATTCTGTAAGTAATTCTTGTTCTACACAAGTATTTCCTTCTTTTATAAAATAACTAATAAGATATATTATTCCTGCTGAAACCCTTTCTTTGCTTGTTTTGTCTACATTTAAATTGCTAGCCAACTTATCCGCTGTTTTAAAATCCATACTAGATACGAAATCCATTAAAGCGTATGGATTTTCTTTAATTATATTTATAGCATTGATTCCTAAAGCATCGTATATTTTCATTGACATTTTTAAACCAATATCACTTTTAGATAAAAAGCTTGTTAAATTCCATCTTTCCCACTCTGAATTTATATATTCACTTAAAGCATCTGCTTTTGCTTCATTCATACCTTTAATATCTAATAATAAATCTGGTTTGTATCTAATTACTTCTAAAGCATCATCGCCAAACTTTTTAATAATCTTTTCTGCGGTTTTTTCGCCTAAACCCTTAATTTTGCTATCTGCTATATATTTAATTAGCGAATCTGCGTCCGATGGCATTTCCTTATCCAACTTTGTAAAACTAAATTGCTCGCCATAAGTCTTATGATAAGTAAAGTCCCCTTCTATTTTTACTTTATCTCCAACTTCAACCCCAGTTCCATCTCCTACAGCTGTTATATAATCATCTTCCGCTTTTAACAAAAATACTGTATATCCATTTTTTTCATTGTGATAAATTAAACTAGAAACCTTGCCATTAATTTGCAAACCTTTGTCACCTCAATTCTGCTACGCCTATTATATTACATTTAACAACAATTTTCAATGAAATAACAAAAATAGTGGGTATAAAAAAATTGGGACTAAATCCCAATTTTTATCACTCATGTTTATTAAATTAATCTAATACTTGCGCTTTAAGATTAAAAACCATTCCTTCATATTTTATTGTATAAATATCAGAAGAACCTGGTTGAAGTTCAAAAGTAAAAAAATAATCATCATTTATGTGCTTAGAATATAACTTTATTATACCATTTAGCGAACCAGGATCATAACTTAAAGAATACAAGCTATCTATATTTAAAGCTTCTGGTATACTCCAAACATCTTCAGATTCTTCAAAAAATCTGAGCAAATCTCCTGGATTATGTGCATTTCCAGCTAAAATTTCACCTGAAGAAATTCCGCTCATAGCCCAATAAACAACCTCTACATATGAAAATACTATATGACTATTAGTATTTAAGCAAGGAGCTCCGCTGTTAGAAATCAACTGTATAGGACCTGACGTGTTTACCTCAATAGATGGAGTTGTAAATTGCGAACCTTCATATCCAACAAAAGCTCCTCCATAAACAGTAATTCCTTGAGGTAGATTAATCGTTTCTAGTTCATTTACCATAAAAGAAACTACATAGTCATAGCCAAGTCCAACTCCACTTATACCAGTTACAGATATCCCATTAATACTTTCAGGAATAGTCAGCTCTTTAGTTCCTTCTGGTACATTTACTCCATAAACAATACCTGTTTGTTCATCAAAGCACCCATTTAAAGATTCTTTAGCTAATAATTGTGTGTATAGCGCTCCATCTCCAGTAGTTAAATACTCACTAGTATCTGGGGGGATGCTTGGATTTTGGATAACAAACTCTTCTATACTTGGTAAAGAACAATTAGTCGTAAACCAAGCTTCATCATAGGTTTTAACTACAGAAGTAACGCCTAATCCCATTTCTGTAATAGCCTGTTTTATAGCGTCACTATCTGAGTCGTCTGGTACATATACTAATTTACCATTTTCTACTTTTAATTTACCCTCATATTTATCTCCAAATAATTTCTCATATTCTTGTCCGCTAGAAATATTTAATTCTGATTCATCAAAATTTGACTGTCTTGCGTACTGATCTGCTAAATACAAATTATATGCATCTTTGTAATTTGCCATATCTGATTTAAAAGCTGTCACTTTTGCTTGTTCTATAATATTTGTATTTGATATATTTACTATTACAGTTGCTGCAAGTATTCCTAACACTACAATAGTTATTACAAGCACTATTAAGCTTATAGCTTTTTTGTTTGTTTTCATAATTCTTAACCCCTTTCTTTTGTTAGAAAACATTATAAGTGAAGGCAAAAAGGCCTATGTCTTATGTATTTTTACATACACAAAACCCAGGCCAATATTCTTGGCTTTGGTTTAAGCTATTTAGAAGGCTGTTTTGCCCTCCTCCGTTTACAGTTTTTACGAATATTTTCATTTGCATTCTCCTTAAATTTAATAAAATATTATATTATATTTTACTAATTGTCAACAACTATTTTAATTTTTTATTATACATTTCTATTGCAGTCCCAGACGAATCTTGCCCCTCTTTATTTTTTATAGGCGCAAACTCATCTTCTCTATTTACTCTTAAAATTCCTACCTTGTCTGCTAAACGAAATACATCAAAAATAAATAGTTCATACTTATATGCATCAACTTCACAAATATTGCCATCTACATCTAAAGCCATACATTTCTTTATAGCCTTGTGATACGGCATTTGTAAATTTTGTAAATTATTTAAAAACTCAATATTAAACAAATTACTTACAATATTTGCTTCCGAATATAACAATTCACCATTGTCTTTTCTCATATTTTTTAATTTTTCAGAAAGTTCTATATATTCTACCACTTCTACTTTGCTATTCTTTTTGCAAAAGACTCCAACTTTTTCATCTGGATAATTTTTTAATACAGTTTTTGAACCTACTTTAAAATTGTTTTTAGATAATAACCCAACAAATTCTTCATCCACAAAATTAGCTAGTATATTGTCTACACCACTAATATATACCCATTCTATTCCTTTTTTTATTAATTCATCTAATATATTATTTGTAATAATAGACTCAAATACCCCGCCATTTCCATTAGCCGCAAGTTTTATCTTATCTTTGGCCTCTAATATAACATTACCATCTAGCCCTACCATAGGAAGTTCATCTTGTTTAAAAAAATGGACATTTTCTTTCCCATATTCAAAATAATTATTAGATTCAAAAAACATAACCGTTTCATCATTATTTTCCTTACTTGTCATTATATACCAAGGAATATATACATTATACTTTTTATATACATCTTTTAAGTTATCTATTAAAACTTCAAATATGCTTTTTTGTCCTGTTTTTAAATCTAACATGTATGTTCCTTTAGGCCCTTTGTGTCCAAGTCTTGTACCTTGACCGCCTGCCATTGTAATTACTGCATATTGTTCAGATTTAAAAATATCTTCACCGATTTTTCTTAATTCTTCTTTTTCATCCTGACTAAAATTATCTCTTATAAAAACATTGTCAATTGGTTCTATTGTGGCATCTTTTTCTATCTTTAAATCTTCCTTATATATTTTTGCTATTTTTTCAAAATCTATTTTTAATAACTCTTGTTTTAATTTTTCTTTATTTTCTTCATCTAATTTATTATATATTTCTAATATATTTTTTTGGTTGTATTTTTTTAATATTTCTTCCATAAAAAGCTTCCTTTTATTTATTAATTATATTAACTGTTTGTTTAGCTATTTCCATCTCTTCATCAGTAGGTATAACATAAACTGCAACCTTTGAAGTATCTGTAGAAATCTTTACTTCCTCTGACTTAACCAAATTTATCTCTTTATCTATTTCTAGACCAATAAAACTTAAATTTTTACATATTGATTCTCTTACTTTAAATTGGTTTTCACCAATCCCTCCAGTAAATACAATTACATCTACTCCATTTAAAACAGCACAATATCTTGCTATATATTCAGAAATAGTTAAACTAAATTTATCTACCGCAAGTTTTGCATCAACGCTATTTAGATATTCTCCTTCTATTGTTCTAAAGTCTGGCGCCATTTTAGATATTGCAGATATACCAGATTTTTTATTTAATATAGCCGTCATCTCTTTTGGAGCAATATTTTCTTTTTCCATAATATATGTAACTACAGAAGGATCTAAATCCCCGCTACGTGTAACCATTGGAATTCCAGCAACCGGTGTAAGTCCCATAGATGTATCTACACATTTCCCTTCTTTTATTGCACAAATGCTAGCACCTTGCCCTAAATGACAAGTTATTATTTTCAAAGTTTTTATATCTTTATCCATCAACTCAGCAACTCTTTTTGAAACATAATCATGTGATGTTCCATGAGCTCCATATTTTCTTATACCATACTTTTCATAATATTCATAAGGTATTGGATATATATATCTTTCTTTAGGCATAGTTTGATGAAACGCTGTGTCAAATACAACAACATTAGGTACTCCTGGAAGTTCTTCAATACACGCATTTATTCCTTGTACTGCTGCAAAATTATGAAGTGGTGCAAATTCTCCGCATTGTACTATTTTATCTATTACATCTTGTGTTACTAATTCAGAACCTTTAAATATTTCTCCGCCATGAACAACCCTATGTCCTACTCCTTGTATTTCTTTTAGTGTTGAAATAGCCGGATGCAATTTGTTTACTAATTCTTCTAAAATTTCAATTAAAGCACTTTCGTGATTTTCAGCTCCGTGATGATAAATAAACTTCTCTCCATTAATTTTATGTGTTAAAAAAGCTTCTTTTTCCCCAATTCTTTCATAATTTCCCTTTGCTAAAACTTCAGAATTATCCATATCTATCAATTGATATTTTAAAGATGAACTCCCACAATTTAATACTAATATTTTCATAATATTCTCCTCTTTATTTATATTTTTTAATTATTCCTTTCAAACTAATTTTAGCTCTTTTTAAACCTATACCAATCTCTCTAACTAAGTCTAATCCATCTCTATTTTTATTATAATTAATACTTTCTGGACAGATATTTTTTAATTTTTTCTCTACTATATCTGTTATTCCAAATAGAGAAGCATATAACATATACTCATCCCATAAATGTACTTCAACCGGCATTCTTTCTTCTAATATTGAATAGTCTTTTAAAAAATTCTTTAAAGCCATTAAAGTTTTAGCATAATGTATTAATTCTTCATTAGCTTTAGGTTTTTTGGAAGATAAAGTTATCTCTTCTTGAACACCCAATTTTTTTAATGCTTTATTATAGTTTATACTATATAAAAGTTGAAACCACTTTTGCATTCTTTCCTTGTTGTTTAAAAACCATTTTTCCATATCTAATGTAGTAATCTCATTTTCTTTATTTGGCATTTCTTTTATAAAATTAAATAGTTCTCTTTCTGTTACTATATTAGAATTAATTTCATTTTCCTTAATTACTAATTTAATGTTGTTATAATCTTGTACATCTCTTACTTGTTCTAAATAACCTTCTTGAATCCATTTTAATATATACGTCTGAACTATAATTCTAGTATCTTGAATTACCCAAACATGAGCTCCTATGAAATATGCTAGTTCAATATCCATTATCTCTGGCAACTTCATACTAGGTACAATCTTTTTTATGTTAATATAATCAAAATAAATTCTACTAAGCCTAAACGGTCTGAATTTATCTAAAATTATCGGTAAAAATATAAAGCACAAGAAAATTATTAAAACAACAAAAAATAATCCTATTATTATGAAATTCTTATACTCTTCAAAATTAAACACAATAGCAAATATAGAAATAAAAGCAGTAGACGAAACAATCATAAATATAACAGTCTGCCACCAAAAATTTAACCCTTTTCTTTTCATATATCAACTTCTCCCTTATATATAATAATGTTGACCTTAAATAGTAATATTTAAGGTCAACTTCCTACACTCGTTTTACATATTTTCAACTAATACTTTTGTATCTCTAGCTATCATAAGCTCTTCATCTGTTGGAACAATCCATACCTTGACTTTTGAATCATCTTTAGAAATTTCTTTTTCTACTGCTCTTACATTATTTTTTTCTAAATCCAACTCTACTCCCATAAATCCTAAATAACTACAAATATCTTCTCTTGTCTTAGGGCCACGTTCTCCAACTCCTGCAGTAAATGTTATAACATCAACACCATTCATAGTTACAGCATATTTACCTATGTATTGAGCTATTAAATATGCATAAATATCTAATGCTAATTTTGCTTGTTCATTTCCTTTTTCAAAAGCTTCTTGTTCTATATCTCTATTATCTGCAGATACTTTTGACATTCCAAGTAAACCAGACTTTTTATTTAGTACTGAGTTCATTTGCTCTGGAGTCAATCCTTCTTTTTCCATAATAAAAGTTACTACTGATGGATCTAAATCTCCACTTCTGCTACCCATAGGTATTCCTGCTACTGGTGTAAGACCCATTGAAGTATCCACACATTTACCATTTTGTATAGCGCAAACACTTGCTCCTTGGCCTAAATGACAGTTTATAATTTTTAAATCTTCTACCGGCTTATTTAACAATTCAGCAATTCTTAAAGCTACATATTTATGTGATGTTCCATGAGCTCCATATTTTCTTACTCCATATTTTTCATAATATTCATAAGGTATTGGATAAATATAATGTTCTTTAGGCATAGATTGATGAAATGCTGTATCAAATACAACAGTATTTACCTTGCCAGGTAATTTTTCCAAGCAGGCATTTATTCCTTGTAAATGTGCTGGATTATGTAATGGTGCAAATTGTATAGCATCCTCAATTCCCTTTATAACTTCCTCTGTAACTATTTGTGAAGAAGTAAATTTTTCTCCACCGTGAGCAATTCTATGTCCTATAGCTGTTATTTCATCAAGACTATTTATAACACCGTGCTCGCTGTCTGTTAATTGAGCTAAAACTTCACTTATTGCGTCTCCATGAACTTTAGCATCTTTTTCAATTTTATATTTTTCTTCTCCTACTTTATGAGTTAAGAATGAACCTTCCATTCCAATTCTTTCATAATTTCCCTTAGCTAATACACTTTCATCTGTCATATCCATTAGTTGGTATTTTAAAGATGAACTCCCACAATTTAATACTAATACTTTCATTTTATCCCCCCGATATATATATTAATTTTTATGTAAGTATTATACCAGTTTATTATAGATAATTCAAGGATAAGAGGAAAATATAATTTGTTATTTAAGTAAATTTATGATATAATTAATTTGTATTGTATTAGTTTTTATTTTAATTTTAATAAATTTATAAGGAGAAGGTTTATGTTAGAGATTGTTTTTGTTGTTTTTATACTCGCTATTGTAGCTCGGTTTTTATTTCAAATTTCTTGGTGGGCATTTAAAACTGCACTTTTCTTTATTTTCATCATTTTTCTCTTACTCTTGCTTTTACCACTTCTAATTTAAGAGAAAAAGGGACGGAATTATTTTTCCGTCCCTTTAATTTTATCTCTTAATTTTCTATGATATGCTATTACAAATCTATGAACCTCATCTTGTAAAAATGTTAAAAAGTTAAATACTCTTTTATATTTTTTATCTTGTCTTAAATCTATCTCACACCCATTTAAATCAATTATACCTCTAGTCCTATGTTTATCGTCCTTTATCATTCCAATAACAGGGATATCTAATTTATGGTTTTTTAAAATATCTTTAACAACATTAACCTGTCCTAACCCACCATCAATGCATATTAAATCTGGTAACTCCCACTCATCCATATGTTTTATTCTTCTTTGTATTACCTCACTCATAGACAGAACATCATTTTGGGTTTCTGTAGATTTTATCTTAAACTTTCTGTATTTAGATTTATTTAAATAATTATTCTCATATGTTACATAAGCACCTACAATATATTCATTTCTTAAATTAGAAATATCATAAGCTTCTATAGAATTAATTTCATAGTTAATATTTAGCAATTCTCTTAAATCTTCTAATACATTTTTTTGCTTCTCTTCATGATTAATATTAATATTATTTTCAATCATGTTTATTAATTTTAGCTTCTCTCCTTTTTTAGGAGATATAACATCAACTTTTGTGCCTTTGATATTTTTTATATACTCCCCTAAAACTATATTATTTTCTTCATCATTTTTTTCTGATTTAAAATAAATTTTATTTGGAATATCTGAGCAAGAAGAATAATACGTTGCAATTGTTGTAATTAAACTGTTTATGAAATCCTCTTTCGAAACATCTTGTGTTTCCAGATTATCGTGTTTTAATAGCTTACCGCCCCTTATTTTAAATATTTGAATATATGCTGTATCTTCTAATATACAATATCCCCAAATATCTGAAGAAACTTCTGTTAAATTTGACACATTTTGTTTAGAAAATATACTCTTTATTTTGTCTTTTCTTTGTTTTAAAACTGCTGCTTTTTCAAATTCTAATTTTAAGATACACTCTTGAATTTGGTTTTCAATATATTCCGCTATTTGCTTATCTTTTCCATCCAAAAACATAATAATTTGGTCTATCATTTGCTTGTAATCTGCCTTTGTAACTTCATTTATACATGGGCCTAAACATCTACCAATATGATAATACAAACAAGGGCCAACAGATTTGTTTGCAATCTTATTTAAATTATATTTACATCTTTTTAAAGGAAATATTTCTTTAATTGTATTTAAGATATCTCTTACTCCCTTAACATCTGTATATGGGCCAAAATACCTTGCTCCATCGTTTGCTAACTTTCTAGTCATATATACAGATGGGAACTCCTCATTTATTGTTATTTTTATATAAGGATAACTTTTATCATCTTTTAACATTACGTTATATTTAGGAGAATACTCTTTAATATAATTACATTCTAAAACTAAAGCCTCTAACTCATTTGCTGTAACTATATATTCAATATTTTGGATTTTTTCTACCATTTTTAAAATTCTTGTTGTTTTATTTGATTTTATAAAATATTGTCTTACTCTTTTTCTTAAAGATTTAGCCTTTCCAACATATATAATGGTTCCGTTTTCGTCTTTCATTAAATAAATGCCTGGTTCATAAGGTATTTTCTTTACAATCTCTTTTAGCCTCTTTATTCTTTCTTCATCCAAAATATTCACCCCCATATATGAAAACAAAGGCACGCCAAAAATGCCGTACCTATGTTATGAATTCGAAATTTAAGCTTCAACTTCTTCATCAGCTGTCTCATTATATTTAGCTATAATAGCAGCTTGGATTTCTTCTCTAGTCTCCGTGTTTATTGGATGAGCTATGTCTTTGAATTCTCCGTTAGGGATTTTTCTACTAGGCATAGCAATGAAAAGACCTTTATCGCTTTCAATAACTTTTATATCATGTACTACGAATACATCATCAAAAGTAACAGAAGCAATAGCTTTCATTCTGTTTTGAGAAGAGATTTTTCTAACTCTAACATCAGTAATTTGCATCTTTTGACACCGCCTTCCTTAACTGTTACGTCTATTATACAACATTTTTAATATAAGTCAAGAGAGATTTTGTAAAATATTTGAAATACAAATTTACTTGTGATATACTCACCTAAAAATATATTATACCTATTCTAATTATGAAAGGAGTTTTTATGAATAATTCAGGATATATAGATTTACACGTACATAGCAACGTATCTGACGGAAAATTCACAGTTGAACAGATAATGGAAAACGCAGCAAATATAGGGGTTACAACTATTTCCTTCACTGAGCACTACAATATGGGTTCATACTACCAAGCACGGAAATTAAGTAATGGAAATATTGAAGTGATTCCTGGAGTGGAAATTGGAACAAGCCTTGAAGAATTTGGTTTATCCAAAAAACATATCTGTCATATTTTAGCTTATTACCCTTCTTACTCTTTATGTGAAATTTTAGACCACTATGAAATGACAAGACAAGCTTGTGTAAAAAAGACATTGAAAAAGTTACAACAAAATATTATACTTTCTTATTCAGACGTAGTAAAATATGCAAGAGACAAACAAAGTATTGGTCGCTTTGATATTGCAATTGCATTATACAAAAAAGGATATGCAAAAAGTCCTGTAGCTGCCTATGGAGAATTCTTAGAACTCGGAACTGCCGGGTATATTTCAAGAGAAAAAATGGGAGTTTGCGAACTTATTGAAAGAATTCGAAAAGTTAATGGAGTTCCAGTTATAGCTCATCCTAAAAGCTTAAAGCTTTCCTTTGATGATACTTTTAACTTATTAAAAAAACTTAAAGAAGTTGGGCTTGAAGGAATTGAAGTATATAACCCAAATAATAACGATGAACAGCGCTATAACTTTTTAATGCTTTCTAAATATTTTGATCTTCTTCCAACCTGTGGTAGTGACTTTCATGGTCTAAAAGATAGACCAACTCTACTTGCAACAGGAATAAATAACAACCTATGTATAACAGACTATTCCATTATAGATGAGTTAAAAGACAGACACCACAAAATATATCTTGAAAACAAGCAAAGATAAAGGAGTATTGATTTTCAATACTCCTTTATTATAATCTGTTTTTACTATTGTCTACATCAATATGTATAATCTGTACAAAAGTTTTTAATATTATTTTTAAATCTAACCACAAACTCATATTGTCATAATATAGTACATCAAATTTTAATTTCTTTTTATGAGATATTCTTCTACCACCACAAACCTGTGCTAAGCCTGTAATACCTGGTCTCATCATATATCTTTTAGGGTCTATAGTTCCTTTTGGCAATTCTTCACCAGGAATAAATGGTCTAGGTCCTACTAAAGACATGTCCCCTTTTAAAACATTAAAGAGTTGAGGTAATTCATTTAATCTTAACTTGTCTATAATTCTACTTACTTTTGTAAATTCTGGTTTATATTCAGTTCCTAACTTTTTAGTCCTATATTTATACATAATAAAAGGTTTTTTATTCTTTCCTTCTCTTTGTCTAATAACATTATGTATAGGCGAACCTAAATCTATATAAGTGATTATGGCTGTGATAACCATCAAAGGCCATAATATTAAAATCAAAATAAAAGAAACAATAAAGTCTAACGTCGGTTTTACAATTTTTCTATACATAGTCTTCCTCCATGTTCTCAGCAATATATATAATACCACAAAACAAAATAAAATCCAATACTTTTTTAAAATTTATATTAACAAGTAAATTACTTGTTAATCAGTAATTCAAAGTTTACATAAATTTGACTGTTCCTTTCTTTTATGGTATAATATTACTATGTAAAAATACATTCCAAAAAAATAATTTTTGAAGGGGAAGTGAAAGGAGTTCTTTTCATATTGGAGTTATTTTTCATTTAATTATATATATAAAAGAAAAAAGGAGAACTTTCTTTATTGAAAGTAAAAACTGCATGAAAATTTACGCAATAACTCTTGTATTACTCGTAGCCATCCTTGTACTCGCATCTTGCGGAACAACAGTAAAAGACACAGACTTTGACACAACTCTTGAAACACAAGACAAAATAGTCACTACAGACTCAAACGAAAATTCTTCTATTCTTGATGATTTAACTCTAAATGAAGCAATTTCAATATATATAAGCAGAGTTAAAGCTATATCTGAAGAGCAAGAAACTTATAAAGGTGAAACAAAATATTTCGCCATGAAAATTGGTGAATATGAATTTGAAACCAGAAACACTGGAGAAGTTGAAGTCCTCTATAGAGATCACACAGGCTTTAGAAATGCTAAGTATTTTTCACTTCATCTTCCCACGGAGCTTAAGTATGATTACGAAGTACTCTCTACTCCAAAAGAAGCTGCTGTTATTGAAGACAACTGTTTCACTTTATATCGTTGGGGTGAAAAACAAACATCAGTTGAACTTCCTGAAACATACATTTATTGTGGTCACACAGCTTGGGGAGCCGCTGTAATTCGAGTAGAAGACGTTGTTTACTTAGTAGATACCGTATCTATAAATGAAATAGCGACTGGTGTTAAAAGAGTTCTCTCAACTGAATATGAGTTTAGTTCTGACGATTGGGATTCTATTTTATTCCTAATGAACGACGGCACTGTTAAAGCCTACATAGATTGGCAAACAGATCTTCAAGAACCTTTTTCTTTTGACGGATGCGAAGGTGAATGGTACAATGTTTACAGACCTCTTACCTGGTAAACTAAAACTCTACTTTTACGAGACGGATAACAATCCGTCTCGTTTCTTATACAATAAAAAGCAGGTATTGCTACCTGCTTTCATTTGGCTCCTCAAGTTGTTACCGTTGACTTTTTCGTGCCTTGTAGCCCTTGATATGACTGCGTTATGTGCTTTGATTGTTTCGTTTGTACTGCAGTAGTACTGCAGTAGCAAAATAATTTGATTTTTAGGGAATTAATAAACTTTTTTTATTGTTTTTTCTGCATCCTTTCTTTAATTATATCTTTCACAAATATTTTTTAATATCGTCAAGTTGTTCTATACCATATTGTTATATGTTTTTTTAAATATTATTGTATTATGAGCGAGCTAGTAATAACAACAATTATAAATGTTAATAACTTTTTTATTCATATAAGTTTAGTATCCAATTTATCCAGCTAGTCACGGTAGATGAACGTCTATTTCTTGTTACATCTGAATTCACATTATATAATTTTGCTTCTTGCATAATTTTTACCACTTTTGATTTCGCGGGCATTTCATAAAATTCAGCACAATCTTTAAATACTTGATTAAAAACTTTATGCTCTAATATAGCCTTTACATACTCTAATTGTCTTTCTTTATACGAAATTTTAAATAAATTTTTTCCTCTAGACGATAGTTTTATAGCTGGTCTCTTTATAAGATTACTGTCTTTTTCTTCCATTACCACATCTTCTTCTAAGAAGCCCAAGTATTTACCAGCATTAAAATAATAATCAGTTTGACGTGGATCAAATTGAAATTCTTCCGTTACTTTTTCTTTAGTTTTTACCGTGTCAGTATTTAACATCTCTAGTAAACTTATTACTCTTTCAAAAGAATCCGCTTGTGGAAATGGTACATCTGGTTCTTTTACAATCTTTATATTAGCATCTATATTTAAAATTTCTTCCAAACTTATTTTCATTTCATCTTGTGCAACAATACTATACCTTTTGCTCTTTACTAGTTCTAATGAATTATAATCGTTTGGATTTTTAAATTCATATTCGTATAAATTAAACACCCCATTTGAATATTGCATAAAAACAGTTCTAATATTCTTAGTAACTTTGTCTTTCCATAATCTAAAAGGATAATATAATTGTCTTACTAAAAAGTCATCTGCTATAACATTTTTCGCTTCAACTAAAACTAAACTGTGTGCTGTTTCATAGCCAGCATCAATTTCTATTCCTGAACGGTCAACCTCAACTGAATATGTATTGTTTTCTAACGAATTTTCCACATCAAATTTAAAATTACCAGAACTCATCTTGCCATTTACGGTTGGTAAAATCGGTGTCCCTTCGTTCTCTTCATCTAAAAAGTCTTCGATAATTTTAGATATATATGCACAATTTAAAGCAATAGCTTCACTATTTATTTTATTATAATCTATACTCTCTATATATGACGGAAATTCTTTAAATTCAATCGGCTCTGTAATTTCCGGTATGTCTTCATATAATTTAAAATTTGCTAAAATATAACTATTAGCTGAAATAGGCAATATTGATAATTTATATTTTTTAAACAAGTTAGGCAATGTCTTCTTATTATCGAATTTAGTCATAAGTCTTGCTTCTCTAAATTCATTTATTTGTGTTGATGTTATAATAAAGCAACCTTCATTATCTATATGTTCTTTTATTTTATACTTTTCAAATAACTTTTCCCATGCAGCATCATTTTTTGTTTTAATTGTTGATGTCATAATTCCTAATTAATACCTCCTCTATTTCTCCTCTTTTATCAGCTTTAGAGTTGATACTTCTTTTAGCAGTAACAATATCAATTGTATATTCCTTATATAAGTCTTTTATAAACGGAGTAGCCGAATTAGATAATAAAAATTTTACTCCGTTTGCTTGTTAGTTCATCACACATTTCTTTAATTCTTATTTGTTCTTTATCTCCAAATCCGCCTTGATTGTATCCAGTAAAATTTGATGTTTTAGATACAGGATCATAAGGAGGATCTAAATATACAAATGATCCCTTTTGAATGCCTTTAATACACTCTTCAAAGTCTCCATTTTTAAATGTTATCTCCGCTTCATTAAAATATTTGCTAACCGCATAAATAGTTTTTTCATTAACTATATTAGGATTTCTATATCTCCCAAAAGGTGAGTTGAATTCTCCAGCACTATTAACCCTATATAGTCCATTAAAGCAAGTTTTATTTAAATAAATAACTCTTGCCGCTTTCTCTATAGCAGTCATTTCTTTAAATTTATCTTTATTTCTGTCCACATTTCTAACGCTGTAATATGTTTCTTCGTCATTAGAAAACTTTTTTAATTCCTCTACTAATTCATTTGGATAGGTCTTTATTGTCTCATATACATTTATAAGTTCAGAATTTAAATCATTTACTATTGCTTTTTTTGGCTGAAGTTCAAATAATACTGCACCCCCACCTAAAAAAGGTTCATAATATGTTTTAAACCCTTTTGGTATTCTTTTATTTATCTCTGGTAATAACTGCCTCTTTCCACCAACCCATTTTAAAACTGGTGTAGCTAATTTTACTTTTCCCATATATCTTCCTCTTTTATAATTAATATATTACATTCTAATTGTAAACACATTATACTATACTTTAATATTTTTTTCTATATATTTTATATATTTTTATACATGTTGTTATTCAATATTTATTATTAAATTTTTGACAACTAAAAAGCCACAATTTTTTTAAAGAATTAGCACAAAAAAGTACTGCAGTAAGTACTGCAGTACTTTTTAAACATATCTGTGTACATTTATAAATCATTAAAAATACAAAAATGCCCATAATACCTCCTTTCAAAGGTACATGGGCATAAATAAAAAGCAGGATTACTCCCGCTTTTTGGCTCCTTGTGTTGGACTCGAACCAACGACCTATCGGTTAACAGCCGAGCGCTCTACCGACTGAGCTAACAAGGATTATATAAAATTGGCGACCCCCTATCTTCCCCATTCGAGTATTTTCGGCATCATAGAGCTTAACTTCTGTGTTCGGTATGGGAACAGGTGTACCCTCTATTTCATCGTCACCAATATGTCTAAGTATGTTTTTCTTTTTAACACACTCAAAAATATATAATGTATAATTCTTTAATCTACTAGCTTCTAATAAAAATTCTGGTTAAGCCCTCGATTTATTAGTACTACTACGCTTCATACATTACTGCACTTCCACTCGTAGCCTATCTACCAGTTAGTCTCTCTGGAATCTTACTGACTTGTCGTCATGAGATATCTTATCTTGAGGTCTGTTTCACGCTTATATGCTTTCAGCGTTTATCTTCTCCAAACTTGGCTACCCAGCTATGCATCTGGTGATACAACTGGTACACCATCGGTTTGTTCATCCCGGTCCTCTCGTACTAGGGACAACTCCTCTCAAATATCTTGCGCCTGTGATAGATAAGGACCGAACTGTCTCAC
>JAFYUV010000006.1 GCA_017549425.1 Clostridia bacterium | reverse complement strand
TGTGATTGTTGTTACAGCTTTAATATTAGCTTTAGTAATGCCTAAAGAGAAAGAATATGTTATTTCTTTTAATATAAATGGACAAACAACAACACAAATTTTAAAAGAAGGAGAATATGTTAGCGTTCCACAAAATCCTGTGCTAGAGGGATATAACTTTATAAGATGGGAATGTAATGGTAACCCTTATGATTTTTCTAAACCAGTAGAAAAAGATATTGTATTGGTTGCTAAATTTGAAAAGATAGTAATAGAAGAAGGAAAAGAGTATACTGTATTATTTGATACAGATGATGGTAGTACAGTGCCTAGTCAAAAAATAAAATCTGGAGAAAAAATACAAGAACCAGAAAAGCCTTTAAAACCAGGATATATATTTGAAGGCTGGTTATTAAATGGACAACCATTTGATTTCAATACAATAATATCTAAAGATATAAAATTAGACGCTAAATGGAAAAAAGAAACTGCTAAATACACGGTATCATTTAATTCAAATGGTGGAAGCGCTGTTAAATCTCAAACTGTAGAAGAGGGGAAAACTATAGCCAAACCAACAAATCCAACAAGAAGTGGTTATAAATTTGCAGGATGGACTTTAAATGGAAAAGCATATAACTTTGGAAATAAAGTAACTGGAAATATAACGTTAACTGCGAGTTGGACTAAAATAGAAAAGTTAATAGCACCAGAAATAGAAATAAAAGAAATGAATTCAAAACCAATACTTGTAATAAGAAGAAGTGCAGATAATGCTGAAAAAGAAACTTTGGTTTTAGAGCGTTCGGTTAATGGTGGCTCATATACAGAAGTAGAAGCATCTTTAATAATAGTAGGTGGATACGGAATGGGTAAATATGAGCAAGTGCATGAATTAGATAAATATACAAATAATGTGAGTTTTAGAGCTAAAGTTAAGAAAACAGATTCGAATGGAAAAGAAATCTCATCAGAATATACAAAAGTAGTGACTTATGAATATAAAGATGAAACAAGTATTTTAATAGTACCAGAAATAGAAATAAAAGAAATGAATTCAAAACCCGTACTTGTAATAAGAAGAAATGCAGATAACGCAGAAAAAGAAACTTTGGTTTTAGAACGTTCGGTTAATGGTGGCTCATATACACAAGTAGATTCATCACTAATAATAGTAGGCGGATATGGAATGGGTAAATATGAGCAAGTGCATGAATTAGACACATATACAAATAATGTAAGTTTTAGAGCTAAAGTTAAGAAAACAGACTCAAATGGAAAAGAAATTTCGTCGGAATTTTCAAATGTTGTGACTTATGTATATAAAGAGGAAGAAAAAAGCATACCAACACCGACTTTGTCTAAACCACAAGGCGGACCAGGTTTTGCTATTTTGTCTGTAAAGGCGGTAGGAGCATATGCGCCAAGTGATATGTGGGATTTAATTTCAGGAATTGAAGTATACGAAAAAGAAGGAAGTAAATTAACATTAATATATACAAGTGAAACGGAATTGGAACCAAAAGTTACAGTAGATAAGGGAGAAAGTAAAAAATATGTAGCAAGAATTTATTCGTATAACAAATCAAATAAAAAGATATATAGTGATTATTCGAATGAAGTTACTTTAGAATATAAAATTCCAACACCGACTTTGTCTAAACCACAAGGTGGACCAGGTTTTGCTACATTGTCTGTACAAGCAGTAGGTTCATATGCGCCAAGTGATATGTGGGATTTAATTTCAGGCCTTGAAGTGTATGAAAAAATTGGGAGTGAGTTGACATTAATATATACAAGCGAAACAGACTTTACACCAAGAGTTACAGTAGATGTGGGAGAAAGCAAAACGTTTGTAGCAAGAATATATTCGTATAACAAATCAAACAATAAAGTATATAGTGATTATTCAAATGAAGTTACTTTAGAATATATAGAAAATTAGATTATAAAAATATATTCTAAGGGGGAAAATATAAAAAATAGGTAATGGGGTTTATAAAACTCCGACCTATTTTTTGTTTTTATATTGCTATAAAAAATTAATTCATATTGTTTTTGTTTTTTTCGGGATGTACAGTTTTTTCATATTCACGACTTTTCATTGTATAATCCATCATTGAAGTTAAATATCTGTAATAACTTGCTTGTTGTTCATAAAATTCTTTAGGTGTAATAACAGGTCCTAAATAATCGTTATTTGGCATTGGTGGAATATATGCTGGTGGTACATTTGAAACAGTGTTCGGTCCAAATTGAGAATATGGATCAAAGAAAGGTCTGTTTTCCAAAAAATCATCTCCTTTTATGTATAATTTTTTTTAAAATGTAAATAATATGAATAACCTCATATTAAACATTATCCCCCTTAAAAGAGGAAGCGGTTAAAAGTTTTAACCGCTTTTTCTTTTGTTTAAATAATAAATAAATTAAAATAAGGATAATGGAAAAAATATATACCAATTCTGGAAAATGTACTTGTAAAGTGTTAGTTGATATATTTGAAAATACTTCATAAGATATTTCTTTTATTGGTATAACTTTTAGTAAAATATATGTTAAAAATAAAGATAATATTCCATGAATCAGTTTGTGTTTTAAAAAAATCCAAAAAGATAACTTACAATTAATTACGTAAGAAAATATTTGGTAAAGTATCATTAAACTTCCAAAGCTTAAAGCAAAAGAAGATAGTAATATTTTTTTCTCAAGTGTTAAAGAAGAACAAGACAGATTATATAGTCCGTTTGTTATTTCTACTACAGAAGTAACTATACTAGAATTTGTTTCAGACAATTTTAAAAAGCTACAAATAGCTTGTGAAAATAGGGAAAATATTGTCATGAAACAAAACATCAAACCTAAAGTTTTTAACGTTTGAAGCATGCTTTCAGTAATAATATTAAAAGCAGAGTGGCTTGTTTTTTTAAAATTACTATATAAATTTGTGGAGTTTTGTAGTATAATATATCTATTACGAAGACTGAGTAAAATTCCTAATATAAAAGCGGACAAAAAATGTGATATAGCTAAGATTAATCCTATAGATATATTTGAATAGAACGCTAGCCCTATAGTGGAGATAATATATGATGGATTTGCATTACTAGTAAAAGCAAGCAATACTTCACAATCATGCTTTGTAATTTTATGTTCGCTATACAATTTAGATATAAATTTAGCACTATTAGGGTACCCTAGCAAAAAACCAATAACGACAGTTGAAGTGCTGCTTAAAGGAATTTTAAATATTTTAGATAATATTTTTGCTATTCCGAAAGATAAGTTTTGTGCAAGGTTAGTGTTTATTAAAATGTTTGTTAGCAATATGTATGGAAAAACAGCTGGGAGTAGTTTATACAAAAATAGCTGTATGTTTTCTTGTATATTATGTGATATGTGACGAGAAAAAAACAGCATTATAAATATTAAAAAAACAGAAAAAATTGTAAGTATATTTTTTGTATATTTAGAAATTATATGGATTCTCATATAACTAAGATACTAGAATGGAGGATAATATATGCAAGTAATGAATGAGTATAAAGATTATGAATTGTTAGATATGGCAAATGGAGAAAAACTTGAAAAATGGGGAAAATATTTATTAATAAGACCAGACCCACAGGTTATATGGAGTAAAAAAGAATCTCCCACTTTATGGAAAAAGGCAGATGCTAGATATATAAGAAGTAGTTCTGGTGGTGGACATTGGGAAGTAATTAATCCATTAAAAGAATCTTGGCAAGTAGATTTTGGAAAGTTAAAATTTAATATAAAGCCAATGGGATTTAAGCATACAGGATTATTTCCAGAGCAAGAAGTAAACTGGACATATATGAGGGAAAAAATAGCAGAAGCATTGAGACAAAATCCAAAAAGAGAAATAAAAGTATTAAATTTGTTTGCATATACAGGTGGCGCTACAGTTGCGTGTTTAAGTGCAGGGGCTTCAGTTTGCCATGTTGATTCTTCAAAGGGTATGGTTGCGTGGGCTAAAGAAAATGTAAAAAGTTCTGGACTAGAAGAAAGACCTGTTAGATTTATAGTAGATGATGTTGTTAAATTTGTTAAACGTGAAATTAAAAGAGGAAATAAATATGACTGCATAATAATGGACCCGCCAAGTTATGGTAGAGGAGCAACGGGAGAAGTTTGGAATATAGATAAAGATTTAGAAAATTTAACTACACTGTGTGTAGAACTTTTGACTGATGAACCGTTATTTTATATAGTAAACACTTATACTGGTGGGCTTTCTGGCACTATAATTTCAAATTTGTTAAAAGTTACATTTGAAGAAAAAAGAAAAGACCTTTTAAAGAATGGCAATATAAAAACAAATGAAATTGGAATAAAAGCAAAAACAAGTGGTCTTATTTTACCTTGTGGAATTACTACAAAGTGGGAAAATTAAAAACTTAAATGCGTAGAAGTAAAATGCTACTTCTACGTATTTTTACATAATTGTAATTTATCTAAAGCATAATTATATTGACTAAGTAATATATGTTGTATATAATAAGGGGAGAAAAAGTTAGGTGAAAAAATGGAATTAGAAAATTTAAGAAAACAAGATGAAGAAATTTTTAAATATATCAAAGAAGAAGAAGAAAGACAAAATAACAATATAGAGCTTATAGCTTCAGAAAACTTTGTAAGTGATGCTGTAAGAGAAGCCGTTGGAAGTGTTTTAACAAATAAATATGCTGAGGGATATCCTGATGCAAGATATTATGGCGGTTGTGAAAACATAGATAAAATTGAGGAATTAGCAAGGGAGAGAGCGTGCAAATTGTTTAATGCAGAGCATGCTAATGTTCAACCTCATAGTGGAAGTCAGGCTAATATGGCAGTATATATAGCAATGCTAAATGTAGGAGATACAGTTCTTGGAATGGACTTATCTAATGGCGGGCATTTAACTCATGGAAGCAAAGTTAATTTTTCTGGTAAATTATATAATTTTGTGTCTTATGGCGTAGACGATAATGGATATATAGATTATACAGATGTAGAGAAGAAAGCTATAGAATATTCTCCCAAACTAATTGTAGCAGGAGCAAGTGCATATCCTAGAAAAATAGATTTTGAAAAGTTTAGACAAATTGCAGATAAAGTAGGGGCATATCTTATGGTAGATATGGCGCATATAGCAGGGCTTGTATGTACAGAAGAGCATATGTCACCAGTGCCTTATGCGGATTTTGTGACAACTACTACACATAAGACTCTTCGTGGGCCTCGCTCAGGCTTAATTCTTTGCAAAGAACAATATGCAAAGCAAATAGATAAAGCTATATTCCCAGGAATACAAGGAGGACCTTTAGAGCATGTTATAGCAGGTAAAGCAGTATGCTTTAAAGAAGCTATGAGTGAAGAGTTTAAAAAGTATATACATGATGTTGTTTTAAACTGTAAAGCTTTAGCTAAAGGATTATTGGAATATGGTTTTGATTTAGTTTCTGGTGGTACAGATAATCACTTGTTATTAGTAGATTTAAGAAATAAAGGAATAACTGGTAAAGAGGCTACAGAAAGATTGGATAGTATAGGAATAACTGTAAATAAAAACTCAATACCAAATGATCCAGAAAAACCAACAGTGACAAGTGGAATTAGAATTGGGACTGCTGCTGTTACAACTCGTGGATTAAAAGAAAAAGATATGAATGAGTTGGCACAAGCTATAAGTTTGATGTGTGAAAAAGAGTTAACACAAGATAATATTACAAAAGCAAAAGAATTAGTCGCATTATTACGTGGGAGGTATACAAAGTGACAAAAAAATTAGTGATTGTGGAGTCTCCATCAAAAGCTAAAACTATAAAAAAGTACTTAGGAAAAGATTATGAAGTAATTGCTTCTCAAGGACATATAATAGATTTGCCTGCAAGCAGATTCGCAGTTGATGTAGATAATGATTTTAAACCTGAATATATAAAAATGAAGGGGAAAGCTAAAATTATAAAAGAAATAAAAGAAGAAGCAAAAGGTAAAGAAAAAATTTATCTTGCAACTGACCCTGACCGAGAAGGAGAAGCAATAGCATGGCATTTGAGAGATGAATTAAAGATAGACCCAACAGATAAATGTAGAATAGAATTTAACGAAATAACAGAAAATGCAGTAAATAATGCAGTAAAAAATCCAAGACAGATAGACATGGATACTGTAGATGCTCAACAAGCTAGAAGAATATTAGATAGAATAGTTGGATATAAAATAAGTCCTCTTTTGTGGAAAAAAGTAAAAAGAGGATTAAGTGCAGGAAGAGTTCAATCAGCAGCACTTAGAATAATAATGGATAGAGAACTTGAAATTAGAAATTTTACACCTGAAGAATATTGGAATTTAGATGTATTACTAAAAAAACAAAATGAAAAGAAATTGGTTTATGCAAAATTTTATGGAGATACTAATGGTAAAATAGAACTAGTTAATGAAAAGCAAGTAAAAGATATTGTAAAAAGTATTGATGGGAAACAATATTTTGTAGAGGACATTAAGGTTACTGAAAAAAGAAGAAATCCAGCCCCACCATTTACAACATCATCTATGCAACAAGAAGCTTCAAGAAAACTAGGGTTTGGCGTTAAGAAAACTATGATGGTTGCTCAAAAATTGTATGAGTCAGGTCATATAACATACATGAGAACTGACTCTACAAGAGTGTCAGATGATGCAATAAAAATGGCTAAAGCATATATTTGTTCTAAGTTTGGTGAGAATTATTATCTAAACAGAAACTTTAAAACCAAAAATAATGCTCAAGATGCCCACGAAGCAATTAGACCGACTAAATTGGTAGATTTAGAGAAGACTATAGCTAGCCTAGATAAAGATGAAGCAAGATTATATACGTTAATATTTAATAGATTTTTAGCTAGTAGAATGGAATCTTGTGTATACGATTTTACTAAGGTTATAATAAGTGTAAATGATTATATATTTAATGCTACAGGTTCCGTAATAAAATTTGATGGCTTTATGAAGTTATATTCTGAATCAAAAGATGAAAATTCAAAATCTGAAGAAGATGATTTAGATGAAATGAAAGATTTACCAATATTAAATGTTGGAGATATTTTGACTCAGGAAAAATTAGGATTCGAACAAAAATTTACAGAGCCACCAGCAAGATATACAGAAGCCAGTCTTGTTAAGGTTATGGAAGAAAAGGGAATAGGAAGACCTAGTACTTATGCTCCTACAATTTCTACTTTGATAGATAGATTTTATGTGGATAAAGAAAATAAGCATTTAGTTCCAACCGAATTAGGTGAAGTTGTAAATAATATAATGACAGAGCATTTCAAAGATATAGTAGACATTAAATTTACAGCTAATTTAGAAGATAAACTTGATGAAATTGCTGAAGGTAAACAAAATTATGTGCAAATGCTAAAAGAATTTTATGGCCCTTTTGAAGAAAATTTAAATAAAGTTGGGGATAGTATTGAGAAGGTTAAATTAGCAGAGAAAGTTACTGATGTAATTTGTGAACTTTGCGGTAAGAATATGGTTATAAAGCAAGGAAGATTTGGAGAGTTTTTAGCATGCCCAGGATATCCAGAATGTAAAAATGCAAAGCCAATACAAAATAGTATAAGTGAACCTTGCCCTAGATGTGGTGGCAAAGTTTTAGTAAAAAAGACAAAAACTAAACGTAATTTTTACATTTGTACAAATAACACAAATGATGATAAAAAAACTTGTGATTATATATCATGGACTAAACCTGGTGCAGAAGAAACTAAAAAAGTTAAAAGAAAAACTAAAGGAACAGGTAGTGTAAAAAAGACTACTAAACGAAAGAAGTAGAGAAAATGGAAGAGAATATAGCAGCTAAAAAAGTAGGAATTATTGGAATAATAGGTAATTTTATATTACTTGGATTAAAATTTTTAGGTGGCTTCTATTTCAAGTCACAAGCATTAATAGCAGATGCTATTAACAGCTTAGGAGATGTTTTTTCTTCAATTGTTACTTATGTTGGGGGAAAAATTTCTTCTGTTCCAGAAGATGAGGACCATGAGTTTGGACATGGAAAGGCAGAGTTTGTGGCTTCTTTTTTAATAGGTCTTTTTATGATAGTGGTGAGTATAGATATGCTATATTCAAGTATACATTCTATAATTTTAAACGAAGCGTTTAAAGTATCTAAATATTTGTTATTTATTCCGATTATAACTATAGTGGTAAAAGTCATATTGTATATGTATGTTAAAAAAGTTGGAAATAAAATGAATTCTCTTTTAATAAAAGCTAACGCTAAAGACCATAGAAATGATATTTTTATATCAATAGGAGTAATTATAGGTATAGTATTTGGCTATTATGGAATATATATTGTTGACGGAATTGTTGGTGCAATTATTTCATGCATTATAGTGGTGACTGGAGTTAAAATTGTTTATGAGGCCTATGATGTTTTAATAGATAAATGTGTTGATGTAGAGGTTGTCAAAGAAGTAAGAGCGTTTATAGAGGGGATAGAGAAAGTAAATCATATAGATAGTATAAAATCTAAACCAACAGGTAAACTTCATATGCTAATTATTAAAATATCTGTTGATTCAAGTATGACTGTAAGAGAAAGCCATAAAATAGCGGGTAAGATAAGACATGAATTAACTAAAAGACCTGAAATATATGATGTATTAGTTCATATAAATCCTGATGAATAACTAGGAGGTAAATTATGTATTGTGTAAATTGCGGGCAAGATGTTGATGAAAAAGAAAAGTTTTGTTCAAATTGTGGGACAAGTTTAAAGGATGGAAAGGTAGAGAAGGATATTTTACTAGAAATTACACCAAGTTATAAATTTTTTTATATTGCTTTGCCAGGAATCTTTAAAGCAATTATAAGAGGAATCCCTTTTTTAATTGCGTGGTATTTATTGGGGATTGTTTTGAAGGATAATGATTTAATAAAACAAATAGGAGAGAATATATTTATCATAGTAAAAAATGTATTGCTATTGTTACCAGTGATTCTTGTAATTATTGAATTAATAAAATCTTTTATACATAGAAAACAATATAAACATTACAAATATACTTTCTATAAAGATAAGGTAATATTTATGGATACGTTTTTAAACATTTCACAAAGGGAACTTTGTTATGAACATATTAAGGAGATAAACCAAAAGCAAAGTTTAATACAAAGATTATTTAATATAGGAATAATATCTATGTATAGTAACGCTGAGACTGGTGCTTATGGCGGAATAATAATGAGAGATATTGAAAATGTAAAAGAAGTTTATGAAAAAATTAATAATATAATAAATAGTACTAAGGGGTAATACCTTAGTACTATTTGCTTAATTGTTCAATACATTTTTCACAAACGCTTTTACCTTTAAAGGTTTTAATGTCTTTTTTGCCAGAACAGAAAACACAGTTAGGAGCATATTTTTTTAAAATAATGCTTTGACCTTCTGTAAAGATTTCAATTCCATCCTTTTCAGTAATTTCTAAAGTTTTTCTAAGCTCTATAGGTAGAACAATTCTACCTAGGCTATCTAATTTTCTAACAATACCGACAGATTTCATTTCTAAACACCTCGAGTAAAATATAACATACAGGTGTGGAAAAAGCAACCAAACCTACACAATAGTTAATACAAACACACACACAGCGTTGGGCGAATGCGTGTATATTAGTTTTTAGTGGTGATAACTTTCGTTATTGTTTATTTTAAAACACCTAAATAATTGTTCCTCTAAAAATACTCTAATTAATTGATGAGGAAATGTTAATTTAGAAAAAGATACCATTTCATGAGATTTTTTTCTTATACTTTCATGTAAACCTAAACTTCCCCCTATTATATAACATATTGTAGAATACCCCATAGTAGGTAAAGACTCCATTTTCTTTGCTAGTTCTAAAGATGTATATTCTTTGCCATGTTCATCTAAAGCTATTATATAAGGGTTATTCATAGTTTGAAGCTTATTAGAGATACTTAATGCTTCTTTATCTTTTATTATATTAATATTTGTTTCATTTAGATTTTCTGGTAATCGTTCATCTTTTAAAACTATGGTTTCAAGTTTACAATACTTAGATAATCTTTTTAAATATTCATCATTCATTTCTTTTAAATATTTTTCTTTAAAATCGCCGACGCAAATAATTTTTATATTTATCATACTAGATACACCTCATCAGAAAAATCTCTTGTAGCAATATTTATACAAAATTCATTTGTATTGAATCCGTTTTGTTGTAAAGTATGATTTACTTCAAATATTGCTTGTTCAACATTGTTGTTATTGTTACTTATATGACCTAAAATAAAATTCCTTTTTCCTTCTTTAGCTAGATTTAATATTGTTTTACTAGTATCAATGTTAGATAGATGTCCTAGTTCTCCTTGAATACGCATTTTAGTTGAAAATGGATAAGGACCATACATTAATAAATTTGGATCATAATTGGCTTCTATGACAGATAAGTCAGCAAGTTTTAACTTGCTATATATATTTTCATCAACATATCCTAAATCTGTAGCAATAGTTATAGTTTTCCCTTTAGAGCTAATCTTATAAGCTACAGGCATAACAGCATCATGAGAAACCTTAAAAGGTTCTATTAAAATATCTTTTATGCTAATGGGATTATCATATTCGACACTTATGAAATTAGGTGTTTTTTCTAATTTTGAAAAATATTTATCATATAAGGATTCATAAGTTTTTGAAGTAGTATAAAGAGGCATATTATGTTTTTTTATAAGTCTTCCGATACCCCTAGTGTGGTCTACGTGCTCATGAGTTATAAATAATCCATCGATTTCATCAACATTTATATTAATATGTTCAAAAGCCGCAATAGCGGCTTTGTACGTAACACCTATATCTATTAATATTTTTGCTTGTTCTGATTCTATAAGATACATATTTCCAGAACTTCCACTAAAAAGTGGATATAGTTTTAACATATATTTACTCCTTTATTCTTCGCTTTCTGAATAAGAAATGTCTGCACCTAGTTGTTTGAATTTTTCTACTATATTTTCATATCCGCGTTCGATATGTTTAATATCTTGGATTTCTGTATAACCATTAGCCATAAGACCAGCTATTATCATAGCTGCTCCAGCTCTTAAGTCTAATGATGTTACGGGAGAACCATATAACTCACTAACTCCGGTTATCATAGCGGTTCTGTCATGATATGAGATTTTTGCTCCCATTTTTATTAATTCTGCGGTATATTGGAATCTTGATTCCCAAATATTTTCAACTATCATACTACTTCCTGTAGATAAAGCAAGATATGTAGCAAATTGAGGTTGCATATCTGTAGGGAATCCTGGATAAGGTAAAGTTTTTATATTAACAGGAGATGGTCTGCTATCCATAGAAACCCTTATGCTATCTTCAAATTCTTCAACTATTGCACCAGATTGCGTAAGTTTTGCTGTTATTGGTTCAAGATGTCGTGGAATGCAGTTTTTTATTAACACATCACCACGAGTAGCTGCGGCAGCAACCATGAAAGTTCCGGCTTCTATTTGATCTGGAATAACAGCATAACTAGATGTTTGTTTTAAAGCTTTAACACCGGTTACCCTTATAACATCTGTTCCAGCACCTTTTATTTTAGCGCCAACAGAATTTAAAAAGTTAGCAACGTCAACAACATGAGGCTCTTTAGCACAATTTTCTATTACAGTAACACCTTCTGCCAAAGTTGCTGCAAGAATCGCATTTATTGTTGCACCAACAGTTACAACATCAAAGAATATAGGTGCTGCTTTTAATCCTTTGGAATTTGCATAAACATTACCATGCTTAACGATAACGTTAGAACCAAGAGCTTCAAAAGCTCTAATATGTTGGTCTATAGGTCTAGCTCCAATATTGCATCCACCAGGCAAACTAATTTGTGCTGTCCCGAATCTGCCAAGTAATGCGCCTAGTAAATAATAGGAAGCCCTGAATTTACTTGTTAGGTCGTAAGGCGCTTTTGTTGTTTTGATGTTAGAATTATCAATAATTAATTCATTATCTGTTATATATTCTATTTTTGAACCTAAACTTTCTAAAATTTGAATATATGCGCGTATATCTGAAATATTTGGAACGTTTTCCAAATGACATTTTCCATTTACTAATAGAGTTGCAGGTAATATAGCTACTGCTGCATTTTTAGCTCCAGACACAGTAACTTCGCCTTGTAAGCGACAAGGACCATTTACCACTATTGTTTTCATAAATTTTATTCCCCCTTAAATATGTGAATAGTTTTATTCTCAATTTAGCACTTGTAGTATACCATATGTATTATATAAATTCAAGGAAAATTAGACAGTTGACAAATAAAAGTAACTATAAGTGTTTGTACACTTTTAGTTACTATGTATACTATTTTATTTTTAGTGTGTTACAATCTTTTTTTACAAAACCTTTACACTTACAAGTTGTATTTGTAAGGCAATTTTCTATTTGAGCTAAATTGCTAAAGAAGGCTAAGTTTCTTCCGCAGATATAATGAGTGTTGCTTAAATTAAGTTTTGGATTACAACAACAAAGTATACTTCTAATTAAGTTGTTTGGACAAAAATTCATATTAGCTCTCCTTTTTAGGAATAGATATTCCATAATATATAATATGAATAAGAAGAGTAATTGCTATTTTTATATAGTACTCAGTACATGAAAAATTTATTTATAAAGATTTAAAAACTAATCACCAAGACAAGTTTGTTTGAATATAAAAAGATGAGGTGAAAAAATGAATTACGAATACAATGTGTCGAAAAACAAAGGCCAAGATGACTATGGATTAAAATGTATAAACGAACAAGGTTATGGACTTATTTGTAAAGAACATAAAATAGAATTTCCTCCACAGCATCAAGATGTACAACCAGGAATGGAATATATGATGAGGCCTAGACCTATATTTAATAACCCTTATTACAGAGGGTCAGGAAAACTTATTAACAAAGTTGCAATAATTACAGGAGGAGATTCTGGACTAGGAAGGGCTGTGGCTGTTGCCTTTGCAAAAGAAGGGGCAGCTGTAGTAATTGCTTACTATAACGAAGATAGAGATGCGGAAGAAACGAAAAAAGTTATAGAATCAATAGGTGGAACGTGTATATTAATTGCCGGAGATATAAAAGATACTCGTTTTTGTGATAAAATAGTTGAAGAAACGATGAATAAATTTGGGAAAATAGATATTTTAGTAAACAATGCAGGAGTTCAATTTCAAAAGAAAAGCCTATTAGAAATAACAGATGAACAATTTGACTTAACTATGAAAACTAATATTTATTCTATATTTTATTTAACTAAAAGAGCCTTAAAGTACATGTGCTCAGGTTCAACCATAATAAACGTTTCGTCTATAACCACTTTTTATGGAGAACCGGAATTAATTGATTATGTTACAAGTAAAGGTGCGATAGTTGGCTTTACTAGGTCGCTTGCGACTAATTTAGCAGATAAAAATATAAGAGTAAATGCAGTGGCTCCAGGGGTGTTCTGGACTCCTTTACAGCCAGCTTGTTGGGAGGCGGAAAAAATTCCTACACTGGGTTCTGATGCGCCTATGGGAAGAGCGGGGCAACCTTATGAAATAGCACCACTATTTGTTTACTTAGCAAGCAGCGACTCGTCGTACGTAACAGGTCAAGTTATGCACATAAATGGCGGACAATTTAAAGGCTAATAACATTAAACCAAACAGAACACTCAATTTGAGTGCTCTGCTTTTCTATAACCATATACCTAAAACCATTATACCTAAAACATCATTATATATTTCATCAAATTGAGCAATAGGTAGAGGATTAACTCCTAAACCACATTCTATTGTATATCCTGGTAAATTATAATTTTGTATGAACCAATCTTTGAAACCAGCAAAGCTTGAGGCGTAAGGCGTATCTTGAAGAGAATAACCACTAACTTTTGCAAATTCCTTAGCTATAACTTCTGAATTCGGTGGATTATAATTCAAAAATTTCCAAAAAATAACTTTACCCTGTGTATGAAATGTGTTCATTAATCTAAAATTATTAGAAATTGTAAAATCGTATAGGGCTAGTGCTTCTGGAGCCTCCAAAGGAAAGACTCCAACATAATCGCGAGGAGCAGGAGAAATAAACCCTTGATTAAATTTTATCTCTTTTGCTTCATTCCATCTTGCAGGAAATTGCAAATTTAAATCGATTCCTAAGATATTTGCTTTCCATCCTTCGGGAAAGGGAATATTGGGATAATTATTAGAAATTTGAACGGCATTTAAATATTCCTCGCTGTTAGTATCTATAGCTTCATTTACTAAATCAACTCCGTCTGGATTGTGTAAAGGAACAATATAGAGAGTAGTTTTATTAAATAATTCCGTACTATTTTTATCATAAATATTTTCACCTTTAGAATAAGCGTCAGAGTAATCTTGCACGAACTTTAATAATAAAGGAGTTGTAATCCATTCATTAGCGTGAGTAGAACCAACATAAAGTACATGATTTGTACCATTTCCTATTTTTATACAATTAATATCTTTTTGCATGACACTTTTCCCTATATTTTGCATTTGTAAAAAATTATACTTATACAGAATGGCTTGAATTACTATATTAGTAATTTCATAGGTATATGGTATTGAAGTGGGAACCGTTATGTATGGAAGCAATTCTTTTACTAATTCATCATCAATAATACCTGATTGGCTTAAATTAAGAGATTTTTGGAAAGATATTACAGCTTCTTTTGTTTGGTTACCAAAGATTCCATCAATAGAACCAAGATAATAGTTATTTTCTTTTAATACAAACTGAAAAAAAGCAACTAAGGGATTTCTATCACCAACTTTTAAAAGCATAATTCACCTCAAAATAATATATTAAATATATATTAATAATTATTTTAATTATTCAATAATTTTAATTCATAAACACAAGTGAAGTCTCATATTTTTTAATAGTGATTGGGGGAGATTTCTGGTGAATATGTTAAAAGATTATTCTAAATTTATGTTATTATCATTTGCTGTTGCGGGAATACTTTTGTTTATAGTGAGCATAATACTTACATATACTAATGTAAATGATAATATGTTAACAACTTTAGTATTTGCTATCGTTGTTGCGTCAACGCTTATGGGAAGTACATTGCTTGCACGTAAAGAAAAGACAAAAGGATTAATAAAAGGAATTTTGTTTGGCATTGTGTATTTTTTAATTATTTATTTAATAGCTGTAATTTTTTATACAGGATTTTTTGTGAATAAAGCTGTAGGAATGTATTTGTTGATGTGTGTGACTTCTGGAGCTATAGGCGGAATCGTTGGAGTTAATATATAAAGAGGAGCGGTATGGACCTTATTAAAGATAAAATAGATAATGTAGTCTATGTATTAAAGTGTAATAAAAAATTAAGAATTTTAGTTACGGTATTTTTGTTGGTGTTTTTTGTTTTAGGTGTGATACAGATTATAGACAAGAGTAAGGTAATAAGCACTATGTCAGACTTTACATCTCTAATACAAACTAAAGAGTTTGTATTAGGTGGTGAAGTAACAGGAATAAAAATATTATCTACAGGAGTTTTAGTTATTGGGGTAGATAATAAAAGCTCTGGACTAAATGAAGGAGATATTATTCAGAAAATAGACGATGTTGAAATACAAAGTAATCAAGATATAATAGACTATATAAATAGTGAAAATATAATAAAAAAAGGTAGTATAAAGTTACAAGTTACAAGAGGAGACAGCACTTTTGACAAAGAGCTTAAAATCCAATATTCTAAATCAACAGGGAAATACGAATTAGGCTTGTGGGTAAAAGATAGTAGTGCTGGTATTGGAACAATAACTTTTTATGAAAAAGGAACAAAAAGTTTTGCGGCTCTTGGACACGGAATAACTGAGACAAGAGAAAATGTTATTGTTCCAATAACAAGTGGGGCAATAGTAAAAGCTAGAATTGAAAGCATAAAAAGGGGTGTTCCTAAAGAGCCTGGGGATATAAAAGGTGTTATATATAAAGATGTTGTAGGGCAAATTTATAATAACACCGGAAATGGAATATATGGGAAATTGGAACAAGATACTATTTTAGAAGGTAAAGAAACAATAGAAGTAGCTTCTAAACAAGAAATTCAAGAAGGCGAAGCATATATATATTGTACTTTAGATAATAATTCGGTAAGTAAATATAAAATAAATATTAATTCAGTTCTACTTGAGTCAACGGGAAACAAAAATATGGTTATTCAAGTCAAAGATGAAAAATTAATAGAAAAAACTGGTGGAATTGTTCAAGGAATGAGTGGAAGTCCAATTGTTCAAAATGGTAAGCTTATAGGAGCTGTTACACATGTGTTTTTAAATGACCCAACTAAGGGGTATGCAGTGTTTATAGAAAATATGATAGAAGATTTAAGTAGCATGGAATAAATCCGTGCTTTTTTATGTAAAAAAGTATGACAAATTATGGCAAAAAGCACTAAAAATATTGAACAAAAAGTTTTTTGTGATATAATATTCTTGTATGATTGAGTTTAATTTTAACAAAGAAGAGGGGAATCAAATTGCAATACAATAAATTGTTAAAAAATAAATATATAAGAAAAGGAATATTAGTTTTTATGGATATTTGCTTTATAGCAATTTCATATATTTTAACTAATATATTTTTAACTAGTAAAATAGAAATTATGACAGAAAGCTATATAACGACAACATTAATTTCCGTAGTTGTATATATTTCGTTATTCATGTTAATTCGCGTATACAGGAGCATAACAGAGTATACAGGAGCCAGAGAATACGTTATTTATTTTGGAACGTGTATAGTTTCTTCTGTTGTTGTTAGTTTACTTGGACTAGCTGTTAAATTTGAAACGTTTGGTATAAAAGAAAATTTATTAACGTCATTCTTTATAGCTGGTTTTATGATTTTAGCAAGAGTTTCGTTTAGATTTTTAACAGATTATATTAATAATAATAAAATAGACAAGAAACAAACACATAACTTATTAATAATTGGCGCTGGTGCTCGTAGTTCAAGAGTAATAAAAGAAATGCTTCCAAGGATGGATGCAAATTATAATGTGATTGGAATTATAGACGATAATATATCTAAAAAGAATAGTAGTATAAATGGGATAACAATAATAGGTGGTAGAGAAGAAATTGTTACTGCTTGTGAAGCTAATAACGTAGATTTTATACTTTTTGCTATTTCTGATGATAATATAGATAAGAAACAGAAAAAAGATATTTTAAATATTTGCAGTCAAACTAAAGCTCAAGTTAAGATTGTTCCAAATATTAAAGAAATATTATTGAGTAACAAACCATTAGAAATAAATAAATTTCAAGATGTAGAAATTGAAGATTTGCTAGGTCGTGACCCTATAAAATTAGAGGATAAAGATATAAAAGAGTATATAAAAGATAAAGTTGTATTAGTTACAGGTGGTGGTGGTTCTATTGGTTCGGAACTATGTAGACAAGTAGCAAGTTTTTCACCCAAAAAATTATTAATGCTAGATATTTATGAAAATACTCTTTATGAAACAGAATTAGAGATAAGAAAAAAATATCCTAATTTAGACATAACAGCTATTATAGCTAGCATAAGGGACTCTAAAAGAATTAATGAGCTATTTGAAATGTATAAACCAGAAATAGTATTTCATGCAGCTGCACATAAGCATGTCCCATTAATGGAGACAAGCCCTGTAGAGGCTATAAAAAACAATGTATTTGGAACATATAATGTTGCAGTTGCTGCAAGCAATTTTGGTGTAGATAGATTTATTTTAGTTTCTACAGATAAAGCGGTAAATCCTACAAGCGTTATGGGAGCAACTAAGAGAATTTGCGAAATGATAATACAAATGCAAAATACTAAATCCGAAACTAATTTTGTTGCTGTTAGATTTGGTAATGTTTTAGGTAGTAATGGTTCTGTTATTCCAATATTTAAGAAACAAATTGCTCAAGGAGGTCCTGTTACAGTAACACATAAGGATATAACTAGATATTTTATGACTATTCCTGAAGCAGTTGGATTAATTTTACAAGCTATAACTTTTGCTGAAGGTGGAGAAATATTTGTTTTAGATATGGGAGAACCAGTTAAGATTTATGACTTGGCTCATAAAATGATACGTTTGAGCGGATTTGAACCAGACGTAGATATTAATATAGAAGTGACAGGGTTAAGACCAGGAGAAAAATTATATGAAGAATTGTTAGTTTCCGAAGAAGGTCTTTCAAAAACACTTCATGATAAGATAATGGTAACAAAAATAATAGATTTTGATGCAAAAGAAGTAGAAGAAGATTTAGCATTACTTAGAAATGTCGTGAATTCAAATATAGCAACAGATAATGTTAAAATAAAGAAAATTATTAAAAAGATTGTTCCAACATTTATAGAAGAAAAAGAACATACAGCTAAGCATGAACAAAAAGAGACGAAAAAAATAAAAGGGACAAATCAAAAAGGTGGTAAAAAAGAACTATCAGTAAAAAAGGGGTAATGATTTATGAATATTAAATTTTCTCCACCAGATATAACAGATAAAGAAATAGAAAACGTAGTAGAAGTTTTAAAATCTGGATGGATAACAACAGGTCCTAAGACTAAATTATTTGAACAAAGAATAGCAGATTATGTAGGAACAAATAAGGCTGTATGCCTTAATTCTGCTACAGCTTGTCTTGAGTCTATATTAAGAGTATTAAAAATAGGTCCGGGAGATGAAGTTATAACAAGTGCATATACATACACGGCTTCAGCAAGCGTGGTTGAACATGTAGGAGCAAAACTTGTATTAGTAGATGTAAAAGAAAATTCTTTTGAAATGGATTATGAAAAATTAGAAGAAGCTATAACAGAAAAAACAAAAGCGATAATTCCTGTAGATATAGCAGGAGTGCCTTGTGATTATGAAAAGATTTTCTCTATAGTAGAAAGAAAGAAAAATCTTTTCTGTAGCAATAATGATTTACAAAAACTGTATGGAAGAATAATAGTTGTTGCTGACGGTGCACATTCATTTGGGGCTATATACAAGGATAAGATGATAGGAAATGTTGCAGATTTTACTAGCTTTTCATTCCACGCTGTAAAGAATTTAACAACAGCAGAAGGTGGCGCCTTGACTTGGAAAAGCGTTGAAGGACTTGATGATGAGGTTTTATATAAAGAATTTATGTTGTTATCACTTCATGGACAATCAAAAGACGCTTTAGCTAAAAATAAATTGGGAGCCTGGGAATATGATATTGTATATCCTGCTTTTAAGTGTAACATGACAGATATTATGGCGGCTATAGGACTTGCTCAATTAGATAGATACGAAGGTATTTTAAAAAGAAGACATGAAATAATTGCTAGATATAACGAAGCTTTTAAAGAATACAATGTTGTTCTTCCTACACATATCGGAGAAGAGAAAAAATCTAGTGGACATTTATATTTATTAAGAATAAATGGAATAGATGAAGAAAAAAGGAATGAATTAATTATTCGTTTAGCGGAGCAGGGAGTGGCTACTAATGTTCATTATAAACCATTACCAATGATGACTGCATATAAGAACTTAGGGTTTAGTATTGAGAATTATCCTAATGCTTATGCAATGTATCAAAATGAAATAACATTGCCACTACACACAATGTTAACCGAAGAAGAGATTGAATATATTATAGAGAAGGTTAAAGAGGAATTAAAATGTTTTTAAAAAAATGGGAAGATATACCATCAAACTTAAAAAATGAAGAAACAAAACGTTATTATGAGATATTGAATAAAAAGAAATGGGTATTAGGTTTTAAAAGAATTATAGATATTATATTTAGTTTAATGCTTTTAATCCTAGTTTCTCCGTTTTTATTAATTCTTGCGATTGCTATAAAAATAGAATCTAAAGGTCCTGTATTTTATAGACAAGAGAGAATTACTGAGTATGGCAAAGTTTTTAGAATCTTTAAATTTAGAACAATGGTACAAAACGCAGATAAAATTGGATCATTGATTACATTGGGACAAGACCCTAGAATAACTAAGATAGGTAGAATAATTAGAAAATGTAGATTAGATGAATTGCCGCAGCTTATAAATATTTTAACAGGAGACATGTCTTTTGTTGGTACTAGGCCTGAAGTTAAAAAATATGTGGATTGTTACACAGATGAAATGAAAGCTACTTTATTAATGAAGGCGGGAGTAACTTCTACAGCAAGTATTGAGTTTAGAAATGAAGATGAATTTATGAGTGAATTTCTAAATCAAGGTGAATCTGTTGATGATGTATATGTTAATAGAGTTTTACCAATAAAGATGAAATATAACTTGGAGTATATAGAAAAACTAAATTTATTTAGTGATATAAAAATAGCAATAAATACAGTTTTAGCTGTGTTAGGTCTAAAGAAATAGGAGGTGTTCTAAAATGGATAATAAATTAGTATCGATTATAATGCCAACATATAATTGCGCGAAATTTATAAAAAGAACTATAGAGTCCGTTTTAGCTCAGACATATGATAATTGGGAATTATGTATAGCAGACGACTGTTCGAAAGATGATACAGAGGAAGTAGTTAAAGCTTTTAATGATAATAGAATAAAATATTATAAATTAGAAACAAACCAAGGAGCCGCTATGGCTAGAAACAAAGCGATGGAAATGGCTACTGGTAAATATATGGCATTTTTAGATAGTGACGACATATGGAAAAAAGATAAATTAGAAAAACAAATAAAATTTATGGAAGAGAATGACTATAATTTTACTTGTACGGATTATGAGCAAATTGATGAACAAGATAATTTGTTAAATAAAATAATTAAAACAAAGAAGAAAGCGGATTATAACAGAATATTATTAGATTGTCCTGTAGGGAATTCTACAGTAATGTATAATGTAGATAAGTTAGGGAAATTTGAAGTCCCTAATATAAGAAAAAGAAATGATGATGCACTTTGGCTTCAAATTTTGAAGAAAGAAAAATATATTTATGGAATGCCGGAAGTTTTAATGGAATATAGAATACGTTCTAATTCAATATCTAGTAATAAAATAGATTTAATAAAATATCATTGGTATTTGTATAGGCAAATAGAACATTTATCTATATTTAGATCTGCATTTCATGTTTGTTGGTGGTGTTTAATTAAGGTGTTACATATTAAGTAGGATGTGGAGAGATTTATGAGTGATGTACAAGTACTTGTTGCAACAATGAATCAACAAGATCATGAATTAATTAATAAAATGAATATAAAAACAGATGCTATTGTAGGAAATCAATGTGATGAAAATAGTATAGAAAATTTAACTATAGAAGACAAGCTTATTACTTATCTTAATTTTAAAGAAAAAGGAGTAGGGTTAAATAGGAATAATGCTTTGATGAGAGCAGATAGGCCAATTTGCCTTATTGCTGATGATGATATGAATTATGTTGATGGCTATGAAGATGTTGTAAAAGAAAAATTTGCTAAGCATAAAGACGCAGATGTAATAATATTTAACATTGGAGAGGAAAATCCTTCAAGATATATTAATAAGAAAGAGTTTAGGGTGCGTTGGCATAATTTTATGAGGTATGGCGCTGTTAGAATTGCTTTTAGAACTAAAGCGATACACTTTAATAATATATATTTTAATTTAGAATTTGGTGGAGGAGCAAAATATTCTCACGGAGAAGATACATTGTTTTTATGTGATTGTTTAAAAAAAGGGCTAAAAATAATTGCTGTTCCAGAAGTTATAGCAAATTTAAAAGAAGATAGAGAATCAAGTTGGTTTAAAGGATATACAGAAAAGTATTTTTATGATAAAGGAATATTATTTTATAATATTTCAAAAACGTGGAGTAGATTGTTGTGCTTGCAAGATGCTATAAGACATAAAGGACAATATAAAGAAGCCGGAAATTGGTATAGTGTGTATAAAAAAATGATAAAAGGAATAAAAATGTTTAAAGTAGGTATGGAGGAAAGAGGATAATGACATATTTATTAGTATTTATGTATCTATTTGCATTTAAAATATATAGTATATTTGATTCCGCACTACTAGTTGGAGCAATATTATTTGGAATATATTGTTTTAAGGAAGAGTTTAGAAAAAAGGTTAACAAGGATTTGTTGAATAAATATAGTATTAGAGTTTTTATTTGCTTTGGAATTATAGCAGCGATTTCTGCTTTAATGACATTAATAAATGGAACGTTTGATTTTACGTATATAAAAACTCTATTGCACTTAGCCATTGCTATATTTATAGGATATGTATTGATAATATATTTTTGGTATAGAGGGAAAAAATCTGAAATAGTAAATCATATAATAGTAGCATTTATAGTACAAAGCTTTTTGCAATGGTTTTTCTTTTTGTTCCCAACGATATCTCAATTTTTTAATTTTTTAAGAAGCGAGAGTATGGTTAAATATAATATTATTTATTCTGGATACAGAGGATTAGCTATAACAACTTCTGGCTTTTTTTCATTATCTTCTGCATATGGGTTGGTGTTCTTATTATTTTTTAGTAAGTACAATACTTTATTTAAAAATGTTATTGTAAAATATTTTGTATTTTTACTATTATTGTCTGGAACTTTCTTTGCAGGAAGAACTGGATTTGTAGCGTTAGCTTTTTTACCGTTTATGTGGATTAGAAAAGGCGGATTAATAATATTAAAACAAAGGAAAAAACAAGTTATACAAATACTTTTATGCACATTTATATTGATAGCTGCAGTATTTGCTTCAAGTAAAATTGAAAAATTTGGACATATGTACAATTATGCTTTTGAATTGTTTGAAAATATATTTAAAGGAAATGGGTTAAAAACTACGTCTACAGATAAGCTGTTAGATATGTTTGATGTAGATATGTCGGCAAAAACTTTTTTTGTAGGAGATGGCAAATATACTGAGATTATAAATGGACAGGAGAGTTATTATAAAAAAACAGATGTAGGCTACTTTAGAAAAATTTTATATTTTGGAATATTTGGATTGATTGCTAGTATTGTGTTACAGCTTCTGTTTTTTGGCAAATTAAAAAAGGACAAAGAACTTATATTAGTGTTAATATATCTTTTTGTATTGGAACTAAAAGGAGAGATAGTTGGGTTTAATATTATGATAAATTCTATTATAATATTATATTCAAGCTTTAATAATGCTCCTGAATATAATCTTTTGGAGGGGGAAAATGTCGCCGTTAATAACTGTGTTGATGACAACATATAATGAGGAAAAAAATATATTTATACAATCGTTAAACTCAATAATAAATCAAACTTTTAAAGATTTTATTTTACTTATAATAGTGGATAATCCGAATAATAAAGAAGTTGTAGAAATTATAAAAAAATATGCAAGTAAAGACAATAGAATAAAATATATTATAAATGAAGAAAACATAGGTCTTCCATTGTCTTTAAATAAAGGAATTGATTTAGTAGAAACAAAATATATAGCTAGAATGGATGCTGATGATATAGCGGATAGGAATAGATTAGAAATACAGTTAGAATATGCTAATAGGAATCAAGATGTTGATTTGTTTGGTTCGAATATAATATATATGAACTATGAAGGTGATATATTATATAAGAGAAATGAATCACCAGAAGAATATAAAAGTATAAAAAAAGCGATTAAATATGTTAATATTTTTAATCATCCGACATATTTTGGAAAGACGGAAGTTTTTAAAAAATTTAAATATAGAAATTTAAAGTATTCTCAAGATTATGATTTTATTTGTCGTTTAGTAGAGAATGGGTGTAAATTACAAAATATGAAAGACTATTTATTAAACTATAGGTTACCACAAAATCTAAGTGAAGAAAAAGTTATAATACAAAAAACAACCTATTATTGTATTCAAAAGGAATATGTAAGGCGTAAATTAAGTAAGGTGGATATTCAAGAAAGAATAAATAATGAACTAAAAAAAGTAAATAAAGAAAATGCTTTGAAAGCGATTAAGATTTACGATACGGCATTTGAATATTTAAGAGAAAGAAAGAGAGTACAAGCTATAACTTATTTAATTAAGAGTTGTTTCCTTTCTAAATATCAAAGACGCCAAGTTTTGAATTTAGTTAGATATTTTTTTGTAAGGAAATTGAGTCGAATTTAAAGGAGTAAAAAATGGGATTAAAGAATAAGATAAAAAATATTATTCCAGATAAAATTTATTTGAAATTAGTTTATAAAAAAAGGTTAGGTAAAAAATTAAATTTAAAGGACCCTAAAACTTTTAATGAAAAACTTCAATGGCTAAAGTTATATGATAGAAATCCTAAGTATACTGCTTTAGTGGATAAATATGAAGTAAAAAAATACATTGAAAAACAAATAGGGAAACAATATGTAATACCAACATTAGGTGTATATGATAAGTTTGATGAAATTGATTTTGATAAATTACCTAATCAATTTGTTATAAAATGTACACATGATTCGGGTGGGCTTGTAATATGTAAAGATAAAAGTAAATTAAACATTGAAGAATCTAGAGATAAAATAGAGAATTGTTTAAATACGAATTATTATTATCAAGGAAGAGAATGGCCATATAAAAACGTAAAACCAAGAATAATTATAGAAAAATATATGGAAGACAATAAAGGTTGTTTGTTTGATTATAAGTTTATGTGTTTTAATGGAGAAGCTAAGTTGTCTTTTGTTTGTACTGATAGAGATAAAAAAGATTTAAAGGTTACGTTTTTTGATAAAGAATGGAATAAAATGCCTTTTGAAAGACATTATAAAAGCTCTAATGAAAAGATAGACAGGCCTAAGCAATATGAGTTAATGATTCAACTTGCTGAAAAATTGTCTAAAGATATACCTTTTGTGAGAGTGGATTTTTATGAAGTTGATAACCAGATATATTTTGGAGAGTTAACATTTTATCCGGGTTGTGGATTTGAGGAATTTGAACCAGAAGAATGGGATGAAAAATTAGGTGAATTTATAAAAATTTAGTAAAATTGTGAGGGGAATATAATGAAAATAATAATAGCAGGTGACTTAGTGCCTACTAAAAGTAATGAAGAATTATTTAAAGATAAAGATTTTTTTAAAAAATTAGATACGGAATTTCAAAATATATGGAATAGCGCTGATTATAGAATATTTAATTTGGAGTGCCCATTAGGGGTAAATTTAACCGCTATAGATAAAAATGGCGCAAAATTGTTAGCAACTTCAAGCACTATAGAAGGGATTAAATCTTTAAATCCTAATTTGGTATTATTAGCGAATAACCATATTTTGGATTATGATATAGAAGGCCTAGATAGTACAATAAATCTTTTAAATAAGTATGATATACAATATACAGGTGTGATAGATAATACTAAGACCAAAAATGATACTTACTTTATACAAGCTGAAAATAAAAAAATTGGTATATATAATTTGTGTGAAAATGAGTTTTCTGTTGCAACAAACAATTCAAAAGGCGCGAATCCTTTAGATGAAATAAAAAACTATAAAGAAATAAAAGAAGCAAAAGATTCATGTGATTATTTAGTAGTTGTTTTTCATGGTGGAAAAGAATTTTATAGATATCCATCTCCAAATTTACAAAGAATTTGCAGGAATTTTGTGGATTTTGGCGCTGATTTAGTAATAACTCAACATAGTCATTGTATAGGTTGTAAAGAAGAATATAATAAAGGAACTATCATTTATGGACAAGGTAATTTTATATTTGACTGTGGAATAAACGATGAGTATTGGAAAACTTCTTTATTAATAACTTTAGACATAAATAGTGATATAGAAAAAATAGATTATATTCCTATAGAAAAAGAAAATAACCTAATAAAAATATCTAATGATTCAAAAATTATTGAAGATTTTTTAGCTAGAACAGATGAGATAAAAGATAATGAAAAATTTATTAAAGATGAGTATAATAAATTCTCTAGACAACACTTGAACAATTATTTAAACATAATGAATAAAAGACGTTTTTATAAAAGAATTTTAAACAGACTGTTCAATAGAGAATATTTTGTAAAGACTTATAAAAAAGAGGATTGCCTTAATATTTTAAATATAATCGAATGTGAAGCTCATAGGGAATTGTTGATAACAGGATTAAAAGAAAGGATAAAAGGGACAAAACATGAAAGTTAGTATAGTTATTCCGGTATACAATGCAGAGAAATTCATAGGCAAATTGTTGGAATCTGTTGAGGAACAAACATATAAAAATTATGAAGTCGTTATTATAAATGATGGGTCTACAGATAATAGTCTTGAAGTAATAACTAGATTTTCTTGTAAGAACGATAAAATAAAATGTATTACCGTAAAAAATGGAGGACCTGGACTAGCCAGAAAAAGAGGCTTTGAAGAGGCTACAGGAGATTTATTGTTTTTTATAGATAGCGATGATTATATTCCAAATAATAAGGCTTTAGAAAATATTGTAAAGATATATAAAGAAAGTAAATTTGATATATTATTTTTTGACTTTATACGCAAGTGTAATGAAGTAGAAAGTATAGCAAATGGACTTGGCGCTTTTAATTTAAAAGAAGGTAAACATGAAATTGATTTTTTCAATAAAAAGGATGTTGCAGGAGCATTATGGTGTAAGATATTTGTTAAAGATAAAATGAATACTGAATATTTTTGTCAGTACAATAATTATGAGGATTTTTATACAACGTATAGATATTTAGAAAATTGTACTAATTTTTATTACACAAAAGAAATTTGCTATTTTGCTAATAGAGATAATAATGATTCCATTTCAAAAATTATTAATTCTCAAAAAATATCTAATACAGTAACATTATTAAAAAAAATATATGATGAATCTAAATATAAAGACGCTTTATCTATTATAGTATATGACTATTATGTTGTTATTAGAAGAAAGCTTGACAGTGTTACTCGCGACCAAAACATAATTAAAGATGAAGAAAAAATAAAAGAATTAAAACCTTTTTTTAATTTAATTAAACTAATAAAAATGAGACAGAAATTAAGAAGATGTTTGATTTATATTTACTATAATATTAAAGATATCTTTATTAGAGGTAAAAATGGGAAATAAAAAGATTTTTAAAAACTATATTTATAATTTGATGTATCAAGTATTAGTTATTATTTTACCAATAATAACAACTCCATATTTATCTAGAGTATTAGGTGCTGAAAATATAGGCGTTTATGGTTATACTATTTCTATAGTTACTTATTTTACTTTGTTAGGTGCCTTAGGTATTAACAAGTATGGACAAAGAGAAATAGCATATGTGCAAAACGATATAGATAAAAGAAGTAAAGTTTTTTGGGAATTAAATATTATAAAAAGTTGTACTATTTTTATATCAACAATTGTATTCTTTTTTACTTTTTGTATAAAAGGCGAATATACAATGTATTATAAAATTTTAATATTAGAGTTAATTGCTACTTTATTAGATATAACTTGGTTTTTTCAAGGAATTGAAAATTTTAAAAAGGTAGTAATAAGAAATCTAATTATAAAAGTTATAAGTGTAGTATTAATATTTGTATTTATAAAATCTCCAAATGATTTGATGAAGTATTTTTGTATTTATGTATGTTCCAATTTTTGGGGGAATGGTATTTTTTGGGTTGGTATTGGTAGGTTCGTTAAAAAAGTAAAGATAAACTTTAGAGATTTAAAAGCGCATATTAAACCTTTGATAAGTTTATTTATACCACAAATAGCGGTTTCAATATATACAGTATTAGATAAGACAATGATTGGTATTTTAAGTGATGAAATTGTAGAAGTGGGATATTATGAGCAATCTCAAAAAATTATAAAAATTGCACTTACACTAGTAACTACCATGAGTATAGTAATGCTTCCAAGAATATCTAATGTTTTTGCACAAGGAAAACAAGAAGAATTAAATGAATATATGAGAAAAACATTTAAATTTGATTTCTTTTTGTCTTTCCCTATAATGTTTGGAATAATGGCAACAGCCCCTAATATGGTTCCTTGGTTTTTTGGAGAGGGGTACGACAAGATAATAAATTTATTAATTATGGGGAGCCCTATAGTATTATTTATATCATTGAGTTCAACAATAGGTACACAATATTTAGTTTCTATTAAGAAACAAAATATTCAGACTTATGCAGTCGTAAGTGGAGCTGTAATAAATTTTGTTTTGAATTTTTTATTAATACCTAAATTTAATTCATTAGGAGCAATAATAGCTACAATTACAGCAGAATTAATTATAACTTTGATAGAAATGATTTATATAGTTAAAAATAAAATTATAAATATTAAATATTTTATTAAAGATATGCACAAGTATGTAATTTCTTCAATTATTATGTTTGTTAGCATATACTTAATAACTAAATTTTTAAGCACGGGAATAATTTGTACACTTATTCAAGTGATTATAGGAATTATAGTATATATTGCACTATTATTGATATTAAAAGATGAGTTCTTGATTAATACTTTAAAAAGTGTGTTTAATAGAAAGAAGGTATAATATGAAAACATATCTAATAACTGGAGGAGCTGGATTTATAGGTTCTAGTCTTACAGAAAGATTATTAAATGAAGGGAATAATGTAATAGCAATAGATAATTTTTGCGATTTTTATTCGCCTAAAGTTAAAGAAAATAATGTAAAAGATTTTCTTAATAATAAAATGTACAAGTTATATAGAAATGACATAAGAGACAAAGAAGCTTTGATAAATATTTTTGAAGAGAATAAAATAGATGTTGTTGTTCACTTAGCAGCAATGGCTGGAGTAAGACCTTCTATAGAAAATCCTGTGTTATATCAAGAAGTAAATTGTATGGGAACACAAAATATTTTAGAAGAAATGAAATCTCATAATATATTTAATTTAGTTATGGCGTCTTCTAGTAGTGTCTATGGAAATTGCAAACAAGTTCCTTTTAACGAAGAGATGGTAGTAGATTATGCAATAAGTCCATATGCTGCAACTAAAAAAGCAAATGAAGTTATGACTCATGTATATCACAAACTATTTAATATGAATGTTATAATGTTACGTTTCTTTACAGTTTATGGACCTAAGCAAAGACCAGATTTAGCTATTAATAAATTTACAAGATTAATGCTAAATGGAGAAACGATTCCTATGTTTGGTGATGGCACAACATCTAGAGATTATACGTATATAGATGATATAGTAGATGGTATTGTTAAATCTTGTGATTATGTAGAAAATAATAAAGATGTTTACGAAATATTAAATTTAGGTAATTCATCACCGGTATCTTTAAAGACTATGATAGATACTATAGGTAAAGCTTTAGAAGTTACTCCCAATATTCAACAACTACCAATGCAACCAGGAGATGTAGATAGAACGTTTGCTGATGTGTCAAAGGCTAAAAAGCTTATAGGATATAACCCTAAGACATCTTTTGAACAGGGAATTATGAATTTTACTAAATGGTATAAAGAGAATAAAGAATTATATGAAATATAGGATAGAGAGGAAGTATGCGAAGAGTATACTTCTTTTTTGTATAGTTCAAGAATTGACCTTTTTATGTAAATATGGTATAATTAAAAAGCTAGAAAGCAAATAAATTTTAACTTTAATAAGGAGAAAAAGATTATGAAAATTGCAGTAGCAGGTACAGGTTACGTTGGCCTCGTTGCAGGCGTATGCTTTGCAGAAAAAGGACATGATGTAATTTGTGTTGATGTTGATGAAAAGAAAGTAGAGTACATGAAGTCAGGACATTCGCCCATTTACGAGCAGCAGCTTGAAGAGCTTATGGTTAAAAACTACGAAGAAGGAAGGTTGGATTATACCACAGATTATAAAATGGCATATAAAGATGCTGATGCTATTTTTATAGGAGTTGGTACTCCAGAGCTTCCCGACGGTTCGGCAAATCTTGAATATGTTGCTAACGTTTCAAGACAGATTGCTGAATCTGTGGAAAAGGATTGCCTTGTTGTTGTTAAATCTACTGTACCGATAGGCACAAACGATAAGGTTGAACAGTTCATAAAAGACAGCCTTGTACACAATGTGAAAGTTGAGGTTGCAAGTAATCCCGAGTTTTTGGCTCAGGGAACAGCCGTAAGAGATACGCTTGAAGCAAAACGTATAGTTATAGGTACAGAGTCAAGAGAAGCAGAAAAAATTCTTATGGAAATATATAGACCGTTTAATATACCGATTGTTTCGGTTAACAGACGTAGTGCTGAAATGATAAAGTATGCTTCAAATGATTTCCTTGCTCTTAAGATATCCTATATGAACGATATAGCAAACCTTTGTGAGCTTGTTGGGGCGGATATCGAAGATGTTGCTTGGGGAATGTCTTATGACCCAAGAATTGGTTCTAATTTCTTAAATGCCGGCATTGGTTATGGAGGAAGTTGCTTCCCGAAGGATACGAAAGCTTTGAAGTATCTGGCAAGCAAGTATGGATATAAGCTTAGAACTGTTGAAGCCGCGGTTGATGTTAATGCTGAGCAGAAAACAAAGCTTTTCTATAAAGCTGCGGATAGGCTCATAACTTTCAAAGGCCTTAAAGTTGCCGTATTGGGACTTACTTTTAAGCCTGGGACTGATGATTTAAGAGAGGCTCCTTCAATAGATAATATCGAACTTCTCTTAAAGCATGGAGCAGATATTTATGCTTTTGACCCTGTTGGCATGGAAAATTTCAAAAAGAAATATCCCACACAGATAACTTACGTAAAAGAGCCGGCTGATGCATTAAAGGATGCAAATGTTTGCTTTATATTTACAGAATGGGCAGATATAAAAGCAATTACTCCTGAAGACTACAAAGAATTCATGAGAACGCCTCTTGTATATGATGGAAGGAATATTTACAAGAAGGATAAAATGAAGAATGCTGGAGTAGAATACTATTCCATAGGTCGTTAAAACTTATACACCCTAGATTGAATTAATCTAGGGTGTATTTATATATATATAAAATAGTTATCCTAAAAACAATTGCAACATTAAAAGTATTGTTGTATAATTATCTTGTGATATTATGGAAAGAATAGATGATTTAAATATAGCGGGGTTAAAAGTAATACAAAATACAGATTACTTTATGTTTGGAATAGATTCTGTTATGCTTGCTAATACTGTAAAAACTGGAAAAAAAGATATTGTTATAGATTTATGTACTGGTAGTGGAGTAATTCCTATATTAGTAAACGCAAAACAAGAACCTACAAAACTAATTGGCTTAGAATTGCAACAGGAAATGTACGATTTAGCCAAAAGAAATATTGAGTTAAATAATTTAGAAGAAAAGATTGATGTATATAACATAGACATTAGAGAAATAAAATCAATAAGAAAGCTATTAATGGATCGTTACGGTAAAGACACGGTAGATTGTATAACTTGTAATCCGCCATATAAAGAGATTGGTACGGGAATAAAGATTGACCACGGAGTAAGAGATATAGCAAGAAATGAAGTTATGTGTACATTAGAAGATGTCTTTAAAACTTCTTCTGGTCTATTAAAATCTCGTGGCAAGTTATATATGGTACATAAACCTGAAAGGCTCGTTGACTTAATATATTTATCTAGACAATATAATTTAGAGTTAAAAGAAATTAGATTTATGCAACCAAATATAGATAAAAAGCCTAGTATTGTATTATTAGAATTTGTTAAAGATGGTGGACATGAGTGCAATGTTCGTGAAATTTTAATACAATACGATAATAATGGAAAACATAGTGAAGAAATAATGAAAATATATGAAGAGGGAAATAATGGATAATAGAGGAACGTTGTATATAGTTGGAACTCCTATTGGAAATTTAGGAGATATTACATTAAGAGCTATAGAAACTTTAAAAAAAGTAGATATAATACTAGCTGAAGACACAAGGCAAACATTGAAATTACTAAATCATTTAGAAATTTCAAAACATTGTATTAGTTACCATAGGCATAATGAAGAAGAAAAAATAAAAGAAGTGGTTGAACTTTTAGACGAAGGAAAAGATTTGGCTTTGGTGTCTGATGCTGGAATGCCTAGAATTTCTGATCCTGGAGAATCGCTAATTAAATTTTTAAAAAAGAACAAATATAAAGTGGTAGTAGTTCCTGGAGTAACTGCAATTGCTACAGCGGTTGCAATTAGTCCCATGGATTCAGAAACGTTTACGTTTGAGGGATTTTTGCCAATGAGGCCTACTAGACGTAGAGAACGTTTAGAACGATTAAAATATGAAACTAGACTTATGGTATTTTATGAAGCGCCACACAAACTACTTAATACTTTAAAAGATTTAAAAAAGTTTTTGGGAAATAGAAACATATGTATAGCAAGAGAATTAACTAAACTCCATGAAGAATGTATAGATTTAAATTTAGAACAAGCAATAGAAAAAATTGAAGCTGCAGGGATAAAAGGAGAAATTGTTCTACTTGTTGAAGGTAATAAATCGGGCTTTGAAGAATTAGAAAAAGAAAGACAAGAAAAGTCTGGAGAAATTAATTTAACCAATAAAGAATTAGTTGAAAAATATGTAAATGATGGAATGGATAAAAAAGAGGCTATAAAAAAAGTAGCTAAGCAAAGAGGTCTGAATAAGAATGAGGTATATATGGAGTGTGTAGATAATGAGTGAGATGACTGAAAAAGAAAGCTTAAGACTAGAAGAAATGTTAGCTTATGAAAAAGAGCTATACAACAAGGGAATATTAAGAGTTGCAGGTATTGATGAAGCCGGAAGAGGCCCACTTGCAGGGCCAGTGGTTGCAGCTGCTGTTATATTAGAACCGGGAGATAAAATAGAATATGTAAACGATTCTAAAAAATTATCTGAAAAAAGAAGAGAAGAACTTTTTGAAATAATAAAGAAAAGAGCAAAAGCTTATGCTGTAGGAATTGTTGATGAAAAAACAATAGATGAAATAAATATATTGGAAGCAACTAGGCTTGCAATGAAAAAAGCAGTTGAAGGACTAGCGACTAAAGCAGAATATGTGCTAGTTGATGCAGAGAAAAAAGTTCCTATAGATGTTCCATACATACCAATAATTAAAGGCGATGCCAAAAGTGAATCTATTGCTGCCGCATCTATAATAGCCAAAGTTACAAGGGACCATATGATGTATGAATTAGATAAGAAATATCCTGAATATGGCTTTGCTAAACACAAGGGCTATGGAACAGCACAACATATAAAAGCAATAAATGAAATTGGATTGTGTGATGTCCATAGAAAAAGTTTTTGTAAAAAGTTTGTATAGTGGAGGTACATATGAAAAGAATTAGAGATTATTCAATAAGTAGAGTATTAGAAGAAGTTACTAAGAAAAAAATAGAATACATGTTAGAAGAAGATTTAGTAAGAATAGATAGACTTGTAATAAAAAATATTGATGAGGGTAAGATTTCTAAATTTAAAGATTTAGAAGACTTAAAAGTATTTGAAAAACTAGGAGAAAATCTAGAAATAGAATTTGAAGGTTTTGATTTTACAGATGTTACTCTAAAATTCTTTAGAAGCGTAAGAAAAATAGCGTTAAGAAGATGTAGAATAGATAATTTTAAAATTCAAGTTGCAGGACAGTATGAAGGCTATGAATTAATATTAGAAAAAGTTTTGGTGGATAGTGGAATATTAGTAAATGAACAGGCTCCACAAACTAGAGAATTAGTTGTAATAGGAAAACCCACAGTAGAGTTAACTAGAGAATATACTGTAGAAGAGATCGCGGAGGAAATGAAAAAAAGAGAACCTGCATATTCAATAGTACCTGACGCAGACAAAGCAAACCTTTTGAAAAAACATGGATTCTTATCTATATATCCACAAAGAATTAATATAACTGGTATAGATAAATTACAATTGCTGAAAAAAATAAGTTTAACATATATGGAAATAAATACTATTAACTTTTCTGAAATAAAAAAATATTCAAAAAATATTCGTATTTTAGATGAAATAAGATGTATAAGATGTAAATTTAACGAAGCTCCAATATTATACAAACAACCAGTAAAGAGATTAGTAATTGATGAATGTATAATGGAAAGAAAATCTCTTTTACCAAACTTTGTAAAAGTTAATGCAATTGAGGTTATAAACACTAAGGGAATGGAAATACCAAAATTAAATGAACCAAAGTTGTTAAAAGGAATAAAACTTGTAAATAGCGAAGCTAATTTAAAAGGAATTACTAAACTAAAAAAATTAGAGTCAGTTATAGTTTTAGAACAGGAGTTGCCAGAAGTTAAATTCGCAAAGAAATTAAAGAAATTAAAATATTTGGTAGTAAGTGAAGGCAAATTGCAAAACAAAGATGTTATAAGTAAGTTGAAGAAATTAGAGTTTGTAGAAGTTAAAGAAGACGATAAAACAGCTAAGTATAATGAGCTGTTTGTGTAAATAAAATTTTAAAAATATATTTAGAATTAATAACAAAAACCACCTGTTGTAGATAACAGTGGTTTTTGTTATTTTCACTTAGAGAAGCTTTTTTACGAAATAATTAGAAAATACGTGGAAAAAGGAATTTTTTGTAGTATAATGATTATAAGTTTGTTTAGAAAATAAAAATTAGAGGTGGTAAAATGAAAAATATAACTTTACATGTGCCAGAACTAAAAGATTATTGGTATGAACAAAAAATAGAAGCAGACCCATTAACTATGAGCTATAATGCTGGGTATGATGTGTCATATTATGGGTACCATTATGATACTGGCTGTATAGATTTCCCAGAAGAAAGATGGAAACAAGTATTAGATAAAAGAACTAAAGAAAATAGATATTTTGCATATATAAAAGATAATGATATAAATGAATATGTGGGATATGTTAATTATCAATATAATAAAAGTGAGAATAGATATGAATGCGGAATAGTTGTTGAAGCTAAGTATAGAGGATGTGGATATTCTAAGCTTGCTTTAAAATTATTATGTGACACAGCAAAAGCAGAAGGAATAAAGGAATTATATGATAATTTCGAAATAGATAGAGAAAATACTTTGAATGTTTTTAAAGCAGTTGGTTTTGAAGTTGTAGAAGAACAAATATGGAAAAAATTTAATAAAAAGGTAAGGGGTGTTTTAGTAAAAATACAACTGTAAATTGAGAAATATTAAAGAGGGTGATAATGTGAAATTGGTGACTTTTCAATCGCTAGAAGCAGCAAAAGATTTATTTGAAAAAGGTTATTTGGAATGTGATAATACAAAGATAAATTTTGATAAAATAGGGTATGCTTATAAATGGATAGTTGAAAAAATGAATAAATCAATAGCAAATGAATTTCATGCCTCATATCCAATATGGTGTTGGGTAAAATGTTATAAAGATATATGTCCGCCTAAAAGAAAAGGGGAAAAAGTACAAGGCTATGATGTAAAAATAACTTTTCACAAAAATGAAGACGATGTGTTTATAACAGATTTTAGAAGATATTCTTTCTTACTAAATAATGTGTATATTCCCGATAGTATTGAAGATAAAAGAACTTTTGAAGAAAAATTAAATAAATACAATATAACAAAAGAAGATTTAAAAGCATTTGTTAGACTAGACAAGTATAAAGTAAGAAGAGCTGATGATGAATTTTTAAGAGTATGTGAACAAATACGTGAAAGTTTTGATAAATGTATAACAAAAGAAAGCGATGTTATACAAGGTTGCGTATGGCGTATAAATTTAGAGGATATAGAAAAAATAGAAATTTTAAAAGATGATGGATATAGATATGGCTCTCTAAATTATATAAGAAGTAACGGAGAAAGAATGAATTGGATAAACGATTATTACAAGAAATTAGAATAATATATAGATAAACTTGTCAAAATTGAAGAAAAGGAGTTGGTATAATAATGTTAAGCCCAAGTCTCAATACAGAAAGATTAATATTAAGAAGATATAGAGAAAGTGATATAGATGTTATATATGAAATAATTACAGACGAAAGATTGACTCAATATATTAAATTCCCTAGTTTAACTAAAGGCGAAGAACTAGAATGTATAAGAAAGTGGATAAATGAAGCAGATATATCAAAATATGAGAGATGGGTAATTGAAAGAAAAGAAGATGGTGTAATTGTCGGAACTATTAGTGTTAATATAGTAGTTAAAAAACATAATTATTGTAATGTAGGGTACACTATTAGATTTGATTATTGGGGAAATGGTTATGCTACTGAAGCATTGAGAGAGGTATCTGATTATTTATTAGAAAATAGAGGGTATTATTTAATTGAATGTTCGTGTAATGAACTAAATATTCAATCATCAAAAGTTTTACTAAAAGCAGGATTTTTAAAAGATGGATATATAGCAAATAGAAGATTAAATAAGGATGGTTCGTATTCGGGAGTAGAATATTACAGTAAAAGAAGGAAGGCTAATATAAATTAATTTATGTTATAAATATTATTAGAATTTTAAGAGGAGAAAGTTATGATAATAGAATATGATAAAAAATATGATGAATATATTAAAGATTTACTTTTTGAGCTACAAGAATATATTCAAAATATTGATTTAGAAGAATATAGTATAGCTTCTAAAGAGTTTAGAGATTTATACTTTTTAAAGGTAATGAATGAAATAAAAAAATATAATGGTAAAATTTTATTATACAAACAAGAAAACCAAATTGCAGGGTTAGTAATAGGGTTAATAAATAATGATAAACAAGAAAATTATGAGTTTAAATGTCCAATGAGAGGAAGAATAACAGAATTAGTAGTAACAAAAAATCTTCGTTCAAAAGGAATTGGCTCTCAATTGTTGATGGCTATGGAAAAATATTTAAATAATATAGGGTGCAAAGATATTCTTTTAGGTGTTTTTGCTTATAATGAAAGAGCAATTAATTTTTATGAAAAAAACGGCTATCATATTCGAAGTGCAGATATGATAAAATGTAATTTCCAAAATTAAAAAATAATAGGAGAAAGAAATGATAAAAAATATTATATTTGATATAAGTAATGTGATTTTGAATTTTAATGTTTCGGAAGTGTTAACTAGTTTTACAAAAGTTAAAGAAAATCAAAAGTTTATTCTGGATAATATAATTAACTCTCCAGAGTGGTTAGGAAATTCTTTAATTGACACTGGATTTATAAAAAGAGAAGACGCAATTGAAATTGTAAAAGACAGAACAAATCATGTTAAGGATAAATTAATAAGTAATTTTTGGAATACATATAATGATTTTGCTTTTATAGATAATAGAGTTATAGATTTAATAAAACAATTAAAGAATAATAATTATAGGGTATATTTGTTATCCAATACAAATCCTTATACACATGATTTTGTAAGTAAAAGTGGTGTGTTTGAGTTAGTAGACGGTTATGTTTTATCGTATATTGAACATCAAATAAAACCTTATCAAGGTATATATAAAACTTTAATAAATAGATATAATTTAACAGCAGAAGAATGCTTGTTTATAGATGATAAATATGAGAATGTAAAAACCGCAAATGAATTGGGAATAAAGGGTGAGAATGTTCAACCAGATGATTATGAGAGCATTATAAAATTATTGGAAAAATATGATATAAAAAGGAGTTAGATTAAATGAATAATAATATAAAATATATTAATGTTGTTTCTAATTATGAAATTGAAATTATAAAAGCGAATGGAAGAGGTAAAAATGAGTAATGAATTTATAAATAAATTAGAAAAAGATGAAAAAATATTATTTCATGAGTTTTCAGATATTAGTAAAACTAGTAAGCAATATTGTAGATTTTTATTAGGTTTTGTTGTGTTACTATTATTTTGGATATTAGCTATAAATGGTATAAAAAATGAGGGTATATTAAATTTTAAAATCTTGGTAATTTTTGTTACTTTATGTATTTTAACAATTTGTCTGTTTTATGGATTAGTTTATAATATATTTTTAAAATATAAAAAGAAAAACAATGAATATTTTGTTACAAATAAAAGAATAGCAATATATAATTTAAAAAATGGATTAAGGATAGAAAACATATCTGACATTGAACATATTGGAATCACAAGAGAAAAAAATAATTATGGAGATATATCTTTTAATTTCTATGCTAATAATTTAATTGAACAAATGAAAAATGGAATGAGTTTTGAAGGGGTAAAAAATCCTAGGGAGATAGTTGCAACAATTTGTGAAATAAATAATAAAATTCATATTTACGATGATAGACCTACGGTAATGGGTAAAAAAATTTAAATTAAAGGATAGGAAGTGATAAACAATGGACATGTATCAAAAAAGAGAAATGAGAAAAAATAAAAAGATGGATGAAAATACAAAAAGTTTACCATCGACGAGTATCAACTGGGAAATAACGACTTATGGAAAACTTCCTACGAAGGTTTATAAATAAAGGTTTTTAGTCTTATTTCTTTTTACATTTTATAGTTGCAAAATGATATTTTTTTAAATAAAATAGGGGAAATAACGACTTATGGAAAACTTTCTAGAAAGGCTTATAAATAAAGACTTTGCAATAGATATAAAAAAGAGGGAGTGAATGTTAAATGAATAATAAAAAAACAAAGTTAATATTTCTTGTATTAATAGCTGTGATTGTTTTTGGAGTATTTGGATTTTGGTTATATTTAAAATGTCAAAATAATAGTGATATTCCAAATGATTATATTGCAATATTTCATGGTGGTGTAGGTGAGCAAACATATGAAACTTATATATATAAAATAGATAATGGACATGCCAATATGGGATTTAAATATATAAATGTAACAAGTACAACTGAATCTTGGGGGAGTTCTAAATGGAAGCATACAATTAATGATAAAGGAGAATTTGATTGGACAGATGGCGCATTTATAACTGCAAAAAAACACGGAGCATATTCATATGTTACATTACCAAACGACGACAAAATATACACTATCGAAGAATTTCAAGGTATGTTTATTATGAATTGATAAAAAGGAAGTGATAAACAATGGACATGTATCAAAAAAGAGAGATGAGAAAGAATAAGAAGATGGATGAAAACACAAAAAGTTTACCATCGACGAACATCAACTGGTATCCACGGACACATGGTAAAAACTATAGCTGAAGTAAAAAAAGATTTAAAATTAATAGATATAGTTTGTGTAATACTGGATTCTAGAGTGCCATTTGTATCAAATAATAAAGAATTGTTTGATATAATAAAAACAAAAACAGTTATTATGGTATTTAATAAAAGCGATTTGGCAGATGATATAAAATTAAAGAGCGCCGAAGAGAAATACCAAAAAGAAGGCTGTTATGTTGTAAGGACAAACTCTGTAACCGGAGACGGAATAGATAAATTATTAAATAAAATAAGAGAATTGGGTTCTAAAATAAAGAATAAATCTAAAACCAGTGAAATGTATAAAAAAATGAATAATGTATACAGAGTAATGGTAGTAGGAATTCCAAATGTAGGGAAATCGTCTTTAATTAATCGTTTAGGTGGAAAAAATAGCGCTAAAGTTGGAAATAGACCAGGTGTAACAAGAGAAAAACAATGGGTAAGACCAACTAGAGATATTGAGATTATGGATACAGCGGGAGTGTTGTGGCCTAAACTTGATGAAAATTTGGCCGGGCTTAAACTCGCTATTACAGGTAATATTAAAGACGAAATTATTGATTCAGAGATTATTGCTTTGGAGTTATTAGATTTAATAAAAACTAATCCAAAGTATATGGTTTATTTAAAAGCGAGATATGGATTAGATGATGAAGTGGATTCAAATTCTCCGATTGAGATTTTAGAGAAAATTGGAGAAAATAGAAAAATTATGCAAAAAGGTGGAATAGTAGATATTACTAGAACCGCACAAGTGTTATTAGACGAATACAGAAATGGTAAAATAGGAAAGATAAGCTTAGAATAAAAGTGTCAATTAAATATATAAGTGAATATAATACACTGAAAAGTTGTAAACTTGGAGGTGTATTTTTTTATGAGTATAGGGTTGGCTTTATCTGGTGGGGGCGCAAAAGGAATTGCGCATATAGGAGTACTACAAGCTTTGGAGGAAAATGGAATTAAAATAGATTATATATCTGGTTGTAGTAGTGGTAGCATTGTTGCTTCACTTTATGCCGCTGGGTTTAAACCCAAAGAAATATTAGATGTTTTTGTTAAAAATTGTAATAACATTATAGACTATGACGGGAAAATAGGTCTTAAATTGTTAGGAACAGTTTTTACTAAAAAGCTTAGTATAAAAGGATTTGTAAAAGGAAATAAATTGGAAAAAACAATAAGATTTTATTTAAAAACTAAGGGAATTGTGGATATATCTGAGGTAAAACAGCACTTAGCTATTCCGGTAGTGAATTTACAGACAGGAGAAACTGTATATTTTAGTAATGGTTTAGATAAAGAGGTAGTGCTATGTAGTATGAATAATAATACATACAAAGAAAATGAAGGAGTAATACAAACATATGGAAATAAATCATATGATGACATGCCTACTTGTTTTAATTGTGGAGAGCTGGCAGATATAGTTAGAGCAAGTTGCAGTTTCCCTGGTGTTTTTATGCCAAAAGAAATAGAAGATACATATTATATAGATGGTGGTGTGCGTGTTAATACACCTGTGAAAGTTCTAAAACAAATGGGTGCAGATAAGGTGATTGCAGTTACTTTTAATTGTAATAACAAACTTAATGTGGGAATTAATAATATTGTTGGTGTTTCTGAGCAAGCTTTTAATATTCTTACACATAATTCTAATACAGATGAACAAAAGTTGGCTGATGTGAATATAAGACTATGTTTTAAAAATGTTTCATTACTAGATTTTTCTAAAGCAATACATTTAGCTCAAAGAGGATATAACATAGTTAATAGAAATATAAAAGAGATAAAAGCATTATTGGAAAAAGAATAAAGGGCTACTTTTAGTAGCTCTTTATTCACCAACAAACATAGCAACTATAACATATCCATAAGTATCACTTTTGGCAATTCCAATACCTATATAATTATATGCTTGAGAAAGTAAATTTTGTTTATGTGTGTCTGAAGCAAGCCAAGCCTCAACAGCTGCTTTTATATCTGGGTTACCAGCAATGTTTTCTCCTGCAGCTTTGTAATCTATACCATAATCTGACATCATTTTAAATGGAGTTCCATAAGTAGGTGATGTGTGAGAAAAATAATTGTTTTTTACCATATCATCTGCTTTTAATTGTGCTATTTTAGGTAATGTAGCGCCTAGTTTTAGAGGTGAAACTCCTGCTTTAGAGCGTGCTTCATTAATTAAATTTAAAACTAATTGTATATTAGAATCAGTAGTTGTTGTTTGGTTAGATGTATTAGGAGTAGATGTAGAAGTATTAAAAGTTATATATGGTTTATATACCATACCTACGGTATTATTTGAAGTTACAGCTAAATACCAACCGTTGATTTCTCCAATTACTGTAACAGAGGTACCTTGTGCTAGTTTGGTAATTGATTGAAAGGAAGTACTAGGGCCTCTTCTAAAGTTAACATTTTGTGTATTTATTTTAGCTTGTTTTTTCCCTAAGTTTGTATAAGATAAAGCTTCTGTTAAAGCTTCTGAACTAGATTTTATATAGTCTTTATATACTAGACCTACTTCATTTGTTGTTAATTGAACTATATAAAAATTATCTATATTACCTACTAATTTAAGTTTTGTACCTTTACTAAGCTGACGTATGACTGTAGAAGAGGTTGTGGCCATCGATCTGAAATTTACATTTGAACTTGTTACTCCATAAGTTGGATTTGAAGCAGTAGTTGCTGCAAAAATAAAAGTACTAATTGTTATAAAAAACGATAACATAATTATTATTTTAAAATTTGTTTTTTTCATATATCCTCCTTTAATATATTATTTATATATGTACAAGCTAATATATTTAGAACTAAATTTAAAAGAAGAATAAAAATTTTAAAAAATGGAATAATATTTTTAGGTGAAAAAAATGAATATAACTCAGGGAAATATATTTTGGGAACAAGGCATGGATATTAGATATAATTATCCATATTTAACACATGATAGGAAATGTGATATTTTAATAATTGGTGGTGGAATAACAGGAGCATTAAGCGCTTATTACCAAGCTAAGCAAGGGCATAATGTTATTTTAGTTGAGAAAAACTTAATAGGATATGGTTCAACTTTAGAAAATATGGGTGTTATATGTGCAAATACAGAAATTCTAAATAATAGTAAAAAAGTTGACAAAAAAACTTTGAAAAGAGTTAAAATGTTATCTAGTAAGGCTTTAAAAGATATAGTACAAATAATAGAAGAAATAAATAATACAAAAGAAGAAAACAAAGAAATACCATATTCTTTATGTGATACACTATATTTTTCAGATAGAGCATCAGGTAAGTTTGTTATATCTAAATTACATGATGAGATTTATGAAAATGATTCGAAAATAGAATATATAGAAGAGAATGATTTGTTAGATATATCTGCAGGAGTGCTTGAAAAAGAGAGTTCGTTGTTGTTAAATCCATATATATTTAATCAAGAGTTAGTACAATATTTGAGTAAAATGGAAAATGTAGAAGTTTATGAAAACACATATATAGAAGTGTTAAATTCAAAAGATAACGAGGTTGAAGCTCAAACTAGTAACAGATTTAAAATACATGCAAAGAAAGCAATAGTATGCGCTGGGATATCTATTGAAGACTATTTAAAAGATTGTGAGTTTGATTTGTATAAAACATTTAATATAGCTGTTAAATTAGATAAAAGCTATAATACTAATTTAGTAGCTTTAGATAATGTTAAAATGTTTAGATTTAATAATAATCATGTTATATTAAATGGAGAAGATATAAAAATAACTAAGACGGGAAATACTGAAGAATATGAGAAAAGATTTGCAGATGGTAAGTATAAAAGGTTATATAATACACTAATAAGGAGTATGGAAATAGAAGATATTAAGATAAAAAATTGTTTTTATGGTACATACTTAATGACTAAAGACGGCTTGCCAATAATTGATGAAATCGAACAACTACCAAATATATATTGCAATTTGGGTATAGGGAAAAATGGAATTATATATTCAGCAATAGGGGCTAAAATGCTAAGTAGTATATACGACGATTGTTATACAAAGGATATGAATTTATTTAGAATAAACAGATGAGAAAAAATCTTCTTTTTATACAAAATTATATAAAATAAAATATTATAAAACATTGCAAAAAATAAAAGGTGTCATATGACACCCTTTATTTTATTTTTGTTTTGCTATAAACTCGAGTTTGTAACTTACAGTTAAAGTTCCATCTTCTTGTTCTGTTGGCATTGCTTTTAAAACCTTACAAAGAACGGTAGAACCATATTTTACATAGTTTAAAGCTTCGTCTGTTATTGAGATTATACCTTTAGAATTTGGATTTATTTCTACCCAAAATTCATTTGAATCTGGAATTCTTTGTCTAACAACTCCCAAAATACATGAGCCTTCAGGCAATGCAAAATTTTTGAAGGCTTTTCTGTATGATAAGGTTGGATAAAGTTGTTTTTTATTATTACATTGTATAAATGTTGCAGGAATAAAATCATTTATATAAATTCCTATATCATTTAAATTGTTGAAAAATGTGGTTGAAAGCTCATCCATAGGGATAAAACCCATAGCACCACCAGCTATATCTACATAAAGACCATGCTTTGAAATTCCTTTTATATGTACGTTGTAAACAAGACTTCTATCTATATTTTTTGTTATATCTTCATGTAACCGTGCTCTGTTTAAAACAACTACATAATCTTTGATTTCTTCAACGTAAGCTAAAATTGTTTTGTTTAAAACATTATGAGCTTGCATAGAGTAGCTTCCTGGTACAGGAAATTTTAAAACGCTAGGGTCAATGAATTCTTCAGGCAAATTTGCTGTAATGCCATTTCCTAAATCAACTATTAAAGCTTTTTTATCAAAATCGTACTTTGTAACGTAGCCTACAACTGCTTGATTATTTACTTTACATTCATTCAAGTACTCAAAACTTGTATTTTTACTTATTTCGTATTTGCACTCCGGCTTATACATTTTTTATTCCTCCAAATTAAATTATTAATTAAACTAAATAAAAACTCTATAATAGGTTACCATAAAATATCAAAAATGTCAAGATGCTTTCATTTTATATTGTGTTGTGATATAATTAACATTATGTATTAAGGAGGATGCTGTTATGTTTAGAATACGTGTTACATATACAAAGTCTAAGGAAGCAGCATACATACCGGCTGAGGATTTAGTGAAAGTTTTAGAAAGAGCTTTTACTAGAATTGGGGGGTGTATTGCATATACAAAAGAAAAAAGACCAAATATACAAGTGGCTAATCCATTACCTTTAGGTATAGATAGCACTTCTGAAATTTGTGATGTTGAGATTTTGGAATATATAGAGTCTGCGTTTATAACAAAATCTTTAAATAAAGTACTGCCTTCAGGAATGGTTGCTTTATCTGCTGAGTATTTGTCAGATGGTGTTCAAGGTATTGAAGATAGCGTGTATGCATCGGTCTACGAAATAATACCAGAATATGAAAATGTGGAAAAGATGACGAATAAGGAGTATGCAGATTTAAGAGAGTGGTATAGAACTGTATTAGAGCAATATATGAAGGAACCACAAATGATGGTTTTAGTAAAGTCTGGTAACAGAAATGAAAGAATAGATATAAAGCCTAGTATAATGGAATATAGTATAAGTATAAATGATGCTTTACATGTTACATTTGCTACAAATACAGAATATAACTTTAATCCAAATTATATTATGGATGGCTTTTTGGAATATATAGACCAAAAAATACCATATAAGATAAAAAGAGAAAAAATATTGTATAAATAAACAGGAGGAAATATGTCAAATCCAATAGTAAAGGAAATGCTTAAATTTAGCAAATTTAATAAATTGTTGGAAGATATAAAATTAAGAAGTAAAAATATAAGTATAACGGGAATAACAGATGCTGCTAAGGCGCATCTAATTTACAGCTTATATAATTATTCGAAGATGATACCAATAATAGTGTGTCCTAACGTGTCATATGCAAAAAAAATGATTCAAGATTTAAAATACTATTCAAATACTGAAATAGTGTTTTTCCCAGCAAGAGAAATTACATATTATTCATATGACAGCCAAAGTAGAGAAATAGAAAACGCTAGGGTTTATGCTATAAATAAACTTGTAAATAAAGAAGAGTGCATAATAGTAACAACAATTGAGGCTATTATGCAAAAAATGTTGCCCAAAGAAAGTTATGAAGGATTAAAAGTTTCTTTAAGAACAGGAGCAAGTTTTTCTTTAGAAAAACTAATAGAGTCATGTAATAAATTAGGGTATCAAAGAGTAGAATTAGTAGAAGGCCAGGGCCAATTTAGTGTAAGAGGTGGCCTTGTAGATATTTTTGCAAGCAATAGCAACGAGCCTGTAAGGATTGAATTCTTTGGAGAAGAGATTGATAGCATAAGAACATTTAGTGTTGAAAACCAAAGAAGTAACAGAGTTCTTTCTTCATATGAGTTGTATTTTTCTAACGAGTTTATTATGGCTGAAAATGATATAATAGAAAGCTTTAATAAGTTAGAGGAAAAAGTACAAGACGAGGATATAAACGGCGTTTTAAGTGAGAATATAAAAGAAGATATTGAAAAATTAAAACAAGGGAATTTATCTCAAATTGCAGATAAATATTTTGATTTGTTTTTCCCTAAAGCCTGCTCGTTCATAGATTACTTAACAGAAGAGCATATTGTATATTTTGATGAAATAACTAAAGATATTGAAAGAAGCAAAAGAATATTATTTGAGAATGAAGAAACTCAAAGAATTATGATTGAAAAAAATGAAGTATATCCACAATATACATTTAAATATTATACTTTTGATGAAATAGAACAAAGGTATAATCACATACCTATGGTATATATTGAAAATATAAACCAAGGTAGAGTTTTGCATGCGAAAAGAAAAGAGTACAGTTTTAGCTGTAGGGAGGTAAACTTTTTTCGTAGCGCAGTGGATATATTTAAAAGTGATATCAGAAGATACCAAGAAGAAAACAAAGTAATCGTATTAGTGTTCTCTACCCTTGCTAGAGTGGAAACTGTAAAGAATTTACTAAATGATGCAGGAATAAACACAAAATTTGTACAAGATATAACAATGGCAGAAAGTTTAAACGCAGGAGTTATATATATTACAACAGGAATAATCTCATCAGGCTTTGTATACGATGAAATGGACTTGGTTGTAATTTCTGAACAAGTAAGTGGTATAAAAAATAAAACAGGAAAAGATTCTAAAGAATTTTTGGGTGAAGTATTAAATTCTTATGAAGACTTAAAAATAGGGGATTATGTAGTTCATTTAAATCATGGTATCGGGAAATATTTAGGAATAGAACAAGTTGAAATAGATGGAGTAGTAAAGGACTATATAAAAATAATGTACCAAGAAGAAGGCGTGTTATATATTCCTGTTACAAGCCTTGACGCTATAAAGAAATATGTCTGTGAAGATGGATATGTTCCTAAATTAAATAAACTAGGCGGAAAAGCATGGCAAGCAACAAAAGAAAGAGTTGGAAAACACGTTAAAAATATTGCCAAAGAACTAGTAAAACTATATGCCAAAAGAAAAATGGCGCAAGGTTTTGCTTTTTCTAAGGATACCCCATGGCAACAGCAATTTGAACAAGATTTTGAATACGAATTAACAGAAGACCAACAAAGATGTGTAGAAGAACTAAAGAAAGACATGGAAAGTACTAAACCTATGGACAGACTACTTTGTGGAGATGTTGGGTATGGAAAAACTGAAGTTGCAATAAGAGGTGCTTTTAAAGCAGTAATGGACTCAAAACAAGTTGCATATCTTGTACCTACTACAGTTTTGTCTTTGCAACAATATAACGTATTTAAGTCTCGTATGGAACAGTATGGGATTAATGTAGAAATGTTAAGCAGGTTCAGGTCAAAAAAAGAGCAAGATGAAATTATAAAAAAATTAGAGACTGGCGAAATTGATATAATTGTAGGAACACACAGGTTACTTTCTAAAGATGTGAAGTTTAAGGACTTAGGGTTACTGATAATTGATGAAGAACACCGTTTTGGTGTTGAGCATAAAGAAGTAATAAAGAAGTATAGAAATGAAATTGATGTACTTTCTATGACAGCAACGCCTATTCCAAGAACTTTGCATATGTCTATGATTGGTATTAGAGATATGTCTATAATATTAGAACCACCAAAGGAAAGATTACCTGTTCATACATATGTACTAGAATATTCTAGAGATGTAGTTAAAGAGGGAATAGAAAAAGAGTTAGAAAGAGATGGTCAAGTTTTCTATTTATCTAACAGAGTTGAGAATATTGAGCTTATTTCAGAGAAGGTAAAATCGCTAGTGCCAAATGCAAGAGTAGAAATTGCTCATGGTAAAATGACGGCTAATAAGATTGAAGATGTAATGATGTCCTTTATGAATCATGATATAGACGTTTTAGTTTGTACAACTATTCTAGAATCTGGCATAGATATTCCTAATGCAAACACTATTATAGTGGAGAATGCAGATAAATTGGGGTTAGCACAGCTTTACCAAATTAGAGGAAGAGTGGGAAGATCTAATAGATTAAGTTATGCTTATGTGACATATAATAAGAGTTCTGTTATTTCAGAAGAAGCGGATAAAAGATTAAAAGCAATAAAGGATTACACCGAATTTGGAAGCGGTTTTAAAATTGCCTTAAGAGATTTAGAAATAAGAGGAGCGGGAAATCTTTTGGGAAGTGAACAAAGTGGCCATATGCTTGCTGTAGGTTATGATATGTATGCGTCGCTTTTAGAAAGAGCTGTTCATGAAGAAAAATTATTGTTAGAAAATAAAGTAGAAACGCCTGAAGTAAAAAATATTTTAGAAGACGAAATACAAGAAGTAAAAATAAATTTAGATGTATCAGCCAATATCCCTGAAAATTATATTTCAGATAATGTAATAAAAATGGAAATGTACCAAAAATTATCTAATGCAAGAAATGATGAAAAATTACAAGATATAATAGATGAAATTATTGATAGATTTGGGGACATGCCAATTGAAACAAAGAACTTAATAGATATTATTAAAATTAGAAATATATGTAGAGAATTAGGGATTTCAGAGATAAAAGTACAAGGAGAATTTTTAGTAATTATATCGAATTATGTAAAAAATAACATAAAGTACAGATTGACAAATAACTCCAAACGTGATATATTGTCATACGTGGAAGTTGCCCTGACTAATTTAAAAAAGACAATAGGGGTTACAAATTAAGGGAGGATTAATATGAGTGAAGCAAAACCAAAGAAACTAATGAATAAAGATAACTTAATAATAGGAATTATAGTTGCAGTAATTATATTAGCGGTTGCTGGTATTATGTGTTACTATTTCTTATTTATGGATAAAGAGGTTATAGCAACTTACGATAATGGTGAAGTGACTAGAGGAGAATATGAAATGTATTACAGATTATGGGCTCCAGTACTAGCTTACTATTATGGTAGTGATAACGAAACTATAGCAATGGATGTTGCTGAAAAAGTAATATTAGATAGATTAATATTAAAAGATGCCGCTGAAGCTGGAATAGAAGCGGATAAAGAAGAGGTAGACACTCTTTTAAGTGATAAAGCTAATATAGAAGCATTTGCATCTAGAGGACTTAATATAGACGCTTTAAAAGGTTTATTGTATGATGATAGTGTTGTTAATTTATACATGACTAAATTGCAAGAAAAAGCAACAGCTGAAAAAGTAAAGGAATATATAACTGCCAAAGAAGGAGAAGACACTGATTTAAACTTATATAACACTAGACATATTTTATTCTCTATAGCAGAAGCTAGTACAGATGAAGAAAAGGCTGCTGTAAAGAAAGAGGCTGAAGAAGTTCTAGCAAAAGTAAAAAAAGGTGAAGATTTTGCTAAATTAGCAAATGAGTATTCTGATGATACATATACTCAACAGTATTCAGAAGGCAAATATGTTGCTTCAAGTGCATCTACTGTTCCTTCATATGTAAATGCTGTTAAAAAATTGAAAAAAGGTGAAGTGACATCTGCCTTAGTTGTAGATGAAACTTATGGATATTTCATAATTAAATTAGAAGAAGTTGTTGAAAATGGTAGATTAACAGATTCTAATGAAGTTAGTTACTATGTAAATGAGATGTTAGATGAAAAGCAAACAGCAGCAAAATGTGAATATGATGAAGAAAGAATTAAAGAAATTGCTAATTCTATAGCAGTTGAATTAGGTTTAATATCTACAGCACCTAGTACAGAAGCAACTAAATAAAGGAGTATTATGATAACAAGTAAATCCAATGAACAAATTAAATTTCTGGTTAGTTTAAAGAATAAAAAATATAGAGAAAAATATTCAAAATACATAATAGAAGGAATTAAAATTATTGGAGAGATGATAGACTCGGAGGGGATTAATCCTTCTGAGTCTATTGTATATTCTCCAGAAATTTTAGAAAGGCTAAATAACGGTAAAGAATTATTAAGTAAAATAAAACAAGTAGATATTGAGAAAACAGAAGTATCAGCGGAAGTTTTTGAACATATTTCAGAGACTGAAACACCACAAGGAGTCTTAGTTGTAAAAGACATCCCTAATTTAGAAGAAAAAGATATTTTTCAAAACTTAAAAAATGATGTAGAGAGAAGTAAAAACATTTTAGTTTTAGATAAAGTTTCTGATGCCGGTAACTTTGGAACAATTATACGCAGTGCAGTTACGTTTGGGATAGATAGTATAATTTGTTTAAAAGGTACTGTGGACATGTATAATTCTAAGGTAGTAAGAAGTACAATGGGTGCAATTTCAAAATTAAATATATACTATGTAGATGAAGAAATGTATAAAAAAATTGTAAAACTATTGGTAAATGGAAATTATGAAATAGTAGGAACTGATTTAAAAGCCACTACTTATTTAAGAAAATTAGATTTTACTAAAAATATTGTATTTGTGATGGGAAATGAAGCAAATGGAATGAGCGATGTGGTTAAGGCAATTTGTACGGAGTTAATTAAAATTCCAATAATGCCAAACCAAGAATCGCTCAACGTAGGAGTTGCTACCGGAATTTGTTTGTATGAAAAATATATAAACGCAAATAATAAAATATAGTTGACAATTAAAAAATATAAATATATAATAAAGAAAATTAAATATTAATTATCTAGAGTGGACGAGAGATTCGGCTTTATGACTCCACAGCAACCTGTGTTATATAAGGTGCTAAAACCGACAAAGTATATAAGTGCTTTGGGTGATAATTTTTAAACAACCTTTGTACTTGTATTAGTACAGAGGTTATTTTGTTTTTGGGAGAGAGGAGAATTTTTATGAAATTTACATCAGAAAGTGTTACAGAAGGACATCCAGATAAATTATGTGATTATATATCAGATAGTATTTTAGATGAATATTTAAAGCAAGATAAAAACTCTAGAGTTGCTGTAGAAACGGTAGCTTCAAAAGGAGAAATATATGTAACAGGAGAGATTACGTCTGAAGGGAAAGTAGATATAGAAAAAGTTGTAAGGCAAGCTGTTTTAGAAGTTGGATATGATAATGAAGAAAAAGGACTAGATGGCAGAACTTGCAAAGTATTAGTAAATGTATCTAAGCAGTCGCAAGATATAGCATTGGGCGTAGATAAATCACTAGAGTCAAAATTAGGAAGTGAAGATGTGGTACATGGGGCTGGAGATCAAGGAATAATGTTCGGTTTTTCAACAAATGAGACTGAAGAATATATGCCGCTTGCTATAATCCTCGCACACAAATTAGCAAAAAGATTAACCGAAGTTAGAAAAGAGAATGTTTTAAGTTATTTAAGACCAGATGGAAAAACACAAGTCACGGTTGAATATGAAGAAAACACGCCTGTTAGAATAGATACAATAGTTATATCTGCACAACATGAGCCGGATATTGAGTTAGAACAACTAAAGCAAGATATATATAATGAAGTTATATTAAATGTGATACCAAAAGAACTTTTGGATGGAAAAACCAAATTGTATATAAATCCAACTGGAAGATTTGTAATTGGTGGCCCTTTGGGAGATAGTGGGCTGACAGGAAGAAAAATAATTGTAGATACTTATGGTGGATATGCAAGACATGGTGGGGGTGCGTTTTCAGGTAAAGATGCAACTAAGGTAGATAGATCGGCTTCGTATATGGCAAGATTTATTGCAAAAAATATAGTTGCAAATAAGTTGGCGGATAAATGTGAAATACAGCTTTCTTATGCAATAGGTGTAGCAAAACCTGTTTCAATATATATTAATACATTTGGAACAAATAAATTACCTGAAAAAGATATCGTAAAAATAATAGAAAACAAATTTGATTTAACTCCTTCAGGAATAATTGAGTTTTTAGATTTAAGAAGTCCAATATACAAAAATACTACAAATTATGGCCATTTTGGGAAGGAATTTTTGCCTTGGGAAAAGATTGTTAAAATATAAAATTTTATAGACATTTTTGTAATTTAAATGTAACAAAACTTTTAAGCCTAGGGGTAACTAATAAATTATAACTTTTAGCACAAAACTGTTGCAATTGCAACTTTATTAAAGAAATTTAAATTGGTATTATTGAGGCAACTTAAAAACAATAGGAGGAAGGTATATGAAAATTATAAAAAGAGATGGTTCCATAGTAGATTATAATCAAGATAAGATTAAAATGGCCATAACAAAAGCAAATAACGAAGTTTGTGATAAGGAAAAAGTTACAGAAGAAGAAATAGATAAAATAATAAAACATATTGTAGATATGAACAAACCAAGAATGTTGGTAGAAGATATTCAAGATATAATTGAACAAAAATTGATGGAATACGGAAAATATGTTTTAGCCAAAAAATATATAACATATAGGTATACAAGAGAGTTGGTTAGAAAATCTAATACAACAGACCAATCTATAAAAGAATTAATAGATGGTGAAAGTGATTATTGGAACACAGAAAATTCAAATAAAAATGCTAAAGTTGTTACTACTCAAAGAGATTATTTAGCGGGAATTACAAGTACAGATATAACAAGAAGATTTTTATTATCTGAAGATATTGTAAAAGCTCATGATTCAGGAATTATTCATTTCCATGATGCAGATTATTTTGCTCAAAATGCGCTTCACAACTGTGATTTAATTAACTTAGAAGACATGTTGCAAAATGGAACAAATATTAACGGTGTAATGATAGAAAAACCTCATAAATTTTTAACAGCTATGACTATAGCTACTCAAATTATAACAGCAGTAACATCTAGCCAATATGGTGGAGCAACTGTTACAATGACTCATTTAGCTCCATTTGTAAGAGATAGTTATAACAGATATTTGGAAAAGTATACAAAGAGAGGATTAACTCCTGAACAATGTGAACAATTTGCAAAAGAAGATTTGCATAAAGAAATAAAAGATGGAGTTCAAACTTTCCAATATCAAATTAATTCGATGACAACAACAAATGGGCAATCTCCGTTCCTAAGCGTTTGCTTCTATCTTGGTGAAACAGAGGAATACAAAGAAGAACTTGCTTTAATTATTGAAGAGTTCTTAAAACAAAGAATTGAAGGAATGAAAAATGAAAAGGGTGTATATATTACACCAGCATTTCCTAAACTATTGTATGTTTTAGAAGAAGACAACATTTCTGAAAATAGCAAATATTGGTATTTAACAGAACTTGCTGCAAAATGCACAGCTAAAAGAATGGTTCCAGATTATATTTCTGAGAAGAAAATGCTTGAATTTAAAATAGATAAAAACGGAAACGGAAATTGTTATCCTTGTATGGGATGCAGATCATTCTTAACACCTTATGTTGATCCAAAAACAAATAAACCAAAATATTACGGAAGATTTAATCAAGGTGTTGTTACTATAAATTTAGTAGATATAGCATTGTCATCTGGTAAAGATATGGATATATTCTGGAAAATATATGAAGAAAGACTTGAACTTTGTCACAGAGCATTGCAAGCAAGACACGAGAGATTGAGCAAAGCAACAAGTGATGTAGCACCAATATTATGGCAATATGGGGCTCTTGCAAGACTTCCGAAAGGAGCTAGTATACATGACTTATTGCATGGAGGTTATTCTACAATTTCTTTAGGTTACGCAGGGCTTTATGAATGTGTAAAATATATGACTGGAAATAGTCATACAGATAATTCTATCGGCAAAGAATTCGGATTAAAAGTAATGCAAAAGATGAATGATAAGTGCAAAGAATGGAAAGAAAAAGAGAATATAGATTATAGCGTATATGGAACTCCAATAGAATCAACAACATATAAATTTGCTAAATGTCTAAAAGATAGATTTGGGGTTGTGAAAGGAATAACAGATAGAGATTATATTACAAATTCTTATCACATTCCGGTATTTGAAGAAATAGATGCTTTCGCTAAGTTAAGCTTAGAAGCTGAATTCCAAAGATTAAGTCCAGGAGGAGCTATATCTTATGTAGAGACTCCAAACTTACAAAATAATTTAGAAGTAGTAATTCAAATTATAAAATTCATATATGATAATATAATGTATGCAGAGCTTAATACTAAATCAGACTATTGTCAAAAATGTGGATTTGATGGGGAAATTTTAATTGACGAAGATATGGAATGGTATTGCCCTTCTTGCGGTAATAGAGACCATAATACATTAAATGTGGCTAGAAGAACTTGTGGCTATATAGGAAGTAATTTCTGGAATAAAGGAAGAACACAAGAAATAAAAGAGAGAGTATTGCATGTAGATAATAAAGACGATGAATAAGAGGGGTATATGAGATATAATAAAATTAGAAAAATGGATGTTTCGAACGGTCCCGGAATAAGGGTATCTATATTTATGCAAGGTTGTACTTTTAATTGTAAAAACTGTTTTAATCCTGAAACTCACGATTTTAATGGAGGAAAAGAGTTTACTGACGAAACAATAGAAAGAGTATTACAGCTTTGTGATAATAACTATATTGAAGGTTTGTCAATATTAGGTGGAGAGCCAATGCATCCTAATAATATAGAAGGAACAACAAAACTTGCAAAAGCTTTTAAGGAGCGCTTTCCAAACAAGACGGTATGGTCTTGGACAGGATTCTTATATGAAAATTTAAAAGATAAAGATGTTGTAAATTATTTAGATGTTTTGGTAGATGGAATTTTTAAAGAGGAATTGCATAATCCCAAACTAGAATGGAGAGGCTCTTCAAATCAAAGGGTTATAGATATGAAAAAAACTATACAAAACGGATACGTAGTATCATTTATTTAAGTTTTAAAAAGTGGCTATTTATATATGAATAGCTACTTTTTTATGTATTAAAATAACGATTTATTGCTTTTGACAGTTTATGATGTTAAAATAATATAAAATAGGAGATATTATGAATAAAATTTATATTATTTTAATGCATACAAATACAATGCCGTCAAAAATAGTAAAAACATTTACAAGGTACAAATATAGTCACGTGGCAATTGCGTTAGACAAGTCTTGTAATACTTTGTACAGTTTTGGTAGAAAAAAAGTAAATTCTATAATAAATGGCGGATTTGTTGTAACAGAAAAAACAGGAGAATTCTTTAAAAAATTTAATAAAACAGAATGTAAAATATATGAACTCTCTATTTCTGACGAACAATATTTAGCGCTTAAAAATATTTTAGAAACCATGGAAGAACATGAACAAGAATATAAATATGATTTTTGTGGAACAGTTTTAAGATTTTTTAAGATACCAATAACTTTCAAAAACAAATATGTTTGTAGTTATTTTGTAGCATATCTTTTAAATCAAGCAAAGATTTATAACTTTAATAAAAAGCTTTGTTTTGTTTATCCAAAAGATTTTGAAAACATACAAGAATCTTCAGAAATATATCATGGAAGTTATATAACATATTAAAAAAGGAGAGAAAAATGTTCAAACTTCATTCAAATTTTAAACCAACAGGAGACCAACCTGAAGCAATAAAAACTTTGGTAGAAGGAATAAAACGTGGCGATAGATGCCAAACTTTGCTAGGTGTAACGGGTTCAGGAAAAACATTTACAATAGCAAATGTTATCAGAGAAGTAAATAAACCAACAATAATTATGGCTCACAAT
>JAFYUV010000005.1 GCA_017549425.1 Clostridia bacterium | reverse complement strand
TTTTAATGTTTTCTTCGTTCATAGTTTGTTAACGTCAGATAAGTTTTTAAATAGATAAAAAAAAGAGAACCAACAATGTGTTTCTCTCGTGCGGTGCGTATGGGACTCGAACCCATGACCTCCGCCGTGACAGGGCGGCGTTCTAACCAACTGAACTACCGGGCCAAAATAAATGGTGGGCACAATAGGGCTCGAACCTATGACCCCCTGCTTGTAAGGCAGATGCTCTCCCAACTGAGCTATGCGCCCATTTATCGTTGACAAAAGATATTATAATAAAAAAAATGTGTTTTGTCAACACATTTTTTCTAATTTGTTGTTTTTTTTGTTGTTTTTCTTGAAACTCTCTTTTTTGATTGCTTTTTATAGTATTCATTTATAAATTCTTCTATTTTATCATCTTCAATTACAGGATAAATAAATGTACCTTGTACTCTATTTATAGGATATTTAGCTACTTTCTTTAGAGTTTCTTCATCAGACACTCTAGTTATTAATATTTCATAATCTAAGTCATTACAAAGAACAACTAAATCTTTTAGAACATTTTCTTTAAATATACTATTAGAAACAAGAAATTCTGAACTTATTTTTACTTCATCTATTTGTAATCTATTAAATAAATCCATTTCTTCATGTTTTATAGTAAAATTATTTACAGAAATTTTAACTCCATAGCTTTTAATTTTATCTAGCATTACTTTATATGCTTCAATTTTAGCCAAATCTAATGTATCAGTTATTTGAAACATCAAAGAACCTTCTACTATTTTACTTTCTTCTAATATGTTACAGATGTTATCTATAAAATCTTTTCTTTGGAAATGTCTAGGAGAAATATTTATAGCCATACATATATTGTCGTACCCTTTATTTCTTAATTCCCTCAACCTTTTAATACTTTCTTTTAATATATATTCGTCTAAAGAAATTATTAATCCTGTAGTTTCAGCATATTTTAAGAAATATTCTGCTCTTAGTTTGCCAATCATTGGGTGATCCCAAAATAAAAATACTTCTAGCCAGATTTTATTTGGTTCTACCAAATCCAAGCGCGGTTGATAATCCATTCCAAATTCTTTATTTAAATATGCAGCCTTTAACTCATTTTCCATTCTTTTTTTATTATCAGCTTTAGCTTTTAGAGCATCATTATGAAAATAATAATCACTCTTTCCGCTCTCTTTAACATGATACATTGCAGTATCTGCAAAATTAACTAATTCTACAGCGCTTTTTGTGTCCTCTGGGAATCTAGCAATCCCTAAACTATATTCTAAATTAACTGTATTTCCTCGAATAAGTATAGGTCTTACTACACTTCTTTGAACTCTTTTGATTATAGTTTCAACTTCAAGTTTTGTATCAGCCCCAACAATTATTAAAGCATATTCGTCTCCACCTAATCTAAATACTTCTCCATGGTCTCCCAAACTTTCTTTAAGTCTCTTCCCAAGTTCTATTAACAGTTCGTCGCCTGCATCATGCCCCATATTATCATTTATATGCTTAAAGTCATCTAAATCTAAAAAGCAAAGAGAAAATTTTTCGTTTGGATGCTTTATCATTTCAGCAAGCACTTTATTAAATTTAAATCGATTGCTTAAGCCGGTTAATGCATCCACATAAGCCGCCGCTGCTTCTTGTTTGCTTTGTCTAAGCCTCTTTTTAGTTAGTTCCGCATAAAGGAACATTCCTAAAATAGCCCCAGAGCTTACGTATACTACTATTAAACTTATTACATAGATATTCATATATTCACTCCTACATCATTTGTATATTATTATAAATAATATCATTATACAACAATATTTACAATTCTACCTGGAATTATTATGATTTTTTTAATAACTTTTCCTTGTATGTATGCATTCAAACGCTCATCTGATTTTAAAATTTCTTCTATCTCTTCTTTTGATGCTCCTACAGGATGAACTAATTTAAATCTAACTACACCATTTACTTGTACAGCAATTTCTATATCTTGTTGTACTAGTTTGTTTTCGTCAACAGATGGCCATTTTGCTTCTCTTTCAATTAGTTCTTTTCCTAAGCACTTACTCCATAATTCTTGCGAAACATGTGGAGCAATAGGAGAAAGAATTGTTAAAAACTTCTTCAAATCTTCTCTAGAAATTACTCCTTTTTTGTAAACAATATTAATATATGTCATTAATGCAGCAATCGCAGTGTTATATTTCATAGCGTCTATATCTGATGAAACTTTCTTAACTAGTTTATTTAATTCCATGTCTAATTCTTTATCATATGCTTCATATTTGTCTACCACCATGAACTCAAGTCTCATAACTCTATCTAAGAATTTCTTAGCTCCCTTTACTCCATTTTCATTCCAAGGAGCAGCTTCATCATATTCCCCTATAAACAACATATATGTTCTTAGAGTATCTGCACCATATTCTGCTATGATATCGCTTGGATCAACTACGTTTCCACGAGATTTAGACATTTTTTCTCCGTCAGAGCCCAATATTAGCCCTTGCGCACTTCTTTTTGCATAAGGTTCTTTTGTAGGTACAACTCCAATATCATATAAGAATCTATGCCAAAATCTAGAGTATATTAAGTGTCTTGTAACGTGTTCCATTCCACCATTATACCAATCAACTGGCAACCAATATTTTAATTCTTCTAAATTTGCTAAGCAAGCATCATTTCTAGGATCAATATATCTTAAGAAATACCAACTAGAGCCAGCCCATTGAGGCATAGTATCCGTTTCTCTTAAAGCATCTTCTCCACAATGTGGACATTTTGTGTGAATCCATTCAGTAGCTTCTGCTAAAGGAGATTCTCCATTTTGTCCAGGTTTAAAGTCCTTTACTTCTGGTAGTGTTAATGGTAAGTCTTTTTCGTCCAAAGGCACCATTCCACATTTTTTACATTTTACTATTGGTAAAGGTTCTCCCCAATATCTTTGTCTAGCGAAAGCCCAATCCTTCATGAAATAATTTGTTTTTGCACAGCCTATTCCCTTTTCTTGTATAACTTCTATCATTTTAGAGATAGCTTCTTTTACTTTCATTCCATTTACAATTTCTGAATTTACCATTACTCCGTTATATATATCCGTATACGGAGCTTCATTTACATCGACTTCTTGCTCCCCTTGTATTACTTGTATTATATCAATACCGAACTTTTTAGCGAAATCAAAGTCTCTTGTGTCATGAGCTGGAACAGCCATTATAGCGCCTGTGCCATACCCCATCATTACATAGTCAGCAACCCATATAGGAATATTTTTACCATTTATAGGGTTTATTGCTTCTATTCCTTCAAGCTTAACTCCAGTTTTATCTTTTGCAAGCTGAACTCTTTCGAATTCAGTCTTTTTCTTTGCGTTGATTCCATATTCTCTAACTTGTTCAATATTAGAAATTCTATCTTGGAATTTTTCTATCAAAGGATGTTCTGGAGCAATAACCATAAATGTTACTCCATATATTGTATCTGGTCTTGTTGTATAAACTTTAAGACTATCTTCTAAAACAGTAAGTTTAAAATCTATTTCAGCTCCTGTAGATTTTCCTATCCAATTTTCCTGTTGAGCTTTTATTCTTTCTGGGAAATCTACTTCATTTAATCCTTCTAATAATTTTTCGGCATAATCTGTTATTTTTAACATCCACACTTCTTTTTCTCTTTGAACAACTTCACCGCCACATCTATCGCATTTTCCGCCTTGAGATTCTTCGTTTGAAAGAACTACTTTACAATTATTACAATAGTTAACCTCTGTTTTGTCTTTATATGCTAATCCATGCTTAAATAATTGGATAAATATCCATTGTGTCCATTTATAATAATTAGGATCAGTCGTATCTACTTGTCTAGTTAAATCGAAAGAAAAGCCAGCCGCTTTTAATTGTTCAGTAAACTTCTCAATGTTTTTATCTGTAACAGCTCTTGGATGTATTCCCGTTTTTATTGCATAATTTTCTGTAGGCAAACCAAACGCATCCCAACCAATTGGAAACAATACGTTATAATCCTCTAATCTTTTCTTTCTGCTTATTACATCCATTCCTATATAAGCTTTTACATGTCCTAAATGAAGTCCTACTCCTGAAGGATAAGGAAATTCAACCAATCCATAAAATTTCTTTTTGCTTTTATCTTCTTTTGCCGCATATATGTCTGTGTTATACCATACATCTTGCCATTTTTTATCTATAATTTTATCATACATTTTAATTTACCTCGCTTATAAAAATAATTTTATACCACCCTTGATACATTGAACATCAATTGGGAAGTCTGGTCCCTTGTCTCCATCAGTATCTGGGCAATCGCATTTACCCTCTAATAAAGTTATTTTGTATCTTTCTTCTCTTAAATATATTACATTTGGATTTTCTAAATATGTTCTATCCAGTATTTCTCCAAATATCTTTATAGCCTCATTTAATTTGCAATCTCTTAGCATTACCATATCTAGTTTCCCGTCTTGTACACTGGATTCATCAGAAAACTTATTTATACGACCAACACTACTTCCATTAAATATTAGAAATACTGCTACCTTTTCATCAAAAACTGCATCATCAGTCTCAATTTTTAGTCTCAATGGTTTATATTGAAAAGTTTGTGCGGCCGCCGTCATAAAGTAAGACAATTGTCCAAAACTTTCTTTAAGTCTCTTATCTGTTTTATATGATGTACTAGCAAAAAGTCCTGCCGCTAATACATTTACAAAATACTTGTCATTTACTTTACCAACATCTACCGGTTCAATATTATCTTTTAGAATGAGCTTCGCACATTCTAAAAAATCATTTGGTAATTTCAAATGAGTAGCAAAGTCATTTGAAGTTCCAGCTGGTATTATTCCTAATGGAACGTTTATATTATTTTTTATCATTACATTAACCGCTCTATTTAATGTACCGTCTCCCCCTGCTACAATTAATCCATGAGTATCTGGCGGAGTTGCTTTTATAAATTCATCTATATCATGTCCTTTACTAGCTCTAAATACACTAAGTTCACAATCATTATCCGAAAACATTCCTATTATATCATCAACAAACGGTTTAAATTTATTTTGTCCTGCTCCAGCATTATATATTAATCTATATTTTTTCATTTAAACACCTTCTAATTATTCCCATTATAACGCTTATATTATATTATACTATTGGATAAAAAACAAGAAAAAAGGGAGAACTCTCTCCCTTTTTATTTAAAATAATCCTTGTTGTGACAAATTCCCAAACACTTATGAAGCCATTTAAGTTCTGCATTCAAATTAACTCTTTCTCCTTCGATAATTAGAGTTTCTGTTTCACTTAAATTTGTCGCTGTTTCAAAAAAGCTTAATTGGTAACCCGGAAGAACTTTATCCATATCTTCAATTATATTCTTTATCCTTTTTCTTCTTTGAGAAATAAGTTTTTTTAAAGAACTTATTTTAGTAACTTTTGAATAAGGTTCTTCTGTTAACATCTTCAAGAATTGTCTTCCATCATGAATTTGCCGTTTTTTTCTTCCTGTAATATTTTTTTCATCTAACAGTCGTTCCACTTCAGCTTCAACAAATTGTTTAAGCGTAGCTATTTTTGTACTACCACCCCATACTTCCATAAAACGTAACTCCTTATGAAAAAATAATATTTAAAGCGGTATCACCACTTACTCCCGATTTAACTAATTCTAAATAGTAATTTATCCTATACTTCATATTCTTCTTATCTCCCATAACCAAAATCACAGGATCAACTTCCTTTTCAAGTAAAGGGAAATCTTCAGATACAACAGGATTAACTTGCCAATCAGTTTCGTCATTCAAAACAGCTGATTTCAAAACTTCAAATTTGTTATTTTTCTTCTTTATACCCACATTTCCATACTTTATTGCAATTATATACGAAGTCACTCCGTTTTTTTCGTTAAATTTCCTAACTTCATCCATCATATCAAAAAAATCATATTTTATTTGCTTTTTACCAAGGATAAATACCCGTTTTAATTCAAACTTCAAATCAGGTTTCAAAAAAATAATTTCACTTGTTTGAATAGCATTATATCTCATAGCAGCCTCCTCCAATATTAATTGTATTAGGAATAATTTCATTTACATGAAGTATATCATAAAACATATTCTTATTCAATAAAAATATAAAAGCTTATCCTGTGAATTCGACAAGATAAGCTTTTATATTTTTATATTTTTATATTTTAATTAATGAATAAGTATCTCCCATTTTTACTATTTGCACATCCGCATCTAATACAACTACTGGACGTATATACGTATTTCCCGCCATAAATGGTGTATTAGACTCATTACCACCACCAGAATAAGTGAAAATATATTCTAGCGTACTAAGGTTTCCTTTTTCGCTAACACGATACATTCCAAACTGTGCATAACTTACTGCATTAGCCGCTATTACCGCTGGATTAGCTAACCAAAAATAAGTGTATTCTGCATCTTTAAAAAGCGCTTTAAAAGCTGTATTTTTTTTAGAAGTAAAAGCTGTATCATAACACGCATCCGTTAAGTAATATTCGTCCAAAGTTTTATCGTTATCTGGTACAAAAGCAGTTGTATAATCTCCGCGATTATACTTTAAAAGTTCGTCTGCTCTACCTATTGTTATTGGTTCTTGAGTAGATATACAAGTACTTGTATAAGAGTAATCTTGATTCATTACATAATTCGAATACCCATATCCAGTTCCTGTATAATCACCTAAGCGTTGATAATCATCTATATTAAAACTTCTTGCACTTCCATATGTAGAACTTCCATATAAAGTATTACATAATGTATCGAGTCTATCTGCTCCATTTTTCCAACCAGGTATTCCTGACATAACCATTTGAGGACCAACTGTTGTTGTTGTAAGTAGTGTACGTCCTAATTCGTCTTGACCCATGTACACCCATTCGTGTGTTCCTGGAGTATACTGCTTTGTTTTTTCTACAATATATCCTTTTTTTGTTTCATAAGTTACTGGATCTGTATAAGTTGTAGAAACGCTATTATCTTCTTTAAACTCATTAGTTGCTCCATTATATGACCCAGTTGGATTTGCATCTGGTGTATAAGATATTTTTGTACCTAGAGCCAGTGTTTGTGTTGTCTCTGCTTTATTTATTATTCCCATTGAATCCAATACTGCTTGTTCGTTTGTATCAGTTGTTAAGTATACTAGTTTTCCATCTATAACCTTCATTTTGCCAGAATATCCTTCACCAAATATATCTTCATAATCTTCTTCTGTTATTGATGATGCATTAAAATACGGATCCTCTGCATATTTACTTGCTAAATACAAATTATATGCTTCTTTATATGTTGCCATATCATTTTTAAATTTTGCAATATTTGCTTGCTCTATTATATTAGTATTAGATATATTTACTATAACAACACCTGCTAATATTCCTAATACTATAACAGTTACCACAAGTACTATTAAAGATATTGCTTTCTTTTGCGTTTTCATATATTTTATCCCCCTTTTAAAAACGTATTAAAGAACGCAAAACAGCACCTTATTACATTTTTTCTTTTTGTCTTTTGCATTCTCTTATTCATGGATATATTATACCATATAAAAGCTGTTGTCAACTTCATTTTATAGATTATATTTACATTTCTTTTACATTTTCTTCTCCATAAATTTCTTTTAACTTACGCATTAAATCGTTGTCTAAATTTATCCACCATTTTCTTGCTAATTGCCTTATATGCCCAGTTTTCTCAAAATATACAAACACAGGTGTTTCTCCAGAAAAACCATTAATTTCCTCTAAAATATTATTTAAATTTTCTGTTTCTTCTTCCTCTTTAACCTCAGCTATTTTTATATACAACTTACTTGCCTTTTTTAGAGGTTTTATGCTTTCTACAATAATCTTTGGCTTTTCGTTTTCTTTTAAACTTATTTTACCTGTTATACAGACAATACTATCTTCTACAATCATTGTTTGGTATCTCTCATAAATATTAGGAAACATTATTACTTCTATATTTCCGTATAAATCTTCTAAAGCAGAGAAAGCCATTTGTCTATTACTTTTTGTGTATATTCTCTTTATATTAGTTATAATTCCACACATTTTAGCTTCTTTATTATCCCAAACTTGTACTGAATCTGTAGTTTGTCCGTCTTCTTCAAATTCTCTTTCTAACACAACTTCATTTAGTTCTCTTGAACTAACAGTACTATTTAACTCAATTTCTTTTACATAATTGTCTAATGGGTGTCCTGATACATATAATCCCATCATTTCTTTTTCCATTTCCAAAATTTCCTTTTGAGTTATTTCTCTATTAGTCTTGGTTAATGTTAAACTTTCCGGGATACTATTATCACTGGTATCTAAGTTAAACAAATTCAACTGATTAGCCATACTATTTCTTTTTTCATAAGCCAAAGAATCAGTTATTTTTTCAAACCCTTCTAACATATCATAACGGTTAAACTTCGGTTCTAATTCATCAAAAGCTCCAGCTTTTATTAAACTTTCTATACATTTCTTATTAACTCTTTCTGATGTTATCCTTTTTAAGAAATCTACCAAACTTTTATATTTGCCATTTTTCTTTCTTTCTTCAACAATACTCTCTATAGCTCCTTCGCCAACATTTTTTATTGAAGCTAAAGCAAATCTAATATTTTTGTTTATAACCGCAAATCTAGCATAACTTTCATTTATATCTGGTCTTAAAACTTGTATATTTAAAAGTTTGCATTCTTCAATATATTCTGGTATTTTATCTAAATTGCCTAGAAAACTATTCATATTAGCAGCCATAAATTCTGCAGGATAATGTGCTTTCAAATATGCTGTTTCATAAGATACTACAGCATAAGCCGCAGCGTGAGATTTATTAAATGCATATTTAGCAAACTCAGCCATTTCATCAAATATTTTATTAGCAGATGCTTTATCTATGCCTCTTTTTAATGCTCCATCTATTGCTTGCACACCATTTTCTATCAAACCATTAATAAATATTTCTCTTTCTTTGTTCATTACGTCTATTTTTTTCTTACCCATTGCACGTCTAACTAAATCCGCTCTTCCCAAGCTATATCCTGCAAGTTCTCTAAATATTTGCATAACTTGTTCTTGGTATACCATACAACCATTAGTTTCTTGTAAAATTGGCTTTAAGGCTTCATGCGTATACACTACCTCATGAGGATTATTTTTACCCTTTATATATCTTGGAATTTGATCCATTGGTCCCGGTCTATATAGCGATAACATAACAGCGATATCTTCTATTGATGTAGGTTTTAGTTCTCTCATCATTTGCCTAAATCCAGCACTTTCCAATTGGAACACCCCGATAGTTTTCCCTTCAGACAACATTTTATATACCATCTCGTCGTCATATTTATTTCCAAAATCTATATCTATTCCATGTATTTTCTTTATTAAATATTTTGTATCTTGTATTACAGTTAATGTTCTTAACCCCAAGAAGTCCATCTTTAACAAACCTAGCTCTTCTAGAGTGGTCATTGTATATTGAGTAGATATTTGGTCTTGATTTAAATATAACGGTACATAACTTGATACAGGATTTTTTGTTATTACCACTCCAGCAGCATGAGTTGAAGCATGTCGTGGTAAGCCTTCTGCTTTTTTAGCCAAATCTATTACATTTCTTGTTTCGTCATCATTATCATATAACGACTTTAAATCCTTATTCATTTCAAGAGCTTTATCTATACTCATATTAATTTCTTGAGGTATCATTTTTGCTATTTCATCCGCCTTTTGGTACGGTATATCCAACACTCTTGCAATATCTCTTATTCCAGCTCTTGCCTTCATTGTTCCAAAAGTTATTATTTGTGCAACGTGGTCTTCTCCGTATTTTCTTGCAACATAATCTATAACTTCTGGTCTTCTTTCAAAGCAAAAATCTATATCAAAATCGGGCATACTAATTCTTTCAGGATTTAAAAATCTTTCAAAAATCAATCCAAATTTCAAAGGATCTATATCTGTTATCTCACTTAAATATGCCGCTATAGAACCAGCTCCTGAACCACGGCCCGGACCAACTGGAATGTTTTGTGATTTTGCATATCTTATAAAATCTGAAACAATTAAGAAGTAATCAATAAAGCCCATTTTATCTATTATGCCAAGTTCATATTCTAAGCGTTCTATAACTTGCTCTCTCATAGTTTCTGGATATTTTTTAGAAATTCCCTCATAACACATTCTTTTAAAGAAATCATAGTGAGAAATATCTTCCTCTATTTTAAATTCAGGAAGTTGGTAATTCCCAAACTCAAATTCCACATTACACATTTCTGCTATTTTTACAGTATTTTGTATTGCTTCAGGGAAATTAGAAAAAGCTTCTTTCATTTCTTCTGGAGATTTTACATAGAATTCATTTGTTTCGAATTTCATTCTATCTTCATCAGATAATTTCTTCTTTGTTTGTATACAAAGAAGCACTTCATGAAAGAAATAATCGTCCTTAGTCAAATAGTGACAGTCATTTGTCGCAACTAAAGGGATTCCTAACTCTCTAGATATAGCAATTAAATTTTGATTAACAACAAGTTGTTCGCTATATTTATTATCCTGCATTTCAAGATAATACCTATCGCCAAATATTTCTTTGTACTTAATTGCAGCTTCTTTTGCGCCTTCTAAATCTTTTTCTATTATTTTTCTTGCAACAGCACCGGCCATACAACCACTTAACGCTATTAAATCTTGGCTATATTCTTTTAACGCATCTAAATCCACCCTAGGCTTATAATAAAAACCTTCTGTATATCCTATTGAACATAATTTTGTAAGATTTTTATATCCATTTTCATTCATTGCAAGTAATATTAAATGATTGGGTTCTGTATCTACTTTCCCTTCTTTTTCAAATCTACTTCTAGGAGCCACATACATCTCGCATCCTATTATTGCTTTTATATTGTTTTTTTTACATTCTTTATATAGTTCAATAGCGCCAAACATGTTTCCGTGGTCAGTAATCGCTACCGCATTCATTCCTAATTCTTTTACCTTAGCAACCAACTCTTTTATTTTGTTGGCACCATCAAGCAAGCTATATTCAGTATGCATATGTAAATGTACAAAATCGTTCACTTTATTCCTCCTATTTAGAAAAATACAGAAGAACTCCTACTGCTCTTCTGTATCTATTTTAAACATTTTCTGTTTCTGCTAACTCAGTTTTTCCATCTAACGAATAAACTTCTTCTATTATTTCCACTTTTTTATCTTCTTCATTTTCTTCAGTAACTATTTCTTCAGTCTCTTCTTCAGAAAGTTTTTCTGCCACAATTTTTTCTAATTCTGCTGAAATAATATCTTTAACTTGAGGATTTTCGGTTGTTTCTAACGCTCTTGTTAACATGAACTCGTTTATTCCTTCATCTTCATGAAGTTGTCTAGAGTATTCTAGATATTCATCTTCTACTTTAATTGTTCTATGAACATCATTTACCATAGTTTTTATTTTTTGATCATATATATCTTTATAGAAATTAATATAATCTTGGATATTTATACTTTCTCTAACTAAAGAATCATCATATACAGATTGAATTTTTACAAATACTTTATCTATTATTTTGAAATATCTATAAGCATTTTTACATACATTGATTATTAAACTAAATTCATAATTCAATCTATCTATATCTGAATCCAATCCATTTAATGTTGCTTCTATAACAAGCTCTATTATATCTTTCTCGTCATTTGGCAGTTTAGATATATCATAATTATCATTGATATAATTAACATAGCTTTTTAGGTTTTCAAACATTTCTAGATAACATTCTTCTGTATATTCTTCTTGTTGAATTTTAGTATCTATACTTTCCGCACATTTAATAATTTGATTATATTTTTGACTTTTGCCTTCATCTTTTATATCTTGTTTTACACTTTGCATAACTGAAGATATTATTAAAAGCATGTATTTTATATCTTCTTTATTCTTAAATTTGCTTCTAGTTAATCTATCATATTCCATTTCAAGAAATTCTCTTTGCAATTTTAATCTTTCTGTTTTATCCATAGAGTTAATATTATCTACTATATCCTTTGAATAAGAAAGTTTTAATTCATACATTGTTCTTTGCATTATGTCATATTGGTATTTAACATATACAATTTCTCTTAATATATTTTCTTGATATACTTTTTGGTCATCACGTTCTGTGTTTTTTATTACAAGTAAATGTTCATCAATAGCCCTATTCATCTTGCTTATATTTACCATTATTACTACATTTTGAATTATTTTATCTAGTATATTAACTTTCTTTGCCTGGCTAACAACTATATCTGACAAAAAAATCCCTCCCTGCTACATTTTTGTATTTCCTTACACTACCCATATTATACAGCATTTTTTAATATTTTCAAGTCTTTTGCAATTTTTTTGTAACTATTCTGAAAAATATTTTTTAACAATATTAACTATATAGATATACTAAAAACAAGCAAACTGTATTGTCTACAATTTGCTTACTCTCTATTATATTACATGATTATAATGTACTGTTGCACTGGTCAATGATTCATTTCCTGAATTAAAAGATATTAAGCTCCAGTTGTCCTCAGTTCCTGTATAATATACATCAGATACAGCATTAGAGTCTTTAAATGCGTTCCAACCTATTTTAGTAACACTAGCTGGCATTACAATATTAGCCAAAGACGTACATCTCATAAATGCATAGCTACCAATAGAAGTGACTCCAACTGGTATTTCGATACTTGTTAATGCTGGGCAAGCATCAAACAAACCTTCTGAAATAGAAGTAATTCCACTCGGTAACTTAACATTTGTTAGTTTAGCACATTCACAAAATACATACGCATCTAGTGACGTAACTTTATCTGGTATATCAATGTTAACTAAAGAGGTACAACCGCTAAACGCAGCCCTTCCAATAGAAGTAACTCCTTCTGGTATGTTAATACTTGTTAACGCAGAGCAATCTTCAAACATACCTTTTACAATAGTCGTAAGATTGTTCGAAAGCACTACACTGGTTAAAGAAGTACAACCATTAAATAAATTATAATCTATATTAGTAACACTATCAGACATCACAACATTAGTTAAGCCACTACAAAATTGAAAAACACATTTTCCAATAGAAGTAACTCCTTCTGGTATTTCAATGCTTGTTAATGATTCGCATGCATAAAAAGCATTATTTCCTATAGTCGTTACTCCCTCCGGAATTACTACACTAGTTAAAGAACTACAACTAGATAACATACCATCTGTAATAGTAGTCACTCCTTTTGGAATTGTTATACTAGTTAAAGATTCGCACATCAAAAATGCATAGTTCTCAATTGTAGTAACACTATCTGGTATTACTACCTTAGTTAATCCAGAACACTCATAAAATGCGTGTGCAGAAATAGAAGTTACACCTTCTGACAATACTATACTAGTTAAGGCGTCGTTTTTTTCAAACGCTCTACTTCCAATTGAAGTAATACCTTCTGGTATTACAAGATCTCCACTTATTTCAGCTGAAGATGATATAATCACTCCATCTGAAACAACTATCATTTCTTCTTGTAAAAGTTCTTCCCACGTTTTTTTCAAAGTAGATGTACCTGATTCATAATATCCTGGTGCAACAACTTTATCTACTTTACTACTTAATATTCCTAGTTCTTCCAAAATTGCTTTTTCATTTTCATCTTTAGTTTCATAAACAAGCTTTCCAGCTTCTATAGATATTTTCCCCTCATATTGAGTTGGAACTTCTCCAAACACAGAAGCATAATTTGCATCTCCTGGTTCTAAATTTATTTCCGAAGAATCCCCGGTTTTATTTTCAGCCATTTGGCTTGCTATATAAATACCTGCTGCTTGTTTGTAGTTTGCCATATCTGCTATAAAAGCTGTCTTACTTGCTTGTTCTATTATATTTGTATTAGATAATGTTATTATAACCGTTGCAGCTAATATTGCTAATACTATAATAGTTATTACTAATACTATTAATGATATAGCTTTTTTGTTTGTTTTCATATTATTTACCTCCTCCTTTGAAAACGTTTTTAGGAACACAAAAGACCTATGTCTTATGCACATTTTTTGTGTACACAAAACATAGGCCAATATATTTGGTCCTGAGTATTACTATTTAGGAGGCTTTTTGCCCCTCCTCCATTTACAGTTTTTACCAATATTTTCATTTGCATTCTCCCAATTACGTATATATGGTATACCATATTTTAGGAGTTGTCAACTAAAAATTAACATTAAACCAAACAATTATCTATATTCTGCTCCACACCTACTGTATACACAAGCTATTGTATAACAAAATGTTTCTTCATTCAATAGTTTTATTTCTATTATTAGTATTTTATTAATTTTTAGTTTTATACTATTAAAAATTATTCTATTTCTTCAACCGTTACATCTTTTTGTTCCTTTATATGTTTATCTTCAGCAATCTTAATTTCTTCTTCACCAACTTCTGTATTTACTTGTGATTCTAAACTTTCTAAAAATTTATTTCCTAATTTCTTTTCTAATTCTTCTTTTCTTGCAACAACTAACTCACTCCATTCTTCAGTCATTATCTTTTCCTTTGCAATTTTAGCTCTACCCAATTTTTCCCCATTTTTGAATCTTTCATAAAAATTAGACAACTCAGAATCTTCCTTAGCCTGCTCTGTAAGCATAGCTTTCACGTCAAAGCCTAGTCTCTCAAATATACTTGTTATTGGTCTTGTTATTAAATTTGAAACGGCATATACATTATTTATATTTTTATATTTTTCATCAGTAGCTAACATTGCTTTTATTTTCTCTAACGCATCTATCAACTGAACTTCTGCTTTTCTTATTCCATTGGGACTTAACATGTCACGAAGACTAGTTGGTACAACATGTATATGTAACGTATTACCATTAGTACCAAAAGATATTAGTTCGTTTACCCCTTGAAATTTGTGCAAATCACGTGTAGTTTTTATTTTAATGAACTCATTTATATCATCTTTTGTTTTAATACCGTTTTCTTCTAGAATTTGTTGTAACCTTTTATCATCTAAAGAATTTACCATGTTGACATATTGAGATATAACCGCTCTATTTTCTTCAGTTGACATATCCTCTAATAAACTTAATACTTCTTGTTTTGATAACATCATGTTTCCTCCCAACACAACTTAATTATATATTTTAAATAAATTAAAGTCAAATTGGTTATTTGAAAATTTTATCACTATTTATAAATGTGGCAAAGGAGATAGAATTTATCTATCTCCTTTAAATTTAATTGTTTATAATCCCGTTATGCGTAAAACTTTTTGTGTAATTACCATAAGTGAAATGTATTATCTTTGCCTCCATTGGTTTATCAAAATCATAAAATTTGCTTACAAACTCAATATCATTAGGCTTATCTGTTACAAAAACAATATTTGTAAACTCACCACTCTTAACAGCCCATCTGATAAAAGCATTTAATGATTTCTTCTCTTTTGGAATTTGTCTTGAATAAGGTATTATTTTACAATTCGACTTTAAATCCGCATACATTAATACTGCTGTTTGCTGACAAGACGCCGAATGTCCTGTTATAATTAACGTTTCACCTTTATTTACAAAAGTATTTAAAATCCGTCCCATTTTATTTGCTTGTTCAAAACCTTTTTGAGTTAAAGCAAACGTATTCTTGTTATATTCACCAGGAATAACAACATATAAATTAACCATAAAAATCTCTCCTTTTTAGTAAAAATAATTTAGTATTAAGTTTCTTTGGGATTTTTTTTACGTATTGTTGCCAACACTATAAAAAACGCGCTGATTAGTGACATACAAATTAATGTAGATACAAAGATTAAATCTAAATTCTTTTTTTCTATATGTCTTAATTCATTTTCATAATTTTCTATGGGCTCGCCATCTGGTATATTTACTCGAAAAACATAGCTTTCCCGGCCAATGTTTACGTGATAATACCCATTTTTTAAAAATATGAATTTAATAACACCATCTTTATTTTCTTGGTTTACATATTCTCTGTTATACTTGCAAAAAGCATTACCATTAAAATTTTCAGGTGCTTTTACATAATATCTCTGAATATCTACATCTACGACCTCATAACTACAAGCTAATGAAATCAAATTAAATACGACTATACTGCAAATTACAAAAGATACAACTACAACTAATATCCGATTGTTTTTCATAGCTTTATCTCCCTTTAAATTATTATTGGTTTCAAGACTAATCTCCATTAAACTTATATCATATTATGTAAATTTTGTCAATGATTATTTCACTATTTAATTATCTATTGCCTTCCTACAAAAATCTGAAAATTTACAATATTCACAGGATTTATTATTTTTACAAGTAGATACTTTTCCTGATATTAATTCGGTTCCTATCTGACTTAAAATATTTTTCATATTTTTACACTCTTCTACAAAAACACTTTCATCTAAGGACTTCTCTTTATTTGCCAACTTTCTAGAGGTGACGTCTATATATGACATTTTTCCATCAGCAAATTTATTATCTAACTTCTTTAAAACTTCTACATCGTTAATATATATCCCCTTCATCTTTAGACTATCTATAATTTTTTCAACTATTTTATTATCTTCTAAAATGCACTCGCTAAATTTTAAAGTATCTGTGTTCAAGGTAAAATATGAAACTGCAGCAGGAATAACATCACCATCATTAGTAACTTTTTCTTTATTTTCTATAAGAGCCGCCATATATGTCATTAATTGTAATGAAATTCCTTCTTTTACATCAGATAATTTCAAATCCTTTGAAGAAGATTTATAATCTACAACTCTAACATATACATTTTCATTTATTTTGGCTGTATCTATCCTATCTATTTTGCCTCTTAAAAACATTTTATTTCCGTTAGGCAAATTAACCTCTATTGGGGAAAACATTTTTCCTTCTTCAAACTCTATTTCATACCCTAAGGGTCTAAATTCACTTTGAGTAAAGCTCTTGGAAATATTTATTATTATATTTAGCATACCTTGTCTTAGTTTATTTTTTAAGTAAATATATCTTGCATTTGAATTATATTTTGTATATTGTGTATCAAATATTTCTTGCAAACTTTTATTTATTTGTTTATCGCTCTTTTTTATTAAAGTTTCATCTGATTCTACATCTTGAAACTTAATGCTATTTTCCATTAAAAACTTAGAATAATCTTCTAATACTTTATGCATTATACTTCCTAAGTCCATACTTGAAAGTTTATATACCTTCTTTTCTTTTAATCTCAAAACATAGGTAGCATAATAATTAAGTGGGCATGCTTTAAATTTTTCTAATCTAGAGACACTAGATAGTATATCTTTGTCATATAATTTTTCTAATGTTTTTGAAGATAAAGTTTCATTCTTCCTTTTAAAGTCAAAAATACTTTTATATACATCATTTTGTCTTAAAAATTCATAAGTGTTATATAATTCTTGAATTTTATCTTCTGATTTTTCCTCATCTAGTTTCTTTAGTTCTTCTAAAAAAGTCACATATTCGTATTCTGGTAAAATTTCAAGTAACGCCTCTTTATCCGTTAAATCTCCTAAAACTTCTACTGGTATTATTTCTTTTATCTTTCTGATAAGCGGACTTAATCTCAAACTTTCTCCTGTAAGCTTTGAAGATGGTACAGTTATTATTAACTTATCTTCAATTGAATTTATAGCTTTATATACGTTAAATAACGCCATATTATTTCTAACATCAGTAGTAGTCGCTATCTCTATATCCATTTCTTTTAATCTCATTATTTCATTATTAGAAAAAATATCTTCGCTATTAGATAGCACTGGCAATCCGTTTTCAAATGCTCCTAAAATATATCCATATTTTCTAGGAAGGCTTCTAGCTTTATCTATGTTACAAACCTCAACCTGATCTATATACGTCGGTATACTTCTTAATTTAATATTATCTAAACCAAAAGACAATAATTCTACATATTCATCAAAAGTAGTCTCTTCCACTGCTAACGCAATATTATCCATAACTTCATAAATACTAGTAACAATTTGACTTTTTACATTGTATTCATTTTGATCTACTTTTTTCAATTTTTCTAATTGTTCATCATATTCAATAAGTACCCCTCTGTTTTGTAAATTCTCGTATATTGCTTTTGTAAAATCTTTTGAAGTTTTTAAGCCACTAACATCATTCTTTAATTCATTTATTAAATTAACAATATATTCTCTAATTTCATTGATTGAAGTAATATCATACTGTTCATATCCTTCTTTGCTATTTTTATTAAATTCGCTTTCTAACTTGTATGCCTTTATTCCATATTCTAATAAGTAATTTTCAAATTCATCTATTCTATATGCTTCAAATGGTATAAGGCCTGTTTTTAGTATTTTTAGAATATCTTCTGTACTTACTCCAAAACCGCTACTACTTAATTTTAACAGTCCTTTTAAATATATAACTAGAGTATCATTATTTATATTTGACTCTTTGTTTAGATATACAGGTATATTATATTTAGAAAAAACTCTTAAAATATTTAATTCATATAATTCTTCGTTATTGTGATATATTTTAAAATCTTTATATCTTATATTCCCTTTTCTTACCATGTTTGCTATTGAACTTGCAACAAACTCTACTTCGCAGAATGGATTTTTTAATAAATTTATACTTATACTTTCATCATTGTTATTATATTTTTCTGTTCCTAAAGTAAATATATTTCTTTGTAAATAGTCTAGTCTTGTAGCATTTTTATCTTCTATTTCTAGTATTGTTTCACTATATTTACATCCAACCTCAAAACAGATTCTTTTAAGCTTATTATATGTATCGTATGATATATCAAATATGTCATTTAAATTTTCTTTAACAAGACTTAAATCCAAGTCAAGTGTTATGGTTACATCTATTTCTTTTTTTAATAGGCTTTTTATAAATTCCAATTCCTTTTTGCTAAAGTTGTTATAGAAATCGAAATAAACAGTTGTGTTGCCGTTTATTTTTTCTATCTTTTCATCTAATATACTTTGTATAAAATAGTCAAATTGTTCAAAGCTAGAAACAAATTTATTTTGTGTATTTTGTTTTATAAGTTTATATACATCATATAGCTCTTTGAATTTCATTGAGAAAAAGTCTTGATTCTTAGTTATTTCTAATAAATCGTCCTCACTTATCCCCTCAGAGTCAAAAACATCTATTAATTTACAAACCTTATCCACAAATCCAGGTGTATCTTTTACCTTTTTAAATATATTAAAAACATTTTCATTGTCTTTAATGCACTTCTTTATAGCAAACTTTTTTGCCATATCTGTTAGGTAGTTTTTATTCTCAAACAATTCTTTTTTATTTACATTTTGACTACAAAATCTATCTATTGTTGTAATTTTAGTATTTGCCATTCCACTTTTTTGTGTAAATTTAAAATACTCTTGCTCAGCAACAATTCTAGCAAAATCCGGCACAAACACGATTGCTTTTTTTGAGTTTTTTTCGTCTCTTAATATATTGCTATACATTGTTTTGCTCTTTTTTGAATTACTTCTTCCCACAAGCAAATGTAATGACATAACTTGCCCCCCTATTCTTGTCTAAACGTATCTAATTCAACATCCTTATTGTTTAATTTATCAAAATCTGGTAAATCCTCTACTCTATTTAATCCCATCGCTCTTAAAAATTCTACAGTCACTTCAAACATAGCAGGTCTTCCCGGCGCTTGAAGTCTTCCTACTTCTTCTACTAAACCATATTCCAATAATCTAGAAACTTGAGAATCACTATTTGTTCCCCTTATTTTTTCTATTTCTGCTTTAGTAATCTTAGGATTATATGCGATTATACTTAATACTTCCATTAAAGTTGGTGATAAGTTTTCTTTTTTAGTTGTTGCTAAAAAATCTGATACATACTTATAATAATCCTTATTAGTAACCATTTGGTACCCATTCTTTACTTTAATTATACTAATTCCTGAAGATTCAACTTCATATTTTACCTTAAGTTGTTCGCAAATACTTTCTACCTTAACTTCTTCTATATCTAAATTAACCGCCAGTTCACTTGGTATAATCGGTCTTCCTGTTGCAAATAAAATTGCTTCTACAACGCTTTTTAATTCCTTTTCTTCCATAATTTCCTCCATGATTTTCTCAAATTATATCACAAAAAAAATATATAATCTAGCCTTAAAAATTCGCAAAAAAATATCCTGAGTAAATCACTCAGGATATTTTTCTTTTACAACAGCATAAACGTCTTCAAACGCTCAATTGCTGTCTTAAAGTAGGTGTCTGTCTGCTCCTCTTTAAGAGCATCGAGAGCTTTGGCTAACTCCTGCCTCTTAGGCTTTAAATTGTAGTTTTCTACAATTTCTATAAGCTTTGTTTTAAGCCCAGAGCATTGAAGTTCTTCAGCACTTATTCCCATGATAGATTGAAGATTTTCAATTTTTACAAACTTCATACTCTCACACCTCTTTCCGCAGGATTGTAAACCATAGCAGGAAGTATTCCAATGAGAATATTTCCATTTCCGTTCTCAGATACACAGTCAATCGACTTTCCGCTGGGGAATCTTTCAAGATCACTCTTTTCAAATTCCACAAGTACAGGTGTACCCATACTTGCTGTCGGAATATGGTTTAACAACCACTTATTTTGCTTTACTGCCCAAAGTTGCATCATACCAAAGAAATACATCGGTTTCTTACAACTTCTTATAATCTGGTAGAGGTCATAGGATATTACTCTACCTTTTGCTACTACCACTACAGCTTCAACGTTTGTTGTGTATCTGGGCTTCTCGTTGCAATCATAGTTTACGGTTTCAAGGCCTACATCTTTGCCAAACTTCTCACGAATAATTTTCTCATAAGCGAGAATATCATTCACATCAGTTGCAGCTCCATGTACCATAATAATTTTTTTCATTAGTTTACCTCTTTCCATGCCACATAATTAGTAGCATATATTTTATTTTTAACACAACTATATTATAACACATTATGTAACCCAAATCAATAGTTTTATACTAATTTACCGAGTTGTGTCGCTAAAATATGGTAAAGTATGGTATTTTAAATCAATATTATGGTTGTTAATTGTAATTTTCTTTACTCTGTGGTATAATTCTTCTCCCAAGGAGGTATTTTATATGCTATGTTCAGATTGTAAAAAAAATATGGCAGTGATATATATAAACAAGCTTGAAGATTCACCAGACGGAAATTCAAAATCTAGAGAAGTTGTGGGCCTTTGCATGGAATGCGCTAAAAAAAGAGGAATTGATCCTCTAGCCAATGTAACTCAAGCATTAAATAATATAAGTCCAGATGATATGAAAAAATTATCCGATCAATTTGCGAGCATGTTTTCAGGAGCTAACATGGAGTCTCTGGCTAGTATGTTCGGAGACCTATCTGAAGAAGATATGGAATATATGGAAAGTATGGTAAATTCTACAGAAAATACAAAAGAAGATAAGGAAACTTCTGAAGACAAGAAAACTAAAGTAAAAAAAGAAAAAACAAAAACTAAATATTTAGATACTTACGGTACTAATTTAACAAAGCTTGCAAGAGAAAACAAATTAGATAAAGTTATAGGGCGTGAAAAAGAACTTGAACGTTTAATTCAAATATTAAATAGAAGGTCTAAAAACAACCCTGCATTAATTGGCGAACCAGGTGTTGGTAAAACGGCGGTTATAAATGCATTAGCGCTGAAAATAGCCGAAAAAGAAGTGCCTCAAAAATTAATGAATAAAGAAGTTTATCTTCTAGATATGACAGCTATGGTTGCAGGCACTCAGTTTAGAGGTCAATTTGAAGCTCGTATGAAGGGTGTTATTGATGAGTGTAAATCATATTCTAATATAATCCTTGCTATAGACGAATTGCACAATATAGTTGGCGGACTTGACCATGATAATTCTATGAATGCTGGAAATATGTTAAAACCAGCTCTCGCTGATGGAAGTATACAAGTAATAGGTGCAACTACTCTTAAAGAATATAGAAAGTACATTGAAAAAGACACAGCACTAGAAAGACGTTTCCAACCAATAATTATAAATGAACCTAGTGCTGATGAAACTGTAGAAATTTTAAAGGGTATAAAACACTATTATGAAGAGCATCATAAAGTTACTATACCAAACGAAATTTTAAAAGATACAGTAAGACTTGCTGAAAAATATATTTTTGATAGATTTTTCCCAGATAAAGCTATAGACCTTTTGGATGAAGCTTGTTCTAGAGTATATTTAGACAATAAAATTCAAGGACAGATTGAAGCTATAGAAACAAAATTGAATGAAATAGAACAAGAAATATCTGAAACTGAAAACGAAATTTCAGATAAAGATGTTGCAGATTTTGAAAAAGCAGCTACATTAAAAGCCACAGAATGTTCTTTAAAAACAAAACTTGAAGAACTAAATAAAAAAGTTAAGAAGAGCATTCTAACTTTTGAAAACCTAGCAAAAGTTGTTGAATTATGGACAAAAATACCTGTATCTAGACTAACAACTGCCGAAAGCGATAAATTATTAAACTTAGAAAAAGCTTTGAATTCTAAAATAATTGGTCAAACAGAAGCTGTTCATGCATTATCTAACGCAATTTTAAGAAAAAGAAGTAATATAGTAAATAGTGTTAGACCACCTTCATTTATATTTGTTGGCCCGACTGGTGTTGGTAAAACAGCATTAGTAAAAGCATTAGCCTACGAATTGTTCGATAGAGAAGATGCTATTATTCGTTTAGATATGTCAGAATATATGGAATCACATAGCGTATCTAAACTTATTGGAGCTCCTCCAGGATATGTAGGTTTTGATGATGCTGGCTATCTAACAGAAAAAGTAAGAAGAAATCCATACAGTATATTATTATTTGATGAAATAGAAAAAGCACATGCAAGTGTATATAATGTACTGCTGCAAATATTAGAAGATGGAAGACTAACTGATTCTCAAGGAAAGACTGTATCATTTAAAAATACAATAGTAATTTTAACTTCAAATTTAGGAACTAATTTTAAAAGTGATAATTTTGGATTTGGAAATGAAACAACAGAAAAAAATACTTTAAATTTAAAAGTAGAAGCAGCTCTAAAAGACTACTTCTCCCCAGAGTTCTTAAATAGAATTGATGACACTATTATATTCAACAAATTAAGCAAGCAAAATGCAATGGATATAACTAGATTACTTCTTGATGAATACATTACAGAAGTAGAAAGCAAAAAAATATATTTAAAATACACTGAGAATTTAGTTGAATTTATAACAGAAGCTGGATTTAATGATAAATTTGGTGCTAGACCATTAAGACGTGCAATACAAAAAAATATAGAAGATTTAATTGCGTATATGTATATTAAAGGTGAATTAAAAGAAAATGTTAATTATATTATAGATATATTAGATAATAAAGTTGTTTTAACACAAAATTCTACTGAATTTATAAAGCAACCAAGAAAAGCAAAAAACAATGTGTAATAAAAAGCCGAGACTTCTCGGCTTTTTATATTTCTATATCTTCTAATAAAATAAATAAATCACTTAAACCATCTACTTGTATACCAATTTCCAGTTTTTCTTTTATTCCCTCTCTTAATAATTCTAGCTCAATTTCACTTTGTTGATATAATTCATATTCCTTTTTCTCATTCAACCTATATATATTCAAAAAATTCTCTTCTACTTTTACTAAAAAGTGATTTGGGCATTTTCCTTTATATACTCTTTCAAATATTAAAATATTTCCGGTTTCATCTACTAAAGAATATTCTTGATGTTTTTTCCTAGATTCTTGTTTTGCTGTTTCCATTACTGTATCGTAATATTGCTCTGTATTTTCGATTTCATGTTCACACTCTGAATATATATCTACATATTTAGCTACAACATTTATTCTATCCTCTTCTACCCTTGGTTGCGTATCATTAGTTACTTCATCTTCATTATATGGCTCAACGACAATATTCTTGTTTTGAGACACCTCACTTACAGGTTCTTTATCCGTTATATTAATACCAACATAAATAACCAATGTTATTAAAAGTACAAAAACTGTTCCGAGTAACACTCTATACATTGTATCCGAACTCATATGACCACCATTCCTTCTATTTTATACTAATCATATTGTTCGTACATTGTTAAAAAATTATGCAAATAATTTAAATTTTTATTTTTATTGCACCATTATCTTCTGTTATATATGTTGTTATTTTATATTTTTTTAAAACCTCCAACACTCTATCACTTGGATGGCCATAAACACTTTTCTTGCTAGAGATTATTGCCGTATTTGGTTTTATACTTTCAATAAATTTCTCGCTTGTAGCATCTTTTGAACCATGATGACCTATCATCACCAAATCTACTTTTTCAAGGTTTTGTTTTTCTAATAAAACTTTTTCTGTAGCAATAGTTGCATCTCCCATAAATAAAAACTTCTTATCCTTTACTTCAATTTGAAGCACAATAGAATTTGAGTTGTTTGTTGATTTGTCTTGTATGGTACAATTTTCAAATGGCGATAATATTCTTAAAACCACCTCTTTAAATGTTATTTTGTCTCCTTTTTTTACTATGTATGAATTTATTTTCTTAGCATTTATAACATTAATTATTTCATTGTATGCTTTATTCACCTCTAGAGGCTTGCTATATATCACAGTATTTACTTCGTATTTTTCAATTATTTCTACTATTGAACTTATGTGATCTTTATCGAAATGGGAAATAGCAATAAAATCCAAAGTTTTTATTGCTATCTTTTCTAAATAATTATCTATTGCGTTAAGTGCTACACTTTCGTTTAAAGATCCTGCATCTATTACTCCTTTTACATTTTTATACTTAAAAAACACAGTGTTTCCCTGACCTACATTTAGAAAATATATGTAACTTTCAAAATATATTAAATAAATATTAGTAATTACTACTAAAGTAATAAATATAAAAACACATATAGCTTTTACATATAAAGATGTTTTTACATATACTTTTTTATTCTTAAGCTTAACTTCTTTTTTTCTTATTACATATTTATTTATATATATTATTAATAAAATAAGTATATAGTATGCTAAATATATAAAAATTGGTTGAGAAGGAATTTTTAGATTTATATTAATATTAGATAAAATTTGAGCGCATTTTAAAATTGTAACAATAAAAGGATTTGTTAATTTGAATAAAAAAATTGAAACTGTTGGAAAGAAGGAAAAAATAATCGCGACTACACCTATAAACATTACTGGTATAGAAAATAAATTAATAAGTATATTTGACGGAATTAACAATAACGAAATTGAATTAAAAGAAGATATTATAACAGGCAGAGTAAATATATGCGCACTTAAAGTAACACTACTACACTCTATAAAATAAGAAACAACATTATTTAAAACTTTTGTTAATTTTCTATTTTTTCTTTTTTTAATATTTATTTTCTTGGTCAATCTACTAGAAATTTTTTTATTAAATAAAATTATACTAAGCGTCGCCAAATAAGATAATTGCATACTTAAATTAAACACACAATACGGATTTATGCAAAATGTAATTAAAGCCACTATTGCTAAACTAGTGATAGGCTTTATTTGTTTTTCACACAGTTTAAACATTGATGTTAAAATAAAACAAAAAGAAGCTCTAATTATAGAATATTCTAAATTGGTAATAAGTGCAAATAAAATAACTACTACTATTTGTATCGTAATTTTTAATTTGTCTTTTAATCTTAATTTATCTAATAATTTATTTAATAATACCAAAACTATTGCTAAATTAGAACCTGATACAGATAGCATATGACTAATACCAATATTACTAAACATCTCTGAAATATTCGAATCTAAACTGCTAGTGTCTCCATAAAGCATTGACTGTAATAAAGAAGAATATTTTTTATCTAGCGAATTCTGTATATTCATCTTTATTTTTTCTTTTACTTTATATATAACATTATGCTTTTTATTCTCATCAATTATATTAAATTCTTTTAAATTAATGTTTCCATATATTCCTTTTGAATTTAAATATCTTTTGTAATCAAATTCATATGGATTATTCATTTTTTCAGGTATTACTATTTTACCTTTTATCTTTAGGATATCTCCTTCTTCAAATTTACTATCTTCATATACATTTAAAAGGAATTTATCTTTGTATGTATAATTCCCTTTGTCTGCTTTTTCCAAACCAACTAAGTATACAGATTTAGTTTCTTCTTGTTTTTCTATTTGTAAAATTTTAACTACATATTCTTTATACTCCCTATCTAAAGTGTATTTCAAATTGAACTGAGCAAAAGATATAGCACTTCTAATTAACATTATTATAACAATAGCTAAAACACTAATTTTTTCTTTACTTTGTTTCAAATTTTAACACCAATCATTTATTTAATAACGAATTCTTTTTTTCTTCCTCTATTGCATCAATTAGTTCTTGTTCAGTAGGCAGAGTAAATTTAAATTCAGATGAAAATATTGTTTTATTATCTTTAGGCAAGGTATATTTTACAATAGTCTCATTTTTATTCGTTGATAATAATATCCCAATTGTAGAATTTTCTTGTATTTGTTTAACTTCTCTGTCATAATAATTTACATACATTTGCATTTGACCAATATCTTGATGTGTTACTTTACCAATTTTTAAATCTATAATTACAAAACATTTTAGAATTCTGTTATAAAATACCAAATCCGGATAAAAATGCTCTTCATTTATTGTTAATCTTACTTGATTTCCTACATAACTAAACCCTTTACCAAGTTCTAGCAAAAACTCTTTCAAGTGTTCTAATATATTTTTTTCTAAATCTGATTCTAAGTAACTTATATTTTCTTTAATGTCTAAAAATTCCAATACAAATGGATCTTTTATTATATCCTTTCCTTCCGCTATAACTTGTCCTTTTTCAGATAATTCAAACACCTTTTCTTTATCTCTAGACACGCATAATCTTTCATATAGTAAAGACTCTCTTTGCCTTTGCAATTCGCGAACACTCCACCTACAATTTATACACTCTTTTAAGTAAAAGTTTCTTTTAGGCTCTTTATCTATTTTCATTAATTCAAGATAATGGGTCCAACTCAATTCGTTCATCACTGATGAACGAATTGGAAATAAACAATAAAATTTTCTCATTCTTCTTAAATTTACTAAAGAAAAACCTTTTCCAAATTCATTTGTTAACTTTTTAGATAAATCTTCAAGTACAGCATTACCATAAGCAGCTCTTTCTTCTCCCTCTTGTATTTCCATAATTATTCTTCCTATATTCCAATACAAATTTAACATTTCTGTATTTACTGTACTATATACTCTATTCCTGCTGTTGAGCACTAGTTCTTTAATGTTGATAAATACATTATTTATTTCTTTATCCTTTATTATTACTCCTTCCATATGTATCCTTTCCTCTATTAAATTTAGTTATATTAATTGTATAATTTTTAGAAAACAAAATGGAAATTATATAAAATAAAATTTTATAGTAACCCTTCTACGCTTACCATTGCTAGGAATTATCTATATGTTTTTTTCGACAAAAAATAAGTATAGGTTAATTTTACGCTTTACGATTATATATAATAAAAATGCATTAACTCACATTATGTAACTTGTCATTTTTATCTTGATTTCTTAATATTTTAAATATATACTATTATTATCTTATAGGAGGATTAATTATGATTGAAATACGTTGGCATGGAAGAGGTGGCCAAGGGGCAAAAACAGCATCTCTATTACTTGCAGATGTTGCTTTTAGTACGGGAAAATATATTCAAGGTTTCCCTGAATACGGACCAGAAAGAATGGGCGCACCTATTACAGCATATAACAGAATAGATGATAAACCTATTCGCATTCATTCTAATATATATGAACCAGATTATGTTGTTGTAGTAGATGATACGTTAATTGGTTCTGTTGAAGTTACTAAAGGATTAAAGAAAGGTGGAGCTGTATTAGTAAATACTAACTTAAATATAGAAGCCATTAGAACTCGTTTAGGTGATTTTGATGGTAGACTTTATACAGTAGATGCAAGTAAAATTTCAGAGGAAACAATAGGAGCTAATTTCCCTAATACTCCTCTACTTTCTGCTATTATTAAAATAAGTGATATTATGACTAAAGAGGCTCTAGAAAAAAACATGTTAGATTCATTTAAACATAAATTTGCTAAAAAACCAGAAGTTATTGAGCCTAACATGCAGGCAGTGCTTCGTGCATATGATGAAGTTACGGAGGGATAATATGATAAATGATAAAATGGGTGTAAAAGAATTACCAGCTGCTGGTGTTATTACTGAGCACGGAAATTCTGAACAATTTAATACTGGTGAATGGAGAAACAGAAAGCCAAAACACTTATTAGACAAATGTAAACATTGCATGATGTGTGTTCCTGTTTGTCCTGATTGTGCTATTATACATAGCGAAGAGGATAAAATGTGTGGTTTTGATTATAGCAAGTGCAAAGGATGCGGTGTTTGTTCTGCTGTTTGCCCTTTTAAAGCTATAGAAATGGTGGATGAAGATTGCGAGGTGGATGAATAATGGCTATTCGTGAAAGATTAAGTGGAAATGAAGCCGTAGCTGTTGCTATGAGACAAATAAATCCAGATGTTGTTCCTGTTTATCCTATTACACCATCTACTGAAATTCCTCAATATTTCTCTAGTTTTGTTGCAAATGGCAGTGTAAATACTGAATTTGTTGCAGTTGAAAGTGAGCACAGTGCTATGTCTGCAGCTATAGGAGCATCCGCAGCTGGAGCAAGAGTTATGAGTGCAACCTCTTCTCAAGGTTTAGCTCTTATGTATGAGATGCTAAATATTGCAAGTGGTATGAGACTTCCAATTGTTTTAACTTGTGTAAATAGAGCTATTTCTGCTCCAATAAATATACACAATGACCATTCTGACTCAATGGGAGTAAGAGACTCTGGTTTTATTCAACTATATGGAGAAACAAACCAAGAGGCTTATGATAATACAATAATGGCTATTCGCATTGCAGAAGAAATAGGCTTACCTGTTATGAATTGTTATGATGGATTTATTACTTCTCACTCTGTTGAGAATATAGAATTGTTAGAAGATGACGTAGTTGAAAAATTTGTTGGTAAATATAATCCAAAACACTATTTACTAAATCCTGATGAATATGTTTCAATGGGACCTTTAGACTTACAAAATTATTTCTTTGAGCACAGAAAACAAATTGCAGATGCAATAATAAAAGCAAAAGATGTAATTTTAAAAGTGTCACAAGAATTTGAAAAAATATCTGGAAGACATTATGATTTATTTGAAAAATATAATTTAGATGATGCTGAAGTCGCTCTTGTTGTTTTGAATTCAACTGCAGGTACTGCAAAAACAGTAGTAGATAAGTTACGTGAAGAAGGAATTAAAGCTGGGCTTCTTAAGCCAAGAGTGTTTATTCCATTCCCACATAAAGAATTTACCCAAGCTGTAAAAGGTGTAAAAGCATTAGCTGTAATGGATAAAGCAGATAGTTTAAATGGAATGAGCGGTCCAATGTATCAAGCTGTGGCTGCTGCGTTAATAAAAAATAACGTTATGCTGCCAGTTTCAAACTATATTTATGGCTTAGGTGGAAGAGACGTTAAATCTGAAGATATAGAACTTGTATTTAATAACTTAATGTATGGTATTAAGAACCAAACAGGGCTTACAGATACGATATATCTTGGAGTTAGAGAATAAGGGAGGTAAACAAAATGGCATATAATTTAAAAGAAGTTGTAAAGAAAAAAATCCGCTTAACAAGTGGGCATAGAATGTGTGCTGGTTGTGGAGCTCCTGTTGTATCTCGTATGGTACTTCGTGCTATAAAGCCAGAAGACGAAGCAGTAATTACATCAGCTACTGGATGTATGGAGGTTTCTACTTGTATATATCCTTATACTTCTTGGAAAAACTGTTCATTTATACATAGTGCTTTTGAAAACTCTGCAGCAACTTGCTCTGGTGTAGAGGCTGCTTACAACGCATTTAAAAGGCAAGGTAAACTAGAAGATAAAGAATATAAATTTATCGCGTTTGGTGGAGATGGCGGCACTTATGACATAGGATTACAGTCATTGTCTGGTGCAATGGAACGCGGACACGATATGGTATACGTGTGTTACGATAACGGAGCTTATATGAATACTGGCACTCAACGCTCAAGTGCTACTCCTCATTTTGCAGATACAACAACAGCACCTGCTGGCAAAGTGTCTCAAGGTAAAAACCAACCTAGAAAAGATTTAACGGAAATAATGGTACAACATGGACTTTCTTATGTTGCTCAAACTGCAATGATTGGCAATTACAAAGATTTATACGAGAAAGCTGAAAAAGCTATTTATACAAAAGGGCCTTCATTTATAAACGCATTATCACCTTGCCCAAGGGGTTGGGGATATCCACCAGAAAAATTAATAGAAATACAAAAACTGGCTGTAGATACTTGTTTCTGGCCTTTATATGAAGTTGAAAACGGAGTTTATAAAATTACATACAAACCAGCGAAAAAACTTCCAGTTACAGAATTCTTGAAAGTTCAAAAAAGATTCAAACATCTATTTAAACCAGGTAATGAAGAACTATTAGAACAAATACAAAAAGAAGTAGACAAAAAATGGAATTATCTTCTTATGATGGAAGAAATAACAAACAAATAAAATTAAACAAAAAAACACCTTATATGGTGTTTTTTTTGTTTATTAAATAAAACAACTATATATTGTTAATCCTACTACTACTACAAATAACGCTATAGTTAATATGAATAAAGCAGTAACATCGCTATCTTCAACATTTTCATTGTTTTCACTTACTTCATTAACTTCTACTTTTTCTTCTACTTCATTTACTTCTTTAACTTCTTTTCCCATACCAATCACCTCTAATATCTTTATTGTATTATACATAATTTTAAAAGTCAATAAAGAAATATCTAATATCAAAAAATTTCAAAATACAACAATTTTTCTGCACTATTTAAGTATTCTATAAATTTAGCTCCAAACTTTTCATAATAGTTATCTAACGTAGTTTTTAAATATAATTTTGAGAATCCTCTATTCTTTGCTTCTTTAAGTATAGCGTCATTTAAAATTCTAGAATATCCTTTGCCTCTATATTCTTCTTTTACATACATAGTTGCATACCAAGGAGTTAAATCTTGCCTTTCTTCCCCATCAGTTGGAAATATTGATATAAAACCTATCAATTTATCTTCTTCTAACAAAAGTAATTTGCAATAATCTTTCCTATCCAAATTTTCTTTTATTTTCTGTATTTTTCTCTCTATTTTATTATTAAATTCTTGACCTTCTGATGCTTTACCCCATTCTTTTTGTGTAAGTATAGCAACTTCTTCTAAAAATTTTTGATTTTCTTTTAAATCTACTATTTTCATAAACCACTCCTATATATAAACAAATAATACTTTCATATTATTCCTTTACCAACTTACGAAAATTTAGGCTCTATTAAACTTAATGCTACTTTCTTTTTATCCAATTTTATTTCATCAACGTAACAGTCAACTATATCTCCAACACTTACTACTTCTAACGGATGTTTTATATATTTGTCTGTTAATTTAGAAATATGAGCTAGCCCATCACTCTTTAACCCGATATCTATAAATGCCCCAAAATCTACAACATTTCTAACAGTACCTTGTAATTTCATTCCAACTTTCAAATCCTCAAGTTTTAATATATCCGATTTTAAAAGAGGTTTTTCAAAATCATCTCTTGGATCTCTTGTAGGAGCTTTTAATGCTTTTATTATATCTTCAACAGTAAACTTATCGCTATTTAAAGAAGCGGCTACCTTTTCAATATCTAACGTATCTAACGCACTTATCATTTTAGAAGTCCCCATGTCTGTTACCTTTAAATTTAAACTCTCTAATATTTTATTTGCAATATCATAGCTTTCTGGGTGAATTCCTGTTCTGTCTAATTCACAATTTCCTTGTTCTACTCTCATAAATCCAATTGCTTGCTCATAAGCTTTTTCACTTAATATTTTAGATTTCTTTAAAGCCTCACGAGACAAGAACTTGCCATTTTCATCTCTATATTTTAGCAATTTATCTATGTTAGTTTTTGTCATTCCAGAAACATATTTTAACAGTTCTCTACTTGCTGTATTTAGGTTTACTCCAACTAAATTTACGGCTTTACTTACAACAAAATCTAGCGACTCGTCTAATTTTTTCTCGGGCACGTCATGTTGATATTGTCCTACTCCTATACTTTTTGAATCAATTTTTACTAATTCAGAAAGAGGATCTTGTAGTCTTTTTGCAATGCTTATAGCACTTCTTTCTTCAACATGTAAATCTGGAAATTCAGATATTGCAAGTTTAGACGCTGAATAAACACTAGCCCCCGCCTCATTTACAATTATATATTCGACTTTTCTATTAGCTTCCTTAATACAATCTGCTATAAAAGCTTCACTTTCTCTTGATGCTGTTCCATTTCCTATAGCAATAATATCTATTCCATATTTATCTATTAGTTTTAAAACTTGCAACTTACTTTTTTCATATTCTTTTTTAGGCTCATGAGGATAAATAACAGATATTTCTAAATATTTACCCGTCTTATCTACAACAGCAAGTTTACAACCAGTTCTAAACGCAGGGTCAAGACCTAATATCATCTTATCCTTCATTGGCGGTTGAAGTAATAGTTTCTCTAAATTTTTAGAAAACACGTCTATTGCTACATTTGTTGCTTTTTCTGTGATATCTGCCCTTATTTCTCTTTCAATACTTGGCGCAATTAAACGTTTATAGCTATCTGCTATAGCTTCTTTTACAATATCAACAACAAAAGAAGTTTTCTTACCTATAACTTTATCTTCCAGATATCTAATAATACCTTCTGTATCTACACTAATGGAAACAGAAAGGACCCCGTCTTTTTCTCCTCTATTTAAAGCTAACACTCTATGAGGTTTTGCATATTTTACTGGTTCTGAATATGCATAGTACATTTCATATACTTTTTCTTCATCCTCTGCCTTTGCTTTCATCTTCGAAACTAAGTTTCCGTTTAAGAATGTATTTTTTCTAATATATCCTCTGAATCTAGCGTTGTCTGAAATATCTTCTGCTATTATATATTTTGCCCCAGCAATACATTCTTCTACTGTATTACATTGTTCTGAAATATATTTTTTTGCAATTTCTTCCATATTCCCCTGCCTTGGAAATTTCATGATTTCTTCTGCTAGCGGTTTTAATCCCATAGCAATAGCTTCAGTAGCTTTTGTCTTTTTCTTTTCTTTATATGGTCTATATAAATCTTCAACTTCAACAAGCTTCTCCGCTGCCATTATTTTTTCTTTTAATTCAGGAGTCAACATTTGTTTTTCATCTATAAGTCTAATTACATCTTCTTTTCTCTTTAATAGATTTACCTGATATTCATAAGCTTCACTTATACTTCTTATTTGTTCCTCATCAAGAGCTCCTGTTGCTTCTTTTCTATATCTCGCAATAAAAGGAATTGTATTTCCTTCTTCTAACAAATTTAAAGCACTTTGCACTTGGGTATATTTAACTCCAAGTGCAATAGAAATTTCTTTTATTATATTTTCATTCATATTATCCCTCTTTATTTTTCCATCATTTTTTTCTTTAATCTTATATCTTCACCAAAAAATTTACAAATTATATAATTACCAATTAAACGAGACATTACTCTAGCGTCATATTGTTCCGCAAGTTCAGGCAAAACCAAATTAGTAGATATAATCGTTTTTTTATTCTTTAAAAGTCTTGTGTTTATTATATTAAACAGTTCCGTAAACTTCATACTATTTAAAGTCTCCGTTCCTAAATCATCTATTATTAATAAATCCACATCAAATATTTGCTCATATTTGCCTCTTAATTCTTCCTCTTTATTTCCTCTTATCTTGCTGTCTAACATCATATCCATAAGAACTGGTGCTGTTTGGTATAGCACAGTATAGCCCTTGCTAATAACTCTATCCGCAATTGCGTTACTCATAAAAGTTTTACCAGTACCTGTATTTCCAATTAGTAACAAACTCTTTTGATTTGGATTTTCTATATTATTGCAAAAATCTATTGCAATTTTTTTAATGTTTTCTATGTTTTCTAAAGGTGATTTGTCCGAACCGTATTTTTCTTTATTTGGAACATTTGAGAAAAAGCAAGTATCAAAAGTGTTGAAATTTTCTTCTTTAAGTTTTAACATATTACTTTGTTTGTATGTAATATTCACTAATTTTTGCACAAAGCAACTGCATTTTTTGTCTATTCCATCTATCTGCATTACCCCTGTGTCGTTGCATTTCCTACATTCATACCTAGGCTTTAAATAATCTTTCGACATACCACGAGTAACTAAAAATTTTTCTATCGCGCTATTTAATTCTTTAATCTTTGTTTCTAAATTTTCTTCTACAACTTGTTTGTCTATACCGCCTTTAGTTATAAGCGCTTTGGCTTGTTCAATAGCAAAATTATTCAAATTTTCTTCAAGAACAGTATACTCAGGATACAACATTCTTAAATCTTTTTTCCTTTTCTCACTATCTTCTATAGCTTTATTTCTTTTTATCTCATACTCTCGTTGTATTTGGCGAAACACAGTTTGGTACATATTAATTCTCCTTATAGATTATCATAATAAACATTTAAATCAATATCTTTCTTTTGTTCATATTCTCTGCGTTTTTGAACCTTAGGAACTTGTACTTGAGGCTTCGCTGATATATTTTCTTTTGTTAATGTTTCTTCTGCTGCTAAAATTTTTGCTAAATTTTTGTACCCTTTTTCATGCCAGTTTTTTAATATTCCATCAATATATCCAATTGATGGATTACCTTTTGCTAAAGTCTTTTTAATAGCATGATCAATTTCGTCGAAGGTATATTTAAATTTATCTATCCAATTTCTAATATACTGTTCTTCGTATTCTGTAAATGCCCTATTTAATCTTAATTTAGATTTTATTTTAGATTTTATTTTACTAAATTCTTCTTGGTAAGTTAAGTAATCTTCTAATTGTTCGAAAGTTTTTACCCCACCTTTATACCAACTTTCGGCAACTTTAAACACATAATTTTTCTTCAAAGCCTTTCTCTCTGAACATTCATGGAAAAGCGCTATCATAACATCTTCATCAAATCCATATTTTTCAAAAAGAGTACTTATATCTACATACCATCCAAGAGCCATTATTCCTTGGAAGAAACTATCATTTATTGCTTTAGCTGCAGCGATTCGTTTTTGTTCAGTTATTGTTTTAGCTGCCTTTACAGGTTTTAATTTTGGTATATACGTTTTATTAATTTCTTGTTCTTTTATATCTAAGATTTCATATCCGTCAGTTGTTTTTAATATTAATTCTTCTTCTTCTAATGTGTCGAATGCTTTCTCTATATCACAAACTCTAACAGATAATTTTTTTGCTATATCTTCTTCACTAAAATTAATATTACTTTTTATTAAAAACTTTATATATATATATAACTTTAGACTTATTTCATCTAAGTTAAACATATTATTAGACACAAAAATTCCTGGTATTTCTATATCTACAAGTTCTCTGTTTAACCTCTCTGTGAATTTCATGATACACCTCTCTATTTCTTAGACATTATATCACCTAATCCAACAATTTACAACACAAAATCTTTGTTCTTTGTCTGAACAAGTTGTATGTATTCTCTTTTTCTTATTAAATACATATATCTTTTGGGACTCAATAAATATTTTATAATTATACACAAAACATCTACTATATTATCTTCTGAGCTAAAAGCATTCATAACAGATACTATTGGAATAGTAAATATTACGACTATATACAAGCCGTAAATGGCACTTATATTTACAATCTTACAAATATTCCAGATTATAAATATGTAAATTAAAACAAAAGTCAGAGATTTATAATCTATTATCCCACGCCATTTATTAGTTCTTTTAAAATTTGGAAACACCTTTCCGCTATACTCTTTCATTGTTAATAAATTTTCCTTTCAATTTTAAATTCTGAAAATATTTCTATTGTAAAATTATTAATTTTATATAACAAGTACATACTTCCTACTAAAATAATTTTAAAAGTGACAGAGTCTATATCTTTGACAGACATTGGTATCATAATTATAAAATTAACTAGATTTTGCATGAATAAATTTGAAATTAATAATTTACACCATTTCTTACATATTTCAACTGTTGAGTCATTAATAGCTAACATTAATGCAATTGGAGCTAACACTAACAAAACTATTATTGTTACGTATCTTGTTGCGAAAGTAAATAATAACGAAACAGCTCCGAAGCTCAACATTCCTCTTATAGTCCCGTCTAATGAAATAAAATTATCTGTCATATTTTCTTGTGCTTGTAGAATAATTTGTTTTAAGTCAACAAAGCTAATCTCCTGGTTTGTTATGCTCTCTCCTATATTGCAAATCACTTCTGTAAACAATCCGTTTATATTTAAAACCGCCTCACAAAGATAATATGAAAAACTGGCTAATATAGTACACACTATCACTCTTAATATAAATTTTGCAGAGTTTACATAGTTGGTTGGATTATACATAAAAATTAATTTTCGTACTAAAAAACAAATTACAAACAGCAAAACAAAAGAGAAGCAAAGTATTCCAAAGCCTTGTTCATTACTTTCAAACATCAATTTATTTAGCGGTTCTTGCTTTAAAATCTCTTCATTTATATTAAGCAAACTATCTAATATATCAAATACGTTTTCTTCTACTGCAGTAAATATACTTTGTGCTAAATCATTTATTACTGATACTATATCACTCACTCGTTACACCAGACTATCCATAAAATCAATAATTATATCTATAAGTAAAATTATTCCGATAACCTAAAATAGCATTTACAATTATCTTTTTACCCATAATAAGTTTTTCCTCATCACCAAAACTAAATTTTCTAATCATAACGCCACTAACAATAGCAACGCTTGCTGCTGCAGGAGCCAATTTTTCTAAATAACTTAATATTTTGTTTAACGCTGTATTTAATTTATTTACTAATTTAGGTGTTGTTGCGGCACTTACAAATCCACCGCAAAACAATATTAAACATAAACAAATTACTATTATATATAAAATTTTATTTTTATTCATATTAACTTTACCTCCATATATTAAATTTTACCTTTGTAGGTTGCATATGCTTCCCTTTATTTTGGATAAAAGCCAAAGCTTCAAAAGTTTTTAACTCTCGAGTAAAAAAGTTTTCATCATATTCATTTTCCTTATTTAATACATAATTAATTCCATTTGAAATACTTGACTTCCTGTTCTTAAAACCTGCTCTTAAAAAGTACTTGCTACTTTCTTGCGCATTTTCAGTTATAGAAATATTTTCTCTTGTTTTTTCAATCTTCCCCAATTGCTTAATTGCTTCTGAAATAGTATAGTTATCATCATTTCTAAACCAAATTTTATTGACAAAGTTTTGTATTATAACAGCAGTTGCATTTTCGTCTCTTAAAGCATTCTTTAAAGACGTATAACTTTGCGTGCTCATAACATTTATACATTTAGCCTCTCTAGATAAAGATAAAAAATGGCTATCGTCAACATTTACAAATTCTTGAAATTCATCAGCTATTAAAAAGTTTGGAAATTTTTTTGGATTTTTTAGAGTAGATAAAATATATTTTTGATACGAAAGTTTTAAAAAAGTAGCTAATATTTTGCAAAGCGATTTATTTTCTCCTATATTTATAGATAAAATTATTATTTTGTTAGGATTAGAGTAAAAATCTATACAATCCTTTTTAGAATCATAAACCAAAAATCTGTTATATACATCATAATCTGTAACAAGCGGAATTGTCAGTCTAGTTATTTCAGAAGTTATTATAGAAAAAACTCTAGAATCTAAATTTAAATATTCTTCATTCAAGAAAAGAATTGCATTATTTAGTTCAAAGCAAATTTTGTCTTGTGGTGGGTTATCTAGTAACTTGCTAGCACACAAATCTATTTTTTCTTTCAAATGATTTTTGCTTGTTACAAGTTTGTGAAGCTCTCCTAAATTTCTATTTCTATTAGTGTAGTAATCCATTAATATTATTAGATTTAACAAAACATTTTCTACTTTATCCAACCAATATGTATCACTGTTATTATTAGGAGATAATAATTCAATAACCCTTCTTAATCTATTAGACATTTCTTGAGCAGAAATATTTTTATCTAATAATTCAAAATAACAGTTTGAAGTAGTAGAAACTATTTGCAATTCTTCTGTTCTACCACACTTTTTACACATGAGTTTCACATTATCAACAAAATTGCCTTTTGCGTCAAGAATTAATCCACCAAATCCACCTTTTATTAGTTGTTCAGTAATGTTAGAAATAGCTCCACTAGTTTTTCCACTACCAATGCTTCCCGTAACTAAAATATTTTGAAAAAGTGAATTTAGTGATGTTGTTACTATCTCTCCGAGTCTCATTTATTCCTAAAGTTATTAATTTATCCTCAGATGAAGGTGTGTCTTGAATACTATATTTATTTTTATTAGCTAGCTTTTCAAATAAAACCAATAATTTAATTCTATATTTATAACAACAAATACAAAAGAATATATAACTAGATATGTAATAAATGAACTTAAATACACTATACTTTTCTTTTAAAATACTAACTAAACTTAATGTTTTAGAAAATATTGTAATCTCCAAACTATTAGAGTTGAATTCACTAAGTACAATTGAAAAATTTAAGAACCATAAAACTATTGAGCAAAATGTTAAGAATAAAATTTTATTAATATCTAAATCAAAAGATATTTTTTCTTTTTTATTTGAAACTTTTTTTAATTTGCTTCCGCTTGAAATATACAAAAATTTAGAATCAAAGAAATTATATATATACATATAATCTACAATTAAAAAGACACCAAATGATAAAATTATATAAACAGACATTTTAATACCTCAAAAAAAGTTTAACATGGTATATAAAATATTGTCTATATTTTTTAAATATTATTTCAAAACTTGTCATATTTCGACATAGGCACAAACAAAAAACAAGCCATATTACATGACTTGTCATAAATTTAAGAGTTAGCGTCTTTGTGTTTTAAATAAACAACAAAAAACCATACCCCCAATATTAAAAAGGCTGACGAGATTAAAGCGGCAATTAGAGCCTCTTTAAATTCCATTCCTGCTGTTTTAATTTCCTGAGCTTCAATAGTATTTCTTTCTACATAAACCTCAACCAAAGCATTCAGATGAGCTTCTGACAAAGTATTATTAGCAGCTTCCTTCATTGATTCTCTATACTGTTCAATTTGCTCATTTGATAGTGTCTTTCCTGGTATTACAGTGGTTTTTGGCCAAGCTAAAGAAATTGTAATTATAGCAACAAGTAAAATATAAAAAGTAATTATTTTTTTAAACCTGCTCATAGAAATTCTCTCCTTATATTATCTTTATATAAATTTTAGTTTAACATATATTTAATTTCATATCAATTAAAAGCTATCAACTTTTATATAAATAAATTTCCACCAGCTTAGCTGGTGGTTTTTCATTTTCGGCTAAAAGCCTATACTACTGGCTTCCACTAAAGTGGCCTTTTGCGACTGACATT
>JAFYUV010000004.1 GCA_017549425.1 Clostridia bacterium | reverse complement strand
TGTATTTTTTATATTAGATAATGTAACTTTTCCATCTGCTATTGTTACTGTTGCTGTAAATCCATTTAATACTATATTGTCTTTTACTAAATCAAATTTTGTTACTTTTACATTATCTTTTGCATTTACTGTAAAAGTTATTATTCCTCCTTCTACTACAGAATTAGCGCTTGGTGCACTTATTCCTATTACAGGAGGTATTGTATCTTTATTTTCTACTGGTTTTACCTTTATTGTAAATGGCGCTGATGATGCTTCTTCACTTTTATTTCCAGCTGCATCTTGAGCAATTCCAGCTTTTATTGTTATATATTTGCTGTTTGAAGCAGAATTACTTCTAATGTTAGATAAAGTAACTTTTTCGCCACTCACAGAAATATTTGCTGTAAACCCATTTAATATTATATAGTCACTATTTAAGTAGAATTTAGTTACCTTTACATTGTCTTTTGCATTTATTGTAAATGTTACTGTTCCTCCCTCTACCACAGAAGTTACACTTGGTGCGCTTATTCCAACAATAGGAGCTTCTTTGTCTGCTACACTTGTTATTGCAAAAGCTGCTGATGAAGCTTCTTCACTTTTGTTTCCAGCCGCATCTTGTGCCGCGCCATTTCTTATTGTTATATACTTACTGTTTGAAGTAGAAGCGTTTCTAATATTAGATAAAGTAACCGTGTTACCATTAACAGAAATATTTGCTGTAAATCCATTTAAAGCTATATAGTCACTGTTTAAGTGAAATCTAGTTACCGCAGTGTCATCAGTTGCATTTACCGTATAAGTTACTGTTCCTCCTTCTACTACACTCCAAGCACTAGGCATACCTATTCCTATGCTTGGCGATATATTATCGTTTGCAGCAAAAATATCAGCATTAAAAAGTAATGCTGTCAAAAATATTACTGCTATTATCATACTTTTATATATTAACTTCATGTTATACCTCCACATTTTATATCATGATACTTTCATTTTAACACACTTTACATAAAAAGTCAATAAAATGAATTGTTTATTTAAAAAATATTTTTTAAAAAATACATTCATTACCAGTATTTATTTTTGTATTTTTCACAAATTATTAGTGTAAAACTTATTTCTCTGTTTTACTAATTAAAATCAAATGGAGGTGAATTATAATGGCAAGCTCAAACACTAAAGTTGTACCAAACGCTAAAGAAGCTTTAAACAAAATGAAATATGAAGTTGCTAGCGAAATCGGTGTAAACTTAAAACAAGGTTACAATGGTGACTTAACATCTAAACAAGCTGGTTCTATAGGTGGAACTATGGTTAGAAAACTTATAGAAAAGGCTGAATCTCAAATGTAGTTTAATTTAAATTTGAGTTTTAAAAAGCAACGGAATTTTTCCGTTGCTTTTAGTTAATTTTTAAATATTCTTCTAAACACAAGCCACTTTCAGCAATCTTTTCAGCTAAAATTGTTCCAACATACCTGATGTGCCAAGGTTCATAAATATAACCAGTTATACTTTCCTTCCCTTGTGGATACCTAATTATAAAACCATATTTAGCACAATTATTAGCAAGCCATTTTCCTTCATATGTATTTCCAAAGCTTTGATTTAGCAATGTTACTGTAGATATATCTAACGCGAGTCCTGTTTGATGTTCAGAATGTCCTGCTTGAGCAGACATTACACTAGCATAACCCACACCAAATTGGCCAACATAATAATTATATAAATATTTTTGTGTGCTATATGTTCTAAAATCAGAGACAACTTGTAAATACACGCCTTCTTTATTGGCTGCTTTTTTCAAATCATTATATGCTGCTAAAGCCAAACTATTTAATCCAGGATTAAATGTTGATGGTAATGAATATTTTTTATTTACCACCAATATTCCATCAATATATGTTAAGCCATCAATATCTAGTTCCTCAGGCGCCTTATATATTTTATAACTACTAACAATAATCTCTTTTTCAACCTTTGGTTCTTCTTTTGTCATTACTTTAATTATTGCATAGCCTTTACTTTTTAATGTTACATTCCCATTATCAACAGAAACTATATTTGAATCCGAACTTTCCCATATTAGTTCTTTGTTAACAGCGTTTCCAGGTATTGGTGTTGCCATTATTTTAGCGGTTTCTCCAACTTTTAATACTAGTTCTTCTTTATCTAATACAATTTCAGAAACTACTTCATTAACTTGTACTTTAATATCTTTTTGTATATCTCCGCTATATATGCTTATTTTTGTTTCTCCCGCTTCATTGGCGGTTAAGCTATTATTTTCTACTGTTACAATATCTGTAGTCGACAAACAGCTAACAGCAACTTCCGTAGCATTTTTAGGAAATATCTCATATTCAATTTCTTTCGTGAGACTCCTGTTTATGTCAATGCTATTATCCACCTTAATATCTATAAGCGGAACATATGTGATTAAATATTCTTTTACACCATCTTTAAGATTTATACTTATTTCTCCGTTTATAATCTCTAACGTTTTTTCATATATTATATACTCGCCATTTTGCTTTGTATATACGTCTACAAAAGCTTTATCCTTTAGCTGCCCTATAGGAGTTACTTTTATTTTCCCTTGTATAGCAGAATCTTCTACTTTTATTTTGTTCGCATAATAACTATTTTTATTAGAAAAGAATCTGCTATCCACACTAAATATATTAAACCAGTTAATGTTATCCACTTTATCAACAGTATATTCTACATTGTTTTTAGCTATTCTAACCTTATCATAAGCATTTAATTTATTGACGTTATCATCAGATAAAATCAACAAGTTTAAATTGTACTTTAAGCTGGAGTTTTCAACATTTAAATATCTTATAATTCTATTTATATGTATAGTATACATTGAAAATATAAGTATAACCGCTGCAACTATAGTCGCAAGTATAGTTATTATAAATTTTATTTTTCCCTTATTTACGCTTTCTTCTTCCATAAGCTACCCCTATGACATTATATTACAAATTTTTAATTCTTTCAACAAAAAATCACTTACATTTACTGTAAGTGATTTTTTAGCTATTCTTCTTCAGAAACAACTTCCTCTGGCGCTGAGCCATCTTGTCTTTCTTTTAACATTTTTGTTTTTTGCTTTCTTATTTGTCCAATTAGTTTATCTATAGCCAAATCTATTCCAGCGTAAACATCATGTGTAAACTCTTCTGCTAAATATGTTTTCCCTTTATATTCTACACGTATATCTACTTCTTGCTTTTCTTTTTTAGCAGCAAAAGTTACGTGTACTATAGTGTTATCATCAAAGAATTTAGTTAATTTTTGCACCTTTTTTTCTGCATATTCTTGTATCCCTGGTGTTACATCTATTCCAAGTCCAGTTAAATCTAATTTCATATATATCAACTCCTCGGTGTTATTATATAACATATCAATTATATATTCAAGTAGCTTTAATCAAATAAACTAACTTGCGCTGAATTTGGCATTCCTTCCAAACATCCATATTTTTCTAGCAAATCTAATCCCGATTTTCCAAGCTTTCCACGTCTCAGCAAATCCTCTTTTGATGAAAACGGTTCCTGTTCTCTTGCCTTAATTACATTATCTGCATTGACTGTTCCAAAGTTTGGTATTGCAGAAAGAGGAGGTCTTAATTTTCCATCTTCAATTAAAAATTTGGTTGACTCAGATTTATATAAATCTATTGGCAAAAACTCGATATTTCTTCTATTCATTTCAAGAACGATTTCCAAAATAGGATACATGTTTTTCTCTTTTTGAGATGCTTGGTTGCCTAATGAATCTATTTCTTTCATTTTAGCCAAAACCTTGTCTACTCCATAAATCATAGAGTCCGCATCAAATTCATCTGCACGAATAGAGAAAAACGCTGCGTAATATGCGGTCGGGATATGTACCTTAAACCACGCAATTCTAAACGCCATCGTTACATAAGCTGCCGCGTGGGCCTTAGGGAACATGTATTTTATTTTCTTACAAGATGCAATATACCAATCAGGCACTCCGTGTTCTTTCATCATCTCTTCTTGATCTGGTTTTAACCCTTTTCCTTTACGTACGCTCTCCATTATCTTAAATGCTGGATTAGGTGGTAACCCCTTATCTATTAAATAAATCATAATATCATCACGAGTACAAATAGCTTCATTTAAAGTAACCGTTCCTGCATTAATTAAATCCTGTGCATTATTTAACCACACATCTGTACCATGGGATAAGCCAGATATTCTTATTAATTCTTCAAAAGTAGTAGGACGTGTATCTAACAGCATTCCTCTTACAAATTTAGTTCCAAATTCCGGAACTCCGTAAGTACCAACCTCAGATAGTATCTCTTCTTTTGTAACTCCTAAAGCTTCTGTAGAACTAAATATTGACATAGTTTCTTTATCATCTAGAGGAATTGTTTTTGGATCTACTCCTGTTAAATCTTGTAACATACGAATAACGGTTGGATCATCATGGCCAAGTATATCCAGTTTTAATAAGTTTTTATCAATAGAGTGATAATCAAAATGTGTTGTAACTATATCAGAGCGAGGATCGTCTGCAGGGTGTTGTACAGGGCAAAATTCATAAATTTCTCGTCCTTTAGGCACAACTATTATTCCTCCTGGGTGTTGCCCCGATGTGCGCTTAATACCCGTACATCCTTTAGATATTCTATTGATTTCTGGTGTAAGCATTTTCTTGTTTCTTTCTTCAAGATATTTCAAAACAAAACCATATGCTGTCTTATCTGCTATAGTACCTATAGTTCCTGCTTTATATGTAGTCCCTTTTCCAAATATAACTTCTGTATATCTATGAGCCTTTGCTTGATAATCTCCGGAAAAGTTTAAGTCAATATCTGGTTCTTTATCTCCATTAAACCCAAGGAAAGTTTCAAAAGGTATATCCATTCCATCTTTTTCCAATATTTCTCCGCATTGTGGGCATTCTCTATCTGGGAGATCAAAGCCATTTTTTACTCCATAATCCGAAAAATCTGAAAACTTACATTTTTTACATCTATAATGCGGTTTTAGAGAATTAACTTCTGTTATACCAGTCATATTTGCTACAAAAGAAGACCCAACAGAACCTCTTGATCCTACCAAATACCCATCTTCATTTGATTTCCAAACTAGTTTTTGAGCTATGATGTACATTACGGAGAATCCATTTTTAATTATAGATTCTAATTCCTTGTCTAGTCTATTTTTTACTATTTCAGGCAAATTTTCTCCATATAATTCGTGTGCCCTACCTTCCGCAATATCCTTAATTGTTTGCTCACAACCTTCTATATGAGGTGGGCATTTTTCATCAGAAATTGGCGTTATTCTATCACACATATCTGCTACTATGTTGCTATTTTTAACTACTACTTCATAAGCTTTGTCTTCTGGTAAATAGTCAAATTCTTTTAGCATTTCTTCTGTTGTTCTAAAATACAGTGGTGCCTGCTCGTCTGCATCATCAAATCCCATGCCTGCCATTATAATTCTTCTATAAATCTCATCTTCAGGATTTAGAAAATGCACATCACAAGTTGCTACTACTGGTTTTTGTAGTTTTTCTCCTAAATTTACTATATCTATATTAATTTGCTTTAATTCTTCTTGGCTTAGCTTTACCAATTCGCCAGCTTTATTTTCTCTTCCGCTTCTAGTATAAAATGCATTATTCCCAAGTGGCTGAATTTCTAAATAATCATAAAAATTAGCTGTAGCCTCTATTATTTCTTGGGGTTCTTTTTCAACTATACATTGATATAGTTCACCACTTTCACACGCGCTTCCTATTATAAGGCCGTCTTTATATCTATTTAAAAGTGAGCGTGAAATTCTTGGCTTTTTATTAAAATAAGTTACATGTGAATAAGAAATTAATCTATATAAATTCTTTAATCCCACATAGTTTTTTGCCATAATTATTATATGATAATATGGAAGTTTTCTTATATCTTCTACAGAACTAGAGTAAACATATCCATCCGTATTTATTCCTCTTGACTTTGCGTCTTCCAACATTTTTAACATTACTTGTACTGTAGCTCTTGTATCATTTATTGCTCTATGAGCACCTTCTAACGTTACTCCTAACTGTTCTGCCAGAGTTCCCAATTTATGATTTTCAAAAGTAGGATAAAGTTCTCTTGCTATAGTCAATGTATCCATTACATATGGCGTCATTTTATCCCATATTCCTTGCTCTATAGCAAAATGTCTTATAAAACCTACGTCAAATTTGGCATTATGAGCAACCAAAACACTTCCAGAAATAAATTCTAAAAACTGTGGTAAAATCGTTTCTATTGTAGGCGAATCTTTAACCATATCGTTCGTTATATGTGTTAATTCTTGAACTTCTTTTGGTATCAAACACTCAGGATTAACAAATGTTGAAAATTCATCTATTATTTCATTCCCTTTTACCTTACACGCTGCAATTTCTGTAATCTTGCAAGTTCTAGCATCTAAGCCTGTTGTTTCTATATCAAAAACAACATAGGTTTCAGGCATTTTAAAATTAGGTGATATATCCTGCACTAAATATCCCTCTACGCCATATATTACTTTTATTGGAGCTGCATCTAATACCTCCTGAGTTGTTGGATAGCCAGACTCTTTTTTAACCAATGAACTAAAATTATCCATTATAACATGATGAGCTTCAGGGAAAGCTTGTACTACACCATGATCTGTTATTGCGACAGCTTTATGCCCCCAAGCTATGGCTTGTTTTATTATGCTTTTACACGATGAAACTCCATCCATTGCGCTCATTTGAGTATGCATATGCAGTTCTACTCTTTTTTCTTCGGCCATATCTTTTCTGCCCTTTGGTTTTTGCCAATCAATTATATTGTTTGCTATTACTGTAATTTCTTTAGCATACGGATCATACTGCGCTTTTCCAGATAATTTTACGTAACTACCTTCTTTTATTCTTTGTTTTACCTTTTCTAACTTTTTATCATCCAGAAACATTTTACAAGATATAGTACTTGTGGTATCACTTACATCAATTGTTAACAATTTTTTACCACTTTTTAATTCTCTTATGTCCAAAGCTTCTATCTTTCCAGCTATACACGTTTTGTCATAATCAACATTGATGTCTTCTATCTTATCTTGTTTCTCACTTGTAATATCCTTACCAATTATAACAGGTCCTTGTACTTCTTCCTCTTCTGTTGCTTTTTTCTCGAGTTTAGGTTGTTTGTTTTCCGAAGTTTCTTTTGGTTGAAGTTTAGCTATATCCTGTAGCGTCATTGAAAAATCTTCGATTATTGCCTCTTGCAACAAAGTCTCATTATCACGTATATTAATTTCTAATTTTTTCCCAAAAAATCCCTTTACACACTCATAAATTAATTCATCTATTTTTTTTAATTTCAAAAAGTTACCTTGTGTATTGTCTAATAATATATTTATTTCTTCTTCTAAAACTTCAATTTTTGCGTTAACAAATATATTATTAAGATACGGTCTTGAATTTGCCAAGTAATTTATAACATTCTTTACATCCTGTTCATCTAACTCAAATTGTTCTTTAGTGATAAATTTTAATTTAAAATCTTTTAAACTAAATTCCTTTTTTGCGTTTTCAACAAACTCTGGTATATCTAGAGGATTTATTTTTTTATTTATATTAATATATACAATTGCTGTACTAGTTTTTTGAGAAAACTTTATTTCTGCTAATTCTAATTCTGACAGCGAACTGTTTTCGTTTATAATTTTCCCAAATAGCTCTTTTATAATTCTCATACTTATCCCCCATATCTAAATTAAAAATCCAAAATACCACATATATATGCATTTTGGATTTCTTATTTTTATCTTTTGTTATATTATTCTTATAATATCTTTTATTGTTACAAATACAGTTAAAGCTAGTAATAAGCCTAGTCCTATATAACTTAAAACTACTTCAACCATTTGAGGTACTCTTTTCCTAGTAACTCCTTCTATAGCTACTAAAACAACTTTCCCTCCATCTAGCGGTGGAAAAGGCATTATGTTGGCCATTCCAATCGCTAAAGATATTGTTGCTAATAAACTTAATAGTTCTATAAAGCCCTCTGTTTTTGAAACCATTTCTCCTACACCAACAATACCAGATAATTGATTAAGTTTTACTTTGCCTTTAAATAAATCGGCATATGAATTCACAACTCTAATTACAGTATTAACTGATTTAAACCAAGAATATGCAAGTGTTGTTTCTTCAATTTCAACTTCTGTTATACCCAAATCTATATATTGAGTTTTATTTGGAATGAGCGTTAAAGTTTCTTTTTCTTCATTTCTTAAAACTTCAATTGTTAGTTCCTTTTCTGGATTTTGGGATACAACGTTTATTACTTCTACTGTATTTGTTACAGCTTCACCATCTACTTTTATTACTAAATCCCCAGATTTTAGTCCAGCTTTTTCTGCCGCCCCACCTGGCTCAACCATGTCTATAAGTGGTAGTATTTCTCCCTCTATTGCATCCGCATTAGCTTTAAAATACACACCAATAACACCTTTTGTTTTTATAGCATCTTTTAGAATTACTTCTTTCTCTTCGCCAGAAGAAAGAAATTTAACAAGCACATCTTCATTTTTCACATCATTATATAATGCAATATCTTGATATATATGTGTAGTAACATTTCCTATTTTTAAAATTTCGTCGCCATCCCTTAAGCCCGCTTCATATAACACAGAATCCTGTGGTAGATTTTTTAATTTTGTAGTAAGCGTATCTGAAGAAAAATTTATTCCCATAAGAATTATTACAGCAAGGATGAAATTAAAAACAACTCCTGCAATTAAAACTAAAATTCTTTGATACGCCGGTTTCTTTGAGAAACTATTTACGTCGTTTGTATCTCCTTCTTCTCCCTCAATGGCCACATAACCACCAAGCAAAAATAATCTAAATGTATATTTTGTACCTTTGTGTTCTTTTTGCCATAATTTTTTCCCGAATCCTATACTAAATTCATTTACTGTCATTTTAAAAGCTTTAGCCACCAAAAAATGTCCAAATTCATGAACAATAGCCACTATTGACAGTATTAATATAAGTTCTACAAGTGTTACAATTATACTCAAATAAATCTCGACCTTTCTCCTATATTATTATATGTATAACTTAATAAATATATAAACGATTGGTGCAACAAACATTAAACTGTCAAACCTATCTAATATACCACCATGTCCTGGCATTATTTTTCCAAAATCTTTTATTTTGCATTGTCTCTTAATAGCAGAAGCTGTCAAATCTCCAAATTGTCCTGCAACTGCAGATACTAACCCAACGAACAGCCAATACACTATATTTACATTAATATCTAATTTGTATTTGCCTACTAAAGCAAGTATTGCAAAACCGAGTAAAACCCCAAAGATTCCACCTATTGATCCCTCTACCGTTTTATTAGGACTAATGTCTGGAGCAAGTTTAGTTTTACCAAATTTTGAACCTATTAAAAATGCGAATGTGTCACTTATAAAGGCGCCACAAAGCGCAAATAGTATATAAAATCTTCCGTTAGGCAAACCTAATATCAACTTTATAAACGAAAACATAACTGGAATGTATAAAACTCCAAACACAGTTATTGCCACATCAATAATTGTTCTTTTTACACTAGTCAATAATAAATAAGCAAACGCCCCTATTAGCGCTAATGGCAAAACAATTTTTATTGCCATTATTCTATATTCTTCAGTAATAACTCCATCTGTAAATAAAATACAACAACAACCCAAATACGCAATCCAGGAAATTGGTTTACTTCCTACTCCCTTAATCGCTTTTAGATATTCGTACGTAGCTATCACTGACAACAATGTAATGCTTATGGTATCAAACCATTTATTATCTACAATTAAGATAACCGCCCATAGCGCAAAAAACACTACCGCTGATATAACCCTTTTTTTCATATTCTATACTTCCATTATTTCCTTTTCTTTTTCTGCTACTTTATTAGAAACCTCTTCAACATATTTGTCTGTTAACTTTTGAATTTTTTCTTCTTGACCTCTTAATTCGTCTTCGCTAATCAAAGATTCTTTTTCCATTTTCTTAGCTTCATCCATAGCTTCTCTTCTTATATTCCTTATAGCCACTTTCATAGTTTCGCCTAAATCCCTAATGTCTTTAGCTATTTCACGGCGTCTAGCCTCTGTTAATTCTGGGAAAATTAATCTTATTCCAGAAGCATCTTGCAAAGGATTTATTCCTATATCCGCTTTTGTTATTGCCTTAGCTATTTCTGGTATTAAATTTCTATCCCATGGAGTTATTAAAATCTGCCTTGGTTCAGGAACTGAAATAGATGCCAATTGGTTAATTGGAGACATAGCCCCATAATATTCAACTTTTACTTTGTTTAATATTTGTGGATTCGCTCTTCCTGCTCTTATGTTGCCAAGTTCCTCTACTAAATACTCTATTCTTTCTTTCATTTTTACTTCATATTCTGTTAATTCCATATATTTTTTCCTCCAATACTTTTCTCAATAATTATACTATATTTAACGAAAAAAGCAAGGCTTATCGTCAAGTTTTAACGATAAGCCTTAGCTTAAATTATATCTCTTTTCCTACAGTAAAATACCACATATCTTCTGCTTGAAACCCATTTAAATAATATACATGAGTTCCTTCTGTATTGCAAATTATCTTCGTATCATCTATTGTTATATTTTGCAATCCAATTTTAGACACATCAATATAGTAAAACTCAGAATTATTATCTAAATTAGCTACTATTTCTTGACTTAAAAATGTCCTTTTTTCGTCTGCAACCAAATTTAAAACCTCTTGTAGAGTTAATACTTGAGTGTTTTCTTTAATAGGAATATATCCGCGTGTTATTTTATAAGAAGTCACTGCATCTTGAATTTTAGTTATATCCTCGTAAAATGCTGCTAATTTAGAATTTTTTAAAACATCTGCCCCAGGTATTGAAACCATTGCCACTAATATAGCTAAAATCAATACTGTTATAACTAAAACAATTAATGATACTCCCTTTTTCATGTAGATTCCTCCGTTTTCATAAATTATACTAAAACAAAAGCTCATATGCAATATTTGCATATGAACTTTTATTTTTATTATCCATTAACTTGCTTCATTACTTCTTCAGCAAAGTTTTCGTTTTTCTTTTCTAGACCTTCGCCTCTTTCAAATCTAACGAATCTTCTTATAACTAGATTTTCACCTATTGTTGATATTTTTTCATTTAAAAGATCTTTAACTTTTTTGTCTGGATCTTTAACAAAAGGTTGTTCTAATAAACAAATTTCCTCGAAAAATTTATTTAATCTTCCTTCTACCATTCTTTCAACAACTGCTGCAGGTTTTCCCTCATTTAAAGCTTGAGCCATTAATGTTTGTTTTTCAGACTCTACAACTTCAGCAGGTACTTCTTCTCTAGAAACATATTTTGGGGCAGAGGCAGCGATATGCATAGCTATATCTCTTACAAAAGTTTTAAACTCTTCATTCTTTGCTACGAAATCTGTTTCTGAGTTAACTTCTACCATAGCTCCATATTTTCCATTATGAATATATGCTTCAACAAGCCCTTCAGATGCAATTCTACTTGCTTTTTTAGCTGCTTTTGCAAGTCCCTTTTCTCTTAATAGGTCTATTGCTTTATCTACATTTCCATCTGTTTCAACTAGAACTTTTTTGCAGTCCATAATTCCTGCGCCAGTTCTTTCTCTTAATTCTTTTACTTGTTCAGCTGTTACCATAATTTATTCCCCCTTATTTTCTTCTGTTTCTTCTGCTTTTTTAGCATACTTTCTGTCTTGTGGTCTGTTTTGTTTTCTTTCTATTTTATCTTCACCCATTACTTTAACTAGTTCTTCCATAGATTCAACGTCTTCAGCAACTTCTATTTCACTAACAGGTTCACCATTTTTACCATGCAATACAGCATCTGCCATTTTTGCTGTTATTAATTTAACAGCTCTCACTGCATCATCATTTCCAGGTATTACATAATCTACATCATTAGGATTACAATTTGAATCTATAAGCCCAATTGTTGGTATTCCTAATTTTCTAGCTTCCTTAGTACAAATTAATTCTTTCTTAGAATCTACTAAAACTATTAAAGAAGGTAATTTTTCCATTTCTTTAATTCCGCCTAAATTCTTAGTTAATTTTTCCATTTCAGCTTTTAACTTAATAACTTCTTTTTTAGGTAAAACTTCAAATGTTCCATCTTGTTCCATATTTTCTAATTCAACAAGTCTTGCTATTCTTGATTTTATAGTTTTGAAGTTTGTTAATGTACCACCTAACCATCTGCTGTTGATGTAGTACATTCCGCATCTTGTAGCTTCTTCAGCTATACATTCTGCAATTTGTTTTTTTGTTCCTACAAATAAAACTGTTCCACCATTTGCTACTGTTTCTCTTACTTTTTCATAAGCTTCAGTTGCTTTTTGTAAAGTTTTTTGTAAGTCTAAAATATATATCCCATTTCTTGCTGTGAATATATAAGGAGCCATTCTAGGATCCCATCTTTTTGTTTGGTGTCCAAAGTGTACACCAGCCTCTAATAAGGCTCTCATTGGTATTAATGCCATTTTTAATTCCTCCCTTTTTTATCCTCCACGAACAAGTTATCCCTATTTCACCTCTTTCGAGGAAAGGTCAATAGGCGTTATTCGTGTGCGTATTATCGTAACCACAATTACGACTTTTATAGTTTAACATAAAACTTATCATTTTTCAATATTTCATATCATTTATTTTTACATTTTTTTAATTTTTATAGTATTTCCTTTTTCAATAAGCTCAATATGCTCTAAAGCTTTTCCGGTTCCTATTGCTACGCAAGACTCCGCTTTATCTATCAGAACAGTTTTTAATCCTGTTTTTTCTTCTATCAATTTATCTAATCCATAAATTAACGCCCCTCCACCAGTTAAATATATTCCTGTTTCTGTAATATCCGCACAAAGCTCTGGCGGTAATTTTTCCATCACCGTATATACTGCTTCCAATATTTCACAAGCAGCATTACTTAAAGCTTCATTTATTTCATAGGAATTAATTTCTATTTCAATAGGCAATCCGCTAATTAGACTTCTCCCTCTAATTTTCATTGCCTCCATCTTTGGTTTTTTATACACCGTTCCTATTTCGACTTTTATTTTTTCTGCTGTGTTTTCACCAATTATAACATTATAATTTTTTTTAATGTGTTTTATTATTGCTTCATCAAATTTATCGCCTGCAACTCTTATAGATTGAGATTTAACAATGCCTCCTAAAGATACAACGGCCACATCTGTTGTTCCTCCACCAACATCTATTACTACAGTCCCCTTAGGCTTTGTTATATCTATCCCAGCTCCAATTGCCGCGGCTAGCGTTTCTTCTATTAAGTGAACTTGTCTAGCGCCCGCATTGTTTGCAGCCGTAATAACGGCCTTCTTTTCTACTTCCGTTACACCAGAAGGAATACAAATCATTACTCTTGGATTTATTACTTCCTTTTCAGAAACTTTATTTAAAAAGTATTTTAGCATTTTTTCAGTAGCAACATAATCCGAAACCACTCCATCTTTTATCGGTCTTATTGTTTCAATTCCCTTTGGAGTACGACCCAGCATTTTTTTCGCCTCATTTCCAACGGCCAAGACTTCTTTTGTATTTTTATCTACAGCAATTACTGCCGGTTCCTTTAAAACTATACCTTTGCCCCTAACATGAACAAGAACAGTCGCTGTCCCTAAATCTATACCAACATCTTGTGAAATCCTCATTTTATACCCAACCTTTATGTTACAATTATATTACATTTATATTTCGTAAGCAATAGCCTGAAGTATAAAAATACCGTTAACAAGATTTGTTAACGGTATTTTTATATTATTTTTTGCAATAAAGTGGACATTGTGGAAATTTTTCCTCAGTCATTCTTCCAAAAGCAGGCAAATTGCAAGCTTCACAAAATGTATCATCATAAAGAGCACAATCTTTATTGCAATACATATAGCGATAATAAACTTCTTTGCCTTGGCTTCTTGCATATTCTATTTCACCAGCCGTACTTTCTCCTATATATCCATTCTTATTTATTACAATAATTGCCTCTGACATGTCTATTCTTTGTCTATGCATTTTATCCAAAAGTTGTTTTTTGTTTTCATTTAAATGAATTTCCTCAGCATGTTCATAAATAGCAGGAGACAAAACAATATACGTCTGCATGGTGAGAAGTCTGGCTGTTTCAATAAACTCTTTTTTAAATTTTGTACTACCACATAAAGTAATTACTTTCATATTGATATGTCCTCTCTTTTAAAATTATTTAAACTGTTACAACTGTAATTACCAAGATTATATCACCTATGTCAATACGTTTATTTTTTTGCTTCATATTTTAACTTTGTTGCCATCCCGCCTCTAATATGTCTTTCTTCTTTATTCTTATCCAACACTTTTCTTGCTTCTTGAGCAAGCATTGGATTTATTTCTTCTAATCGTTGCGAAATATCTTTGTGTATTGTGCTTTTTGAAATATTAAAAACCTTGGCAACTTGCCTTACTGTACTTCCTGTTTCTATCATATAAGCAGCCACTTTTTTTACTCTCTCTTCTATATCGTTATACATACAGTTTCCCTCCTTGATGTTGTTTTTCTAACAAATTTATCACCTCAAAACTCTTATAATAAATAATATTCTTTATTTTATTTTTTATGAATTATTCTATTCCTAAGACTTTTGGATCTACATATTCCCCCTCTTTTAATACTTCAAAATGTAAATGATATCCCAAATTTTCTTCGCTAGGATTTAAAGATACCTTTCCTATCCTCGCACCTGATTTTATATTTTCTCCTATTTTCACGTTTGTTTCATTTGATAAAGAACTATATATACACGTGTATTCTTTGCCTTCTACCACAACGCTATATCCCAAAACGTCATCATTGTATATTCCAATAACCTTTCCATCTAAAATACAAATAACATCTTCATCCAAAAAGCTTGATATATCTACACCTGAATGAACTTTCCAAATTCCTAAGGATTCATAATATATAACATTATCCATAGAATATGGCTGTATTACTGTTCCTTGAACAGGCCATATCCCTTCTTTTTTATATTTTACGGTACTCAAGCTGCTCTCGCCAGTCTTAAAATCATGTGCTGACATGGTTTCAATTATTTCTTCCTGTTTATCTAAAGTATTTTTATCTTTTTCAATGTTTAAACTATACTTTGTGTATTCTTCTTCATTTACTTTTTCATAATTTATTATGTTTAAATAAGTTGTTAAAATTGCTACAGCTATCATTAACAATAATATAGAATAATATTTTATATTTTGCTTATTTAATTTTATATTATTTTTATTGTTTAAATTTTTAACTATTTTTTCTTTTACCTTATTAACTATTTCTACTACTTTTTCTATTTTTTCTTTAACTTTTGTTCCCATTTTTTCCTCCTAATCTTTCGTATTTAAATATGCTAAATCTACTCCTGTATAATAATGCTGTATTATTTCCTTTGCGTTCATTCCATTTTTAGCATAATAATTTGCACCAGTTTGACTCATTCCAACTCCGTGGCCATATCCGGTTACATTAAATACAACTTCATTGTTTGAATATTGCACCGTAAAATTTGTAGATTTCAGTCCAAGCGCTGCTCTTAATTCGGAAGCGGTGTATATTATTCCTCCAATATCAACCTGGTCTACTCTTCCACTTTTTGTATAAGATATTATTTTTATTAAATTATCTGTAATATTTTTGATACTACACTCTTTACTAGTATTAGCATTTAATTTAGTTTCTAGCTCAGCGACACTAAATTTTTCTGTTGTTTTATAATATTTATGGTTTTCTTCACCTCTGCTTTCTACAGAAACTAAATAAGGAATATTTTGTTTACCCCATATTGCAGATACGTCTTCTGTTTTCCCTCCACTATCTGCATGAAAATATGCTTTTATTAAGTCTCCATTATAAGTTATTACAACATTTTCTGTTGAATAAACGGCCTCTTTTACTTTTTCTAAACATTCTGAATCATCATAGCCTCTATTTTTCCAAATGTTTATAATATTTTGTATATCGTAATACGCTTGACAATGTGCATAATTATCGCAAATATCACAATCAGAGTGCCCATTGTTTTTCATCTTTTCATATGCATACGTTCTAGCCACAATAGCTTGTGCTTTTAAAGCTTCTACTTCACTTAATGGAGACATTTCTGAAGGCACAACTCCTATTAAATAATCATTCATGCTCGTTTCTTTAATTTCCCCCGTTGCAGTTATTTTTAATTTTATTTTCTTTGTTGGCAACATAGAAAAATATTCTTTAATCTGCTCTATTTCTTTTTCTAACTCCTCTCCTTCATTGTATATCTGTATACTCTTGTCCCATTTATATAAAAAAATTATGGTGGCGACTACAATGGACATACATAACAAGGCATAAAAAAATACAAGTTTATTTTTCAACATATATCACCTAATAATATATGTATTCATAAACTTGTATTTTAGAACTAATTTTTTAATATTAATATGGAAGTTCAAAAAAATCTGTTTTCCATGTAAATCCTTGTTTTTTAATTACAAATTCAAATGGCATAGTAAATAGCTTTTCTTCGCCTAGCTCTACATAGTAATTACAGACAATAGTACAAATTATTTCCTTAGCGCTTATTTCTTTTACCACAATTTCTTGTACACCTTCATAAAAAACATCTTTGCTCCTTTCCAATGGAACAACGTATAGATTTTCTCCTATATTTTTGAATATGTTTTCCTTATTCTTCAGTATTTCATTTGTAAAGTCTTGTGTACACATTTCTTTTATGTGCTTCTCTAATTCAGAATATTTTAATAATCCTTTTTGATTAGATTTACAAGCTCTCCCCAAATCAGTATCTATGCATTCATTGCTAACAGATATCCAATTAGTTGATAAATCTAACTTTGAAATAACTTGTTCTGTTTTGAAATACACTTCTTCTGCTATTTTTAATGCTTTCTCGCGAGATAATGTCATTGTATTAAGAAAAATTAAAATAACTATTAATACTATCACAACAAACAAGCCAATCTCTATTTTATTGAGTAACTTCTTATTAATAGTTATTTTTTTATTAGTTTTCTTTACCAAGAATACTTTTTATACTTTCTACAATAATTGACATCTCTCTTAAATAGCCATTTTTTTCTTGCAAAATTCATATCTTTTTTATATACTAACGGATTTATTAATTTTTTTTGTCTCTTTAAAGTAAGAACCTTATTTTTTAATTCTTTATTCTTAACATATTTTTTAATTACATGCATTGGTACAAAACTTAAAGCTACTTCTGTATCTATGTATTTAAACTTCTTGTTTTTGTTATATATTAAATCGTCTACCAAATACTTTGCAATATTAAAACCGCACGCTGTAGGATAATAACTGCTTCTTCCTTGTCTTGGGTTAATTTCCAAAACCTTGAACTTTTTGTCTCTTTCGTCATATTTTAAATCAAATTCTCCAGGCCCTTTATATCCTATTTTTTCTGCAAATTTTTTTAATCTATTTACAATATTTTTTGTATTTCCAAATTGATTATATCCATTAACTAAAACCGTGCAGTTACCTATTCCAGTAGGTGTATGTTCTTGCAATCCTATTTGAGCAAAAGTAATAAACTGTGCCTTAGAATCTTTATTGCAATATATAACTGCATCAAAAAGCATACTATCATCACCTGGAATATATTCTTGTATTATTAAATTATCTGTATATCCAGCATTTTTTATTTTATCTACAGTTTCTACAACTTCTTCTTTAGTATTAAGTTTATATACTTTAGCTTGTCCTGGAAAACCATGTTTATAATAGTTAACATTGTGACCAGGCTTTACTATTATAGGGAACATTAAACTTTTTAGCTTATTTTCATCTAACTCCTTTTCAGTTCCACAATTAAAAATATATGTATTCGGAAAATCAATATCATATGTTTCATACTTAGTATAAAAAACATCTTTTAAAGCTAAATTGTTAAATAATTCTTCAGATATACAATTAAATAAATAATATTTTTCTAACTCATCTTTATTTTCTATTATATTTCTAACATAAAAATCGTTTGTTCCAATTAAAATTAGTTTTTTCCCTTCTCTTTGTTTTGCATAATTTATTAAAGTATTTTTAAAAACTTCTTTATCCCACAAATCTTCGACATATTCAGCTGTTCCAATTGAACTTAAATTTGTAGCAGGCATCTTAACCTTTCCTATCCAATGAGATTTAACTCCATATTCCTCGTGAAAATTTCTTGCCATATAATATGCGTTTATATCTGATCCAACTATTACTACTTCAAACTCTACTTCTTTTTTCATTTTTATTCCTCGCTTTTTATATACACTCTAGGGATGTCTTTAGCAACGCTTGTAACTAAAACATATCTTGTTACTTTTAAATAATCTGCGATGTATTTAGCATCCACCTTACCACCAATAATATTTGCTATATCTCCTACTTTTACTTTTTCATTCACTTTCACTGTTATCATTCCCATATTAACGGTTCCTATTATTGGATAAAGATTCCCGTTTATCTCTATATCTCTTCCTGTATTTCTTATATCTAAACCATCTGCATAACCAATTGGTAAAACAGCGACTTTGATATCCTCTGGCGCTCTATACATTGCTCCATACCCTACACATTCACCTTTTTTAACATCTTTTATTTGTATTACTTCACTTTTTAGTTTAAAAGCGGGCACAACATCTGGATTATTATCAACAACAGTTGGTGATATATTTAGTTTCTTCTTAAGCATTTCTACTTTAAGATTTCTTAATTTATTCTTTAATCCTTTATTATTGGGCAAAAAGCTATTAGTATATCCATACATTGTAATTCCTAGTCTAACGCCATTAGTATTCTTAATTTTTCCATGATTTATTATACTAATTCCTCTAGCAATATGAACAATTTTTATCTTATTTAAATCAATTCCTTGCGTCAATTTTTCAAATTTACTAACCTGGTTATCCCATTCCTTGTCGTATACACCAGTAGTACCTAAATGGCTATATATACCTTCTAATTCGATATTATCTTGTCCTAAAAGCGTTTTAACAATCTCTGTTACCTCTTGTTCTTTAGTTACGCCTAATCTATTCATTCCAGTATCTAATTTTAAATGCACTTTTATTTTATCATCTAATTTCAAATTAATCAGCTCTTTATAATATTCGTATGAATGAATAGTCATTGTCACATTATTTTTCACGCACTCATTAATATACTTTGTTTGTATTGGTTCTAAACAAAGTACTGGAGTTTTCTTATCATATTTTCTTACTTCAACAGCTTCTTCTAGAGAAGAAACGGCCAAGTAGTTTATACCTGCTTTTGTAATATATTTTACTATTTCCATTCCATGACCATAAGCATTGCCCTTTACAACACCTATATACCATTCATATTCGTTATATTTTTTTATGATATTTTTTACATTATTTTGCATAACAGAAGTGTCTACTTCAACAAATGTATTTCTATACATATTTCTCACCATCATTTCATGTTTATTTTATCACAGTATACTAGTTTTTTCAACTCGAATTTTAAAGCAAAAAATAAACATATAATTTTACTTATATGTTTATTTTACTTATTAATTTTTAGGCAAAACTCTAGATATTGCCATAAATTCCTCGTTAAAGTTTTTCTTAATATATTCATTAACATCATTAATTGTTATACTATCTAGCATATTTGCTTTTTCAAATACATCTGTGTTTTCTATAATACTGTCAATTATATCTCTAGATACATGCATTAATTCTTCACTGCTGAAAACGATTTCTCCAATTATTTTGTTTTTTACTATATCAAAAATATCTTTACTAATGCCATTTTGTTTTAATTTATTTATATATTCGAAAAGGATTTCTTCGCATTCCTTATATTTTAAAGAGTTAAAAGAAATTATATTATGTGAAAAATCCACGCCAGATTCATAAGATAAATACATAGGCGTTGTAATATATCCTTTATTGTATAATTCTTCATAAAACTCGGATAAATTACCAAAGCAACATTTTTCAATAATTTCACATATAACTGCATTTCTTATATTTTCTTTTCCATTCTTCTTTCCCATTTTATATCCAATACATACACTTGGCATATATATATCTAAATTATTATTAATTTCTTTTATGGCTATTTTATCTTCTTCTGCATCATAATATCTTTGAGGAATTACACTAGCTCTTGTATTAGTTGATTTATGACTTTTTTCTATTAATACTAAAGTTTCTTCTATATTTACATCGCCTATTATAATAACAAACATGTTAGCTGGATTATAAAAAGTATTATAGCAAGAGTATAAATGCTCTTTTGTTATTGAATATACACTTTCTACTGTCCCTGCAATATCTATATTAAGCGGATACTTATTATACATCCCTTTTAAAACGTTATAATACACCACAGCATCAGGTGCATCTTCATACATTTTTATTTCCTGCTCTATAATTCCTTTTTCCTTTTCAACGTTCTCATCTGTAAAATATGGTTTTGTAATAAAATCAAATAATGTTTTTACACACTCTTCAAATTTACTATCTGTTTCAAAGAAATATACTGTATGGTCAAAAGAAGTATACGCATTTGAACTAACTCCTTTTTGAGCAAACAAATCTAATGCGTTTCCGTCTTCTTGTTCAAAAAGTTTATGTTCTAAAAAGTGAGCAATTCCTTCTGGAACTGTTCTTTTCTTTCCATCTACAACATCAAAAAACGTTGTATCAATAGAACCATAATGAGTTCCATACATTCCTATTTTTTTTGAAAAGCCTTTTTTAGGGCAAATATATACCTTAAGTCCGTCGGACAACACTGTTTTAAAAACTTTATCCTCATTTTTTGTATTTATTTCAACTTGCATTTCACTCACTACGCACACCTCCCAAACAATATATAGTATCCACATTTACTTTGTTTGCTATATTAATAACATCTTGAATAGTTACTTTTTGTATATTTTGTAAAATTTCTTCTATGTCTATGTCTTCTCCAAAATATAGTTCATTGGCTAGTTTCATTTTAGCTATTGCAATCTTATCATCATAAGCTTCCTTATATGATGATATTAAAGTGTCTTTAGACGCTGTAAATTGAATTTCTGCAAAATCTCCTTTTTTCATTAACTCAAATTGTTGTACTATTAACTCCTTAGCCTTTTCATATTTATCTGGCTCTATACCAGCAAAAGCATATATTACTTCTTTTTGTCTATTATACATTGCTTTTGCAAAATATGCCAAGCTAGCTTTTTCTCTTACATTTTGAAACATTAAAGAGGCTGGATTTCCACCTAATATTTGAGCATAAACCATTGCTGCATAAGTTTCTTCTTTCTTTATATCTATAAATCTAGCTCCAACGGTTACTATGCTTTGACTTATTTGTTGGTTTTCTATTTCTTCCATTATTCCTTTTCTTTCATTCAAACAAATGCTAGGTTTTATTTCTAAACTAGATATATTATTAAATTTATTAGATAATTCTTTATTTAGATTATCTGCTAGATTTTCGTACCCATCTAAATTTCCTACAACTTGTATTACTATTTTAGAATTAGTTATTACATTCATATAAAATTTATATAATTCTTTTGCCGTTAAATTAATTAATTCCTCTTCATCTCCTAGAACAGATACTCCATACGCATCATTTTTAAACATTATTTTTTCTAGTTTAGATAAAGCATAACTTCTTTTATTGTCTTTTTCTTCATTAATTTTTTCAATTAATTTTTTCTTTTCTCTCTCAACTATATCCTCATTAAATTGGTTATCCTCTATACAAGGATTGCCTATATAATTTATTATGAAATCAATAATATTCTCTTCTTTTATTTTCTCTATAACTGAAGCATTTATAAATTCAAATGCTACTTTCAAAGATAAATAATTACTAAATTTTTCAACCTGTATATCTGCTGATGCATCATACAAATCAGCTAGTTTTAGCTTCAAGGCTCTCTTTGTTGTATATTTTTTATTCCCGCTTTTTAATACGTTAGCAAGAAGAGCGTTCTTGCTTATATCCTTAGCATCTAAATATGCTAATAAATTTAAACTAACAAAAACGCTCTTAAACTTTTTTTCATTTACGCATAATACATTTTTCATGTTTTGCTCCTTTATATATTATTTAATTTTTCTTTTACTATTTCGCTTACAAGTCTTCCATCCGCTTTACCAGCTGTCTTTTCTTTTAACGCACCCATAACTTTTCCCATATCTCTTGGACCAGCAGCACCAGTCTCCTTTATAGCAACTTCTACTAAAGCTCTAATTTCTTCCTCTGTAAGTTGCTTTGGAACATATACGCTTAAAATTTCTATTTCTCTTTTTAATTTATCTACTAAATCTTGTCTTCCACCTTTTTCATAATCTGGAATTGATTCTTGCCTTTTTTTAATTTCTTTTGCTACTATTACATCCATATCTGTTTGTGTTAACTCTTTTTGAGTATCTTTCTCAACTTGTAATATAGCTGCTCTTAGCATTGTAATTGTATCTTTTTTTAATACGTCTTTATTTTGCATTGCTTCCTTCAATGCTTTCATAAGTTCTTCTTTTAAATTCATATTAATCCTCCTTAAACATTATATATTTATTTTTTTATTGTTATTCTTCTTTTTTATTTTCATTCTCCGAAATTGTTGTATTACTAATCATTGAATGTTTTCTGTGCCTCGCATTTGTAACTATGTATCCTATACACCAAATCAAAGCTATTATTATTGCACAAATAATTCCTTGCTTTACCTTTCCTGAAACCAAAGTAACTGCTATTACTCCTAATATACTAGTTATTGTATATAAAATAATAACGGCTTGTTTTTGTGAAAATCCATGCTTTAGCAATCTGTGATGTATATGTCCTTTGTCTGGAGTTGTTATTTTTTGATGTTTTGCAAGTCTTCTTACTATAGCAAATAACATATCAAATACTGGTACTCCAACAACTATTAAAGGAGCAACTATTGCTAACACTGTATATCCTTTTGCCATTCCCATTATTGAAATTGTTGCTAATGTGTATCCCAAAAAGTTTGAGCCAGTATCTCCCATAAAAGTTTTTGCTGGATTAAAGTTATATGGCAAGAAACCTACTGTAGCGCCTACTAAAGATATTGCTATTATAACAGCTTCTGTTGTCGCTCCATTTATTGCAAATATCATCAAAAGAGAAATACTCGCAATTGCCGAAATGCCAGCAGCCAAACCATCTAACCCATCTATTAAATTAACAGCATTAGTAATTCCTAAAACCCAAATTAACGTTACTGGGAAAGACCAAATTCCAAAATCTATCATTTCTGGATATATAAACGGTATTTTTATACCTGCTATACTTATTCCAAATACGTAAATTATCATTCCAGCTATTAATTGAAACAAAAACTTATATAAAGGTTTTAATGACTTCAAGTCATCTACAAATCCCATTCCAATAATAAGTATTGCTCCAAGTACATAACCTATATATCTATTATCAATTATCTCTCCATTAAATAATGTAATTATAAAATAAACTAACAAAGTAAACATCATAGAAGTTACTATAGCTATTCCTCCTGCTCTTGGAATGGGCTGTTTGTGAACTCTTCTATCATCTGCTTTAGGATTATCTATTATTCCTAATTTATTAGCTATTTTTATGGATATAGGTACCATCAAATAACTAACTATAAAAGAAATTCCTAAAATAATTATATAAATTATATTTTCCATATTTTATCTCCTGAAGTTATCAACTCTTTGAATTATTTCTTCATAAAATTTATCCACACATTCCACAATTTCTCTTGCACAATGTTCATATACATGTAAATTAAGTCCCCAAGGATCATCTACATTTAAATAGTCCTTGTTCTGAGAAAATTCTTTTAGCAAGTACACCCTATCTTTTACTTGTGGAAAAAATTGAACTATTTTATCTTTATGTTCAAGCGTCATGGCTATAATATAATCTGCATTTTTAATATCTATATCTTTAACATTTGTCGCTCTATGATATGTTAAATCAATACCCATATTATACATGACTTGCTTAGCGTATTCTGTCGCTTCGTCACCATCAACAGCATTAATTCCAGCAGACAACACTTCTATCTTACTCTTAAGTTTATTATCTTCAACTTTTTTTCTTAAATATGCCATTGCCATGGGACTTCTACAGATATTTCCAGTACAAATAAATATTATTCGCATGTTTTTTACCTCATATTTTCACAAGAATATTATCACAAAGGCCTAGTATTGTCAATAGTATGAGCAATTTCATAAAGTTTTACTCAATTAGTGACTTTTTTGTTCTTATGTTTACTTGTTAGTTATTTTTGGTTGACTTTATAGTATTTGGTGGTATAATTATATTATGTTTACTTAGTATCTAATTAAATTTAAAAGGAGAATTGTATGAGTACAGTATATTTAAACCTCGAATCAGGTAAAACAAAACTAGCATACTGTTCTGTATCAAGCATTTTTGACTCTAACGGGAAGCTTATTGGCAAATTTAAAAATAATGTTGTTTATTCTGTAAAAGGAGACGAAATTGGATCTACAGTTGAAAATTTTGGTTATTATTATTCAGCCAGATATTTTAATAAGCTTAATTCCAACACAATATTTTCCCCTCTACTAAACAAACATTATATGTTTGATGGAGATAGCGAAGAAGCTCTTGCTTGTTGCATAGCTTATTTTCATCAAAGTTCCAATAATCAAAAACAGACAAACAATGCTCATTCTGAACCTCGGCAATACAAATGCGATAATGAAGAAAAATTTCAAAGAGAATTCGTATTAAAGAAACCACTGAACGAAAGTACCAAACCTCAGAGCAACTATCCAAAAGAACCCATTAAACTTGCTCCTCAGAAACCTAATGAGTCAAAGCCAAATTCTTCGGGAGGTTCTGATGCTCCACTGTTTTTTGGAATTCTTGGCATTCTATTTGTTTTTGGATATATCGTTGTTGGATTCCAACAATGGCAAACTTTCTTTAAAGACCTCACAGCAGCAGAACTTTCATTTACACAAATTATATCCAAACATAACGGCCTACTTGTTCCTATTTCTGCAGCATTAATCGGCTGTATTGCTTCTCACATTCTACACGCCAAGAAATTTGCTGAATTTTTTGTAATCTACTTCTATACTTTTATAGCAGTAATTTTATTAGTCAGCATAATTGTAGCCATATTCAGTAATTTTTGGATGCTTTTCCTAGCTATATTTGGATATGTCTGTGTTTCTTGGTATGCTTTAATTGTTGTAGTAATTATAGACTATTTGATAACACGTTTTATACTTGCTTAGCCTAAAAAAGAAGGACTTAAAAGTCCTTCTTTTTTAGTATCCTTGTGTATAATAATTATTGTACCCGCAACCGCATTGATTTTCTTGGTAATCGTTATTTCCACCTTCAAACCAGCAATTTAACTCACAACAAGATTGTTTTTTTTCATACTCTTCATGTTGGCATCCACAATTATGAAAAGTAGGTCTTTTTTCCTCCCACTTTTTATTGCATTCACAACAACAATTATTTTTATACTTATTCATTTTATACCTTTCTTTCTGGATGACTTCATCCTCTATATACTATGCCTTGTCCTTTAATTTTGTTATTATTTTTTATTAATTTCCCATAATTCTTAACAATTGAAGAAAGAAAGCTTGATGTAAAGGAGCAAAACATCTAAAATTTAATCATTTTGTTTCTACTACTTTTACATATTTTTATTTCCAGTTTCCATATTGAATCCTGTAGCGTAAGAACCTGACTCTATTATACCAATTTGAATATTTGTTCCAGTTAATTTGTTTAATATCTTCATTTCATCTCTTAATGCAGAAGCAAATCCTTCTATTGCAAATTTACTTGCCGCATAAGGTTCTAAAAAATGCAAAGAAATTCTTCCTATTAAAGATGATAAAAAGAATATTTTTTCTTGTTTATTTATTCAACATGTTTAATAAATTTATTTTAAACATATCTTTCTCTGCGTGAGCTTTTGATATCATCACACCTTTATACGTCCTTAACTCATTAGCATGTCCTTCTAGTAAAATATCTTCCGGTGTAATATTTTCTAGCAAAACAATTTTATTGTTTTTATCTACAGTATAATGTACTTGTATTTTACCGTGTACCTTTATAAACATAGCATCTGTTGGTAAATCCAATATATATTTATTTGTATCATTTTCTATTAATACTCCAACAAAATCTCCTTCTCTCAATTTAGGGTAATATTCAAAATACAATTTTTTAAACGCTAACATATTATACTTTTTTAGACTTCTTTCTTTTTTCCTAAAATCATTTTCATTAATATATTCTAATAAATAACTCTCTTTCATTTCTTATTTCCCTTTCGAATACCACATTTCTCTTTTATTCTAACATTGTTTTTATTTATTTGCAACAAAAAGTAACGGGATATTACTCCCGTTACTTTACTATACCGCTTTAAGTTCTCTTTCTTTTATAATATATGATTTATTTCTAAAAGCTATAATATAGTTATCTTTGCACAAAATTTCTCCTTTTTCGTTTGGATTTACCAATCTACTATTCTCATCAAAAACGTAAACCGCTCTACTATATATCTTTAGTTCATTTCTTTGGTTATCATATAAAAAAGGAATGTTTTTCTTTGAGCCATCCTGCTGTTTTTGAAAATATTCACACTTTATATTGTTTTGTTTGCATCTGGCCGCTAAGCCTCTGTCACAAGTATATACAACTGCTTTCTTATGTTGTTTCGCATACTCCAATATTTCAAAATCAGCCTTGTCTTCATAAGGGGGAATATCCTTAGGAAGATAAACTTTACATTCCATTCTTGGTTTTATTTTATCAGTTGCAATCATAGACAAAAAAGTTTTTGTATATCTATTTCCCCCTCTTGTTTGAAAAGCCAACTGTTCAAAAACAGATCTCAAAATAACTATATTTTCATCTGCTTCTTCGAAATTACAGTGCTCGGATCTAATATAAGATGTATCCCAAACTTTAAGTTCTGAGTTTCTCTTGAAAAAAATGTTTTTAAAATTCAAGTAATATATCTCCTATCTTTTAATTTTCATGCGAATAATATGATTATTTATTATATAACTTATATTATTTCTCCTTCTTAAACAATAATTTTTATTAGCTATATTTATAACCAATCATACTATTAACTACTTTATTAGTATATCATTTTTATTTTATTTTGTCAACTTATGTAAACTGTAGCAATGTTGCTGTTATCTATATAAAAGGAGTAGATAATATATAATTATCTACTCCTTTTTGTTTAATGCCTTATTTGAATATTTTATTCTATAAGACTTATTTTAAAATTCTACCGTAGGAACCTTTTCTGCTCCTTCTGATGCTTCAAAATAGTCTGCTGCTTCAAAGCCAGACATATTAGCTATAATGTTTTGAGGGAACTTTTTAATAGCCTTATTATATGAAGCAACAACTTCATTATAATCCTGTCTTGCTTTATTTATTCTGTTTTCTGTTCCAGCAAGTTCATCCTGAAGCGCAATAAAATTCTCATTTGCCTTGAGCTCCGGATAATTTTCTACCACCATAAGGAGTCTACCAAGCGCAGAATCAAGTTCTGAATTAGCTTCATTAATAGCTCCCATATCATCATCTTCTATAGCGCCAGATAACTTAGATCTTGCATCAGCAATTGCAGTATAAACTTCTTCCTCATGGGCTGCATAACCCTTTACTGTTGCTACAAAATTAGGAATCAAATCGCTTCTACGCTGAAGCTGAGTTTCAATCTGAGAAGCTTTAAGATTAACTTCTTCTTCCATAGAAACCAAGCTGTTTCTGGTAGCCACGCACCAAAGCGCAACTATAACTACGATTGCAATAATTACAATCAAAACAACATTAGACTTTTTCATAGTAAATTTCCTCCAAGTATTATTTTATAAAAATGTTATCTTGATGCTCCGCCGCCGCCAAAACTTCCACCACCGAAGCTTCCACCGCCAAAGCCACCACTTGAACTTCCCGAAGAAGAACCAGAAAATATAGCAGATAAGAAAACTCCATCTAAAAAGATAACGTCAAAAGCAATAGCACATATTATAATTATCACTATAATTATAATTACCTTGGCAGAAGCTTCCTCCTCTTTTTTCTGTTTTTCTTCTATTTCTGTCGCTATAGAACTGTCTATCTCCCCTATTACGGCATCATACTCTTTCGCTATAACCGAAACTACAGCTTCAATGGTTTTCTTAGTACCTTCAGAATATTCATCTTTTTCTCTATATGGAACAAAAAAATCATCCAATATTCTTCCACATTTTGAATCAGGCAAACACCCTTCCAATCCTTTTCCTATCTCTAACCGTACTCTATTATCTGCTTTAGAAATTAATAGCAAAACTCCATTATCATCCTCAGCTTTACCTATTCCTAAAGTATTAGCTAATTCATACGAATAATCTTCTATTTCCATACCTAATAGGCTAGTAACAGTAATAACTGCAATTTCAGCTCCAGTCTTTTCTTCTAACTGTACTAAAAGAGCATTTACATACTTTTCAATATCTTTATCTATAATATTATCTTCATCATAAACATAGATATCTTTTTGTACCATAGGTATAGGAATCTGATTCTTTTTAGCCCACAAGGCATTGACACTTATCGCAAGAAAATACGAAGTAATAAGTACCAATATAAGAGCTATGACAATACAGAATATCCGTCTCTTATTCATTTTATAATCCTTTCCTAAGTTGAATTTTCAACTTATTAAATTTATTTAACGCATTTATTTTATCACCAATTGACATAAAAGTCAATTGATTATATTATAGCTTCTTGCAGACAAAAAAATAACACTATCTATCGATAATGTTATTTGGCGGAGAGTGAGGGATTCGAACCCTCGCTGCCCTAAACGGACACTAACTGTTTAGCAAACAGTCCCCTTCGGCCTCTTGGGTAACTCTCCAAATATAAAAAAGAAGTCTTGGCGACTTCTTGTGTTTGTTTGGCGGAGGAGGTAGGATTCGAACCCACGGTGCCTTTCGACATCATTAGTTTTCAAGACTAACTCCTTAAACCACTCGGACACTCCTCCACGCAAGTACATAGTAAATTATACCAAATATTTTTTATTTGTCAATATATTTTTTTTATTTTTTATAATTTCTAGTTCTTGGCGCACTTTTTGTTTTTACTTTATTTAATTTAGGAGCTTTTATTTTTTTGTCTGACCTTTGATTCATAGCTAATTCTAAGGCATTAGCTTCTTCTTGTGAAATTCTTTCAGTAATTTTTGCTTCTTCTATTTGCTTTAAATACAAATTAGAACCATGCGAAGAATATACATAGTTTAACATTAACCCATTATTTTTATCATCTAATAGTGCTAATGCAAAGCTTAATTTGTTATCTTTATCATCATATGCATTATATTTAATAAGCCCTACCTTCTTAATCGTATTCTCTAAATTACCTAAAACTTTCTCACAGAATTTTTTTGTTTCTTCACAAAATTCTTCTGTTTCTGCTAATCTTGCAAATAATTCACAGAACTTATCCTGTACATTTGCAGTGTTATTAAATTTAGATAATGTATCTTCATACATTTTTTGATATTTTTTAACCTTACTTGTGTATATATATAACACAACTAAATTTATTAAACATAAGCAAATACTCACTATTGCTACTATACTATCCACGCTATTTTTCTCCTATAATTCTATATTTAATTTTTCTAATAAATTAGCTAATCCATCATTATTATAGTATTCAATTACTAATCTTGGGGAGCTTTTTGATTGATCTATTTTTACTTTCATACCAAAAAATTCACTAAGCTTTTCTTCTATTTTCACATTGATTGAATTTTTATTAACTGTTTTTTTCTTTTTAACGATATATTTATTATCATCATATATTAATTTTTCTACTTCTCTTACAGTTAGCTTTTTCTCTATTATTTTATTAGCAAGCTTTAACTGTTCTTCTTGATTTTCGATTGTAAGCAGTGCTCTAGCTTGTCCTTCTACAAGTTTTCCATCTAAAACTAATTCTTGAACAGGATTAGAAAGTTTTAAAAGTCTTAATATATTTGATACTGTAGATGGGCTTTTGGCTGTTACTTTAGCTACATCTGCGACATTATATTCTTCCATATCCATAAGCTCTTTTAAGGCATGCGCTATTTCCATTATGTTTAAATCTTCTCTTTGTATATTTTCTATTAATGCCACTTGTTTTTTCTTACCATCAGTATAATCTTTTACTATAGCTGGTATTGTTGTTTTCCCAGCTAATTTAGATGCTCTCCATCTTCTTTCGCCAGCTACTATTTTATATCCACTGCTATCCTTAACAACAAGAATAGGTTGAATAACACCATGTTCTTTTATGCTTTCAGATAACTCATCTAATTTTGATTTATCAAATTTTTTTCTTGGCTGATTTAACATTGGTTCTACATCAGCCATTTTTAATTCTACTACTTTTTCTAATATTGTATCTTTTTTGGCAGTAGCAACTTCTTTCACCTCTTGTGCATTATCAAAAAACGCATTAAGACCTCTTCCAAGACCTTTTGTTGACATAATTTAACCTCCTAACTATTGTTCTTTATCAATTCCTTAGCTAACTTTTTATATGTTCTTGCCCCTTTAGACAATGGATCATATACCGTTATTGGTAATCCATGACTAGGAGCTTCACTTAAGCGTATATTTCTAGGAATAACCGTATCAAACACTTTGTTTGTAAAATATTTTTTTACTTCTTCTGCAACTTGAGAAGATAATTTTGTTCTACTATCGTACATAGTTAAAACCACTCCTTCAATCTCAAGTTCAGGATTCAATCCCTGTTGAACTAACTTAATTGTATTTATCAATTGTCCTAACCCTTCTAAAGCATAATACTCGCATTGAATGGGTACTAATACACTGTTTGCAGCGGCAAACGCATTCAATGTTATTAATCCCAAAGATGGTGGACAATCTATAAATATATAATCAAACTTTTGCTCTAAATTATTTATTGCCATTTTTAATCTATGCTCTCTAGCCGCAAGCGGAACCAATTCAACTTCTGCTCCTGCAAGATTAATATTTGATGGACATATATATAAATTCTTTACCATTGTTGGTTTTATTACTGATTGCATTGTAGCCTCAGCTATCAATACATCATAAACTGATTTATCTCCTACATTAGAAACACTAAGTCCACTTGTCGCATTCCCTTGCGGATCTATATCTATTAATAATACTTTTTTTCCTCTTTCTGCAACACAAGTACTCAAATTTATTGCTGTAGTAGTCTTTCCTACACCGCCTTTTTGATTTACTATCGCTATTGTTTTAGCCACACATTTCACCTCTTCATGTATTATATTACATTTATCTGCAAAAAAAAAGAGCAAAATCATTTTTTTTATGATTTGTTCTTTTTTATTTATTCTATAATGGATTCTTTTTAATTTTTGCAAATTGTCTAGGATATTTTTCTTTTGTTTTATTTTGTTTAGTAAACTCTATTATTGTATGAGCTAAACTTTCTTCATTATTTAATTCAATACAATACTCATACGTTTTTTTATATCTAACTTCTAATTCCTTCATTGATTTATTAACTTCAGAAATCTCTTCCTCGGTCTTTCCTGCTTTCATATACATACAACTACCTTTAATTTTAGCAAAAGGCGCTGTAAGTTCCATCAATACATTAAGTCTAGCTACTGCTCTACTTATAACAACATCATACTTATCCCTAAACTCTTCTTTTCTAGCAATCTCTTCTGCCCTACCATGAACAACATCTACATTCTCTAATTTCAAAGTATTTACTACTTCTTGAAGGAATATAGTTCTTTTTTGCAAAGCATCTAGTAACGTTACTTTAATTGTTTTATTACATATTGCTAATATCATTCCAGGAATACCTGCACCAGTTCCTACATCTATAACTTTGCTTTCACTATTTATATGATTTAAAGCGTATGCACTATCCACAATATGCTTTTTTATAATTTCTTCATCATCTGTTATAGCAGTAAGATTTATTTTATCATTCCAACTTACTAGCAGCTCTTTATATTCATATAATTGGATTAATTGCTCTTCAGAAATAACTAAATCTATTCTTAATAGTTCTTCTTTTAATTTATTTATAAATTCATCTTTAGATAATTTCATGTGAAATGTTACCCCTTTTTATTACTCTTTAAAAACTGTGTAATTGCTATTAATAGCACTGATATGTCTGCTGGAGATACCCCAGATATTCTAGAAGCTTGACCTACATTTATAGGTTGCTGTTTAGTTAATTTTTGTCTTGCTTCTAAGCTTAGCCCACTAATTTTATTATATTCTAAATCTTCAGGTATTTTCTTTTCCTCAAGCTTTTTAAATCTATTTATTTGTTCTTGCTGTAATTTAATATATCCCTCATATTTAATTTGAATATCTACTTGTTCCTTTACAGCCTTACTTAATTCTGGTCTTTCTTCATCCAACGGTGCTAAAATCTCATAAGAAAGTTCTGTCCTTTTTAATAATTCGTTTAAATTAGTTCCTCTAGTTATTTCTTGAGAACCATTTGCTCTTAAAATATCGTTAGTTTTATCATCTGCTTTAACTTTAACTGTTTTTATTCTCTCTAACTCATTCTTAATGCTTTCTTTTTTAGCTAAATACTTAGAAAATCTTTCCTCGCTTATTAATCCTATATCATAACCCTTTTCAGTTAATCTTAAATCTGCATTATCTTGTCTTAACATTAGTCTGTATTCTGCACGAGATGTCATCATTCTATATGGTTCATTAGTGCCTTTTGTAACTAAATCATCTATTAAAACTCCAATATACGCTTCAGATCTATCTAATGTAAACTCTGGTAAATTCTCTAAACTTCTAGCTGCATTTATACCTGCTATAAGTCCTTGTGCTGCAGCTTCTTCATAGCCTGAGCTACCATTTATTTGACCCGCAAAATATAGTCCTGTATAATCTTTATATTTTAATCCTAAAGTTAAATTTGTAGAATCTATTGCATCATATTCTATAGCATAAGCGCTTCTCATAAATCTACAGTCTTCCATTCCTTCTACTGTTTTATATAATTTTTTCTGAATTTCTTCTGGCAAAGATGAAGACATCCCTTGTATATACATCTCGCCTGTATCTTTTCCCATAGGTTCTATAAATATTTGATGTCTTTCTTTGTCTCTAAATCTCATTACCTTATCTTCTATAGAAGGGCAGTATCTAGGTCCTACACTCTCAATGCTTCCATTAAATAACGGAGAACGGTCTATATTATCCATTATTTCTTTATGTGTATCTTCGTTAGTATATGTTAAGTAACAATCTATTTGCTCAACTTTTTGAAGTTCTTCGTTGTCTTCGTTGGAAAAAGAAAACGGAGTTACCTCGCTATCCCCTTTTTGAACTTCCATTTTACTTAAATCTAACGTTTTTATATTTATTCTTGCTGGAGTTCCTGTCTTGAATCTTCTAAGTTCAATTCCCAAATTAATTAAACTATTAGATAGTTCATTCGCTGGGAATACGCCATCCGGGCCACTTTCATAAGACACTTCACCTATTATAACTTTACCTTTTAAATAAGTTCCTGTGGCAACAACAACTGTTTTTGTTCCAAAAATAGCTCCTGTTTTTGTTTTTACTCCTGTTATTTGTTTATTATCTGCAATTATTTCAATTACTTCACTTTGAATAACATCAAGATGCTCTTGATTCTCAAGAACATTCTTCATGTACATATTATATTTTTTCCTATCTATTTGTGCTCTTAGAGAATGAACCGCAGGACCTTTCGATACATTTAACATCTTAGATTGAATAAAACAAGTATCTGCAGATATTCCCATTTGTCCCCCTAAAGCATCAATTTCTCTTACCAAATGACCTTTAGAAGTTCCTCCAATACTTGGATTACATGGCATATTAGCTACAGAATCTAAATTCATTACAAACATTGCTGTTTCTTTTCCAAGACGCGCGGCAGCTAATGCAGCTTCTATTCCTGCATGTCCTCCTCCTATTACTATAACTTCATAATCTTTATCCTTATATTCAATCATATTATCTACTTCCCTAAACAAAATTTTTCAAATATTTTATTTACAATATCTTCAGATGTTATTTCTCCTGTTATTTTTCCTAATTCGGATATTGTTTCAGATATTTCAATAGCAGAAATATCTATACTTTCTTCTCTTTCAACGCATTCAATCGCTTTATTTAAATGCTGTAATGCTATCTCTAAATTGCTTTTATGTCTTTCGTTTACTATTATTTTATCTTGCTTATTATCAAATGCGGTTGTATCAAACTTATCTTGTATCGCATTTTTTAATTTTTCTATGCCTTCTCCTGTTTTCGCAGATATTCCTACTTTTAACGCGTCTTTAGGCAAATTTTCTATTATACTCAAAACCATTTCACGTGAAATGTCTATCTTATTTACGCAAATTATTACTGGAATCTTTTTTTCAATTATTTCATTTATTATTTCTTCGTCTTTTTCTTTTATTCCTTTAGTAGAATCAATCATATATATTATTAAGTCAACTTTCTCTATAATTTCCAAACTCTTTTTTATACCTATTGATTCAACTATATCTTCTGTTTCTCTAATACCTGCTGTATCCGAAACATTTACTAACAAATTTCCTATGACTAAACTTTCTTCAATTATATCTCTAGTCGTTCCTTCTATATCTGTAACAATAGCTCTCTCCTCATTCGCTAATTGATTAAGTAAAGATGATTTCCCAGAATTAGTTCCTCCAACTATAGCTAAATCTATTCCGTCTTTAATAAACTTACCTTCATCCCTGCTTCTTATCAAAGCATAAATATTATCTTTTTGACGTTCTAAAATCAATTTTAAAGCGTTTTTAGATAGTTCTTCATAATCGTACTCCGGATAATCAATATTAACCTCTATTTGAGCTATAAGTTCAATAAGAGCATTGCGTATATTTTTTACTTTTTCAGATAATCCTCCTTCAAGTTGATTAACAGCAATTTGCTTTTGTACTTTAGTTTTAGAATTGATCAAATCAATTACAGCTTCTGCTTTCGATAAATCCATTTTGCCATTCAGGAATGCTCTTTTTGAAAATTCTCCAGCTTCTGCAATTCTAGCTCCATTTTTAATAACTAAATTTAAAACGTCAAGAGTCACTCTTCTTCCACCGTGAGTATTTATCTCAAAAACATCCTCTCCTGTATAACTATTGGGCGCAACAAAGCAAGAAACTAAAACTTCGTCTAATGTTTCTGTTGTCTCAGGATCTATTATTTTACCATAAATAATTTTTTGATGAGACAATTTTTCGCTATTATTAAATATTTTTGATATTATTACTTTAGCTTCTTCTCCACTTATTCTTATAATATTTATACCACTATTAGTACCACCAGTACTTATAGCCACAATTGTATCTGTTGACATAACTTTGCTTTCTCCCCTTTTTTAAGTCAGCTTTTAATTAAGCTGACTTTTTATTTATCTTTTTAATTTTATCATTACTCTTCTTCTTGGTTCTTGTCCTATGCTTTCAGTAGTAACCTTATCACTATTAGCAAGTTCTGTATGTATAATCATTCTTTCATATGCTGACATAGGTTCTAACTTTATATCTTTTCTATATTTTTCAGCATTCTTAGCCATTCTTCTTGCTAATTCTTTTAATCTTTCTTCTTTCTTTTCTTTATAATCATTTACTTCTACAAATATCTTTTCACAATCTTCTGTGTCTTTTTGCAATATTGAGTTTATTACTGATTGAAATGCTTCTATGGTTTTCCCTTTATATCCAATTAAATGAGCACTTTTACCAGAATCTACTTTCAAAATTACTCTATTATTTTCTTCTTTTAGTTCAAAAGTTGAATCGTCATTTGCTATTCTAAATATTTCGCTCACTATTTCTTTAACTCTAACAATTGTATTATTTGCTACTTCTGCATCTAGTTTTTTTTCTACAGTCAATTTAACCTTAGCCATTTTACTAGATAACATCCCCAAAAGGCCTGTTGATGGTTCATCTATAACTTCTATTTTAACTTCATCCCTAGAAACCTTTAATTCTTCTAATCCTTTTCTTATTGCTTCTTCAACTGTTTTTCCATATTGTTCTGTGACTCTTTTCATATTAAATTTCACTCCTTTTGCTTAATTTTTTTCTTTTAATAAAGCTTTTTCATCAATATTTTTATTTAATAATTTTTCTATAACAAGTTGAGAAACAATTCCCAACACGCTTCCTAACAACCAATATACTCCTAACGCAATCGGCATTACGTAAGCAATATATCCTGATAAGAAAGGCATCATTAAATTCATTGATTTTTGTTGCTGAATTTGTTCTTCTGTCATCTTACTATTTTTAGCAGAAATTTTGCTTTGTAGCCAAGATAATAAAATACTAAGTATTGGTATTACAAGCGTCCACTTGCTTGTTTTATACTCTTTGTCTGTTTTTATTGATTCTGAAGGTATATCTCCGAAATTTATATTCCAAAATTTCATATCCATTAATTCTTTTTCAGACGCAATATTTATTTCAACATTTCTAGCTTCTCTTTCTGATACATCTTCTTTTGCTAAATATTCTTGAGCATACTCTATTACTTGTTCTTCTGGAACTTGTAATATATATGTCAATGGTTGTTTTACTATATAAAACATTGCTAAAATTATAGGTATTTGAATTAACAAAGGTAAACATCCAGCCATAGGATTTATTTTATATTGTTCATAAGCCTTAGCTAATTCTTCTGCCTGCTTTTCTTTATTTCCTTTATATTTTTGTTTTATTTCTTCTTGTAAAGGTGCCAGCTTTTGCATATCTTTCATTGCCTTAGACTGCTTATAGTTTATTGGAAACAATATTAATTTGGTTAATATTGTAAATAATATTATAGATAAACCATAATTTTCACCAACTAAATTATAAATAAAACGAATTACTTCACCTAACAATGATGCTATAAAATCTATCATATATCTTCTCCTATTCTATTCCAAAAAATCTACGCCTCCACGGTGAAATGGATTACATTTTAAAATTCTTCTAATTCCTTTGAAAATCCCTTTAATTATACCATATTTGTCAATAGCTTGTTTAGTATATTCAGAGCAAGATGGATAAAATCTACACTTATTTCCAAATAACCCAGAAATATGTTTTTGATAAAAAGAAATTATATATATACATACTTCCTTTAAAAATTCTTTACTTTTCCTCATTTTTTATCATTTCCAAGCTATATAATTGTTCTTTCATCTCTTCTTCTATCTTAAAAAAATCTATTTCATTACTTTCTAACGCTTCTTTTACATTTTTCTTGTATAAAACAACTATTATATATCCTTCTTTTAAAAATTCTTCTATTTTTGTATAACCTTCCCTTGCCCATCTTTTTAATTTGTTTCTAACAACACTATTTCCATGCTTTTTACTTACACATATTCCAAATAAATTTTGATTTTCTGGTTCTTCTTTCTTCCTTTTTAAAATATATACAGATATGTATCTTCCTCTTGAAAATTTGCCATAATTTAAGGTTTTTCTAAAATCAAAAGTCTTTTTTACCGATACTGTCTTTTTCAACTAAATCACCTATCTATTTAATTTTACCATAAAATATAAAAAAAATAAAGGCCTAAGCCTTTATATAAAAATTCAACATATTTTTTACTTTAAGCAGTAAGTTTTGCTCTTCCTTTAGTTCTTCTTGCTTTAAGTATTGCTCTTCCTGCAGAAGTTTTCATTCTTTTTCTAAAACCATGTTCTTTTTTTTCTTGTCTGTTTTTTGGTTGAAATGTCATTTTCATTATAAAGCACCTCCCGTGTAATTTAATTCATAATATACTGAATGTATTTTAGCACAAAAAAGTATTGTTGTCAATCCTTTATTTTAAACTTTATAATTAATAAAATATTTTCATATTTTGTTATTGTTTTTTTCTTTTTTTTCTGATATATTAGTGCTGTTATTTATGGGCAAAATTTCTAAAAAATAGAGTTAACATTAATTATGTAAATTCTCTAATTGAATTTCATTTAATAGTTCAAAACTTATCAACAGGTGTGGATAAGTCTGTGGATAACTTTCAAGAAAGGTGGGGAAAAAAGTGAACGAAAGTTTTATGAAAATATGGGAACAAGCGCTTGAAATCATTAAAGAAGAAATCTCTCCAGTAGGCTATAAAACATACGTAGAAGTAATGATTCCAAGACTAACAGATGAAAATACTATTTGTTTTTTAGCGCCATCAGAATATCATATAGAAGTTTTAACTAAAAAATATTTAGATTTAATTTCAAATTCATTAACTTTTTTAACAAATAAAAATTATATTATTTGTTTTCAATCAAAAGAAGCGTCCCTTACCAATGATGAGGTGGAAGAGGAGGAGACTATTTTAGATGTCTCTGCAATAGAGAATAGAGAAGAGAATAAAACAGTTACAAACCAATCAGAATCTTTCGCAAAACAAACAAATGAAAAAACAGTTCAATATAATTCAAATAGTTCAGATGGATTAAACCTAAAATATACATTTGATAATTATATTGTTGGATCTAACAACAGATTTGCTCACGCAGCAGCGGTTGCTGTATCAGAAAATCCTGGAACAAAATATAATCCTTTATACATATATGGGGGAGTAGGGCTAGGAAAAACTCATCTAATGCAAGCAATAGGACATGCTATAAAGAAAAATAATCCAAACATAAATATAATTTATACTACAGGTGAAAGTTTTACAAATGAACTTGTTTCAGCTATCATGAGAGATAATTCAGATAATGAAAGTTTTAGAAACAAATATAGAAAAATTGATGTTTTATTGATTGATGATATTCAATTTTTAGCGGGAAAAGAGAAATGTCAAGAAGAATTTTTCCACACTTTCAATACTTTATTTGAAAGTGGAAAGCAAATTATTTTATCAAGTGAAAAACCGCCTAAAGAGATAAATATGTTAGAAGAAAGACTTAAAACCCGTTTTGAAATGGGACTAACTGTTGATATTCAAGCTCCAGATTACGAAACAAGATTAGCAATTTTAAAGAAGAAAAGAGATAATGAAAGATATGTAATGGATGATAGTGTTCTTGTTAAAATTGCCACAAAAGTAACTTCTAATATAAGAGAATTAGAAGGAGTTTTTAATAAATTAATAGCATATACATCGTTTACAAACAATGAATTAACTGACGATATTATAGATAATACTATAGAATCTATATTAGTAAAAACAACTAATGTAGTAACAAGCAAGCTTATAATGCAAGTTGTAAGTAAATTCTTTAATATAAAAGTAGACGATTTATTGAGCACTAATAGATCAAAAAATGTTGCCTATCCTAGACAGATAGCTATGTATCTATGTAGAAGTGTTATAAATATGACTTTTCCACAAATAGGAAGAGATTTTGGTGGGAAAGATCATACAACTGTTCTACACGCATTTAATAAAATAGAAGATGAATATAAAAAAGATGAAAATACAAAAAGCTTGATAGACGATATCAAAAAAAGCTTATCTACCAAGTCTTTGAAGTGATTATTTCAAAAATATTACAAACAAATTTCACGTTTTTTACAGTGATTCAAGTTATACACAGTTTAGTGTGAATATCCTGTTTATAACATGTGAATAACTTTCGATTAACAAAGTTATTCACAAAAAACAAGTGTTTTGTGGACAAAAAATACAACTTATCCACAGGTTTGTCCACAAGCAAAAATATGCTATACAATTATATTTGTGGTAGTTTTCCACATAATCCACAGCACCTACTACTACTACTACTAAATATATATATAATATTAATATAATATATGTACGTATAGTTTTTACAGATTATCTTGTGGATACTGTGGATAATTAATGTAATTTTTTAGAAGATTTTTAATTAATGGAGGGTTTATAATGAAATTTAAATGTAGCAAAGATGAATTAATAAAAGGACTTAATTCAGTATCTAAAACTGTAGCAACAAAAACAACACTACCTATACAAGAAGGAATATTAATAGAAACAATAGGTGACAATATAAAACTTACAACTAATGATTTAGAAATTGGAACAGAGTATACATTAAAAGCAGAAATAGAAAGTATGGGTACTACTGTTATAGATATGAAAACTTTTAATGAGATTATTAGAAAAATAGAATCTAATGAAATAACATTCGAAGTTAATAATGGAATATTTGTAATAAAATCAACAAGTGGAGTATTTAAATTACAAACTATGAATGCAGATGAATATAAAAGACTTCCTGTATTTAATGTTGAAAAACAAATAGAAATATCACAAAAGTTATTTAAAGAAATGGTTAAGAAAACTGTTTTTGCTGCTAGTGTTGATATAAATAGACCTGTGTACACAGGAGTACTTATTACTGTAAATGGTAATGTTATAGATGTTGTTGCTATAGATGGATATAGAATGGCTATTAAAAAGGAATTATTAGATAGTTATACTAGTGATTTCAAAGCAATAATTCCAGCCAAAGTATTAACAGAAGTAATTAAATCAATAGATGATGAAGATAATAAAAAAGTAAAAATTGGAGTAAATAGAAATCAAGCGTTATTCGAAATGGGAGAATGTACAGTTGTTAGTAGAATAATAGACGGAGACTTTATAAACTATAATAACGTGTTACCTGCAGAAGCAGATACAAAAGTAACAATAAATAGAAGAGGGTTATTAGATGCAATTGAACGTGTTGCAATATTCTCTAGAGACGTTTCTGAAAAAGATAAAAAAATACCAGTTAAAGTTTCTATAAAATTAGATTCTTTAGAAGTTTCTTGCGTAAGTGTTACAGGAGATGCAAAAGAAATAGTTAATTCTGTAGTAGAAGGAAAAGAATTAGAAATAGGATTTAATCCTAAATTTTTAATGGATGCTTTAAGAGTAATTGAAGATGAAGAAATAAACATAGAATTAGGAACTAGTATTTCGCCTCTTGTTATAAAACCACTGGCTGGTAATACATATATATACATGGTTTTACCAATTAAACTAAAAGAAGAGTAAGTGATAATATGTATATAAACAAAATATGTATAGACAAGTTTAGAAATTACGAAAAGTTGGATTTAGATTTTTCTAAAAACATAAATATAATATTTGGAAATAATGGAAAAGGAAAAACCAATATTTTAGAAGCTATATATATTTGTGCAATTACCAAATCGTATAGAACATCAAAAGATAATGAATGTATAAAATTTGGTGATGATTACTGTAATATAGATTGTGAGTTTGAAGATAAAAATATAAAAACAAATATACAGGTATATATAGATAATAATGGTAAAAAACAAATTAAAGAAAATGGAATAAAGATTACAAAATATACTGACTATATAGGTAAATTTCCAGTAGTAATGTTTAGTCCTGATGATATGGATATTGTTAAGGGTTCTCCAAAGAATAGAAGAAAATTCCTTGATATCCTTATAAGCCAAATTTCTAAAAAATATGTTGTTGTTTTAAGCGAATACAAAAAAACAATTAATTTAAAAAATAATTTATTAAAACTTAATAGAAATCAAATAGATATAAATTACTTAAAAATATTAAATGAGAAATTGGCTAAACAGATTGTGGAAATTGTGCATAAAAGAAAAGAATTCACAGAATTACTGTGGATAAATGCAAAAGAAATACAAAAAAACATATCAAAAGGAAATGAAAGTTTAAATTTTGTTTATCAAACTGAATTCAAAGATATGGATTTTGAAAAAGTTTTAAAAACTTTAAATGATTGTATAGATAATGATATATTAAAAAAGAGTTCTACAAAGGGAATTGGACATGACGATATAATAATATATGTTAATGATACAGAAGTTGCTAAATATGGTTCACAGGGGCAAAATAGAACAGCATTACTTTCTATGAAAATAGGAGAATTTGAATTATTAAAAACACAAAAAGAAAACGTTCCTTTAATTTTATTGGATGATGTGTTTTCTGAATTAGATAATGAAAGAATTAATTTTTTATTAGATTATATAAAAAAATATCAAGTGTTTATAACTACGACTACTGTAGAAAATATAAAAATGGATAATGTAAAATTTTTCGATATAGAAAAAATTAGGACTTGTGAAAAAAAATAATTAGTGATAAACTTATCATATAAAAAATAAGGAGTGGCAAAATGGCAGATTATAATGAGAATCAGATACAGGTTTTAGAAGGATTAGAAGCCGTTAGGAAAAGACCTGGTATGTATATTGGAAGTACATCAGAACGTGGATTACATCATTTAGTTTATGAAATTGTAGATAATGCTGTTGATGAAGCTTTAGCTGGGTACTGTAACGAAATTAATGTAGAAATATTAGAAGATAATAGTATTTCTGTAAAGGATAATGGGCGTGGAATACCTCTTGGAATACATCCTAAAATGGGGATACCTGCAATAGAGGTTGTTTATACAATACTACACGCTGGTGGAAAATTCGGAGGCGAAGGATATAAAGTTTCTGGAGGACTTCATGGCGTTGGCGCATCTGTTGTTAATGCTTTATCTGAAAAAGTAACAGTTGAATCTTGTAATGGAGATGGAGCTTTCCAAATTACATTTGAAAGAGGAAAAGTTGTTGAAAAACTTCATAAAGTTCGTGAAGAAACAAAAAGAGGAACTAAAGTTATATTTAAACCAGATTCAGAAATTTTTGAAACAACAATATATAATGCTGAGACATTAGAAACAAGATTTAGAGAAATGGCATTCTTAAATAAAGGGTTAAAAATTACCTTAGAAGATAAAAGAGAAGAAGAGCCAAAACAAAAAGTATTTCACTATGAAGGTGGACTAGCTTCATTCGTTGAGTATATAAACAAAAATAAAGAAGCTGTTTGTCCGATTATAAGTATTGAATCAAAAGGCGATATTGAAGTAGATATAGCTCTTCAATATACGACTGCATATTCAGAAACATTATTATCTTTTGTTAATAATATAAATACAATCGAAGGTGGAACGCATCTTGATGGATTTAAAAGAGGATTAACAAAAGCGTTTAACGATTATGCTAGAAAATTTAATATCTTAAAAGATAAAGATTCAAACTTACAGGGTGATGATATTCGTGAAGGTGTTACTGCGATTGTTAGTGTAAGAATTAGAGAACCTGAATTTGAAGGTCAAACAAAAACGAAATTAGGTAACAGTGAAGCTTTAGGATTAGTAAACTCAGTAGTTATAGATAAATTATCTTCATATTTAGAAGAACATCCTAAGGAAGCAAAGGCAGTTATAGATAAAGCTTTGTCAGCATCTCGTGCTAGAGAGGCTGCAAGAAAAGCCCGTGAATTAGTAAGAAGAAAATCTGTGTTAGAATCAACTACATTGCCAGGTAAATTAGCAGATTGCACAGAAAAAAATGCAGTTCGTTCTGAAATATATATCGTCGAGGGAGATTCAGCAGGAGGAAGTGCTAAACAAGGAAGAGATAGAACTTTCCAAGCAATTTTACCTTTATGGGGAAAAATGCTTAATGTTGAAAAAACAAGAGTAGATAAGATTTATGATAATGATAAATTAAATCCTGTTATCTTAGCAATTGGAGCAGGAATTGGTAATGATTTTGATGTATCTAAGATAAGATACGGTAAAGTAATACTTATGGCCGATGCCGATGTTGACGGTTCACATATCAGAACATTGTTACTTACTTTCTTCTTTAGATATATGAAACCATTAGTAGAAGAAGGACATATATATATAGCTCAACCACCTTTGTTTAAATTATCTAAAAAAGGAATGGAAGATATTTATTGTTACAATGAACATGACCTTGAAACAAAATTAGAAGAATTAGAAGCAAAAGGAATAAAAAGAGAAAGTATAGGAATGCAAAGATATAAAGGTCTAGGAGAAATGAATTCAGAACAATTATGGGAAACAACAATGAATCCAGAAACTAGAACTTTAGTACAAGTAAAATTAGAAGATGCCGCAGAGGCAGATAAGATATTTACAGTTCTTATGGGTGAAGAGGTTGAACCAAGACGTGAATTTATTGAGCAAAATGCTAAATATGTTAAAAATTTAGATGTATAGGAGAATTTTTATGAAAGTCAAAAATGATTTTCCAAAAATTGATACTGTAATTAGAAAGTTAAAAGATTACGTAAGATATTTCGAGAGAAAGCAAGAGGAATTAAAAACGTCAACAGATGAAAGAGCAAAAAAACAATGTGAGTTTAGATTAAAGTATGTTGATGATTTTATAAAATCTATTGAGAATTATTTAGATTCTGTGTGCAATGGAGATGCCAGAATTGAAAAATTTAGAATCTCTACAGATGATATTAAAGCAATACAAGATGCAATTGAACAAGAAGATAGATTAAGAACAGCTAGACATTCAGCAGTTATTACTAATATGATCATGATAGATAGAACCTGTAAACGTGAAAATATGGAGATGGTTTTTGATTATGCTGATGAATTTGTGGATTCTTATAGTTCTTTACTTCCAAATAGTGTTGCAGAAAAATCAAGAATGACAGAAAGAGAGAGAATAAAAAGAAGAGAACTAGGGAATTTTGGTTTATATATCGCTGCGTCTGTAACTGCTGGAATGGTTATGGAAGATAGAGAAATTAGAGAATTTGCAAATTGTGAAGGGGATGTACCTAAAGTAGATACAAACACTTTTACAAAAGTAAAGGATAATTCAAAAGGTGTTAAAAGAAATATGAATATAATATTAGAATAGTTGACATAACATTAAAAATATGTTAAAATAATAAAGGCACGTAAAAAATAAATGGAGGATTTTAAAAAATGCTCAATATTAATGAATTTAAGAAAATAATAAAAGAAAAGGATCAAATTGGATTTTCAAATCTCTTGAGTGAACTTCACTTTTTAGGAAAAGAAAGAATCAAGCTTGTTGGCAACAATTTAAAAGAGATTCTTGGAAGAAAGGCAGAAGAAGTAAATGTGAAAAATTGCACAGAAAGTGCGAAGAGAATCAATGATATTGCAGAAAAAAATGGAATAGATTTCCGCATTCCTTTAGACTGGGAAAATCTTGAGAAATATTTGAGACTAACACTGATGGACGACATAACAGAAGAGTTCAAAAAGCAAAGTTAATCGGAGGGAAAAATGGAAAATATTGAAAGAATAAGAAGAATAAGATTGGAACTAATTAAAATACATAATGCTAATTTTGAAAACAAAATTGCTTTAGACGGAACAGACTCTTTTTATTTAACAAAAATATTTTCGCCAAGAGTATCTGACAAATATGATATTTTGTTGGAATATGCATACGAGCTTGAAGGAATTCTCGAGGCTTGTGAAACAGATCTAGAAATAAAAAAAGCAATTAATTATCTTGAAACAAAGATTATTAGTTGCTACAAAGAAGTTTAGAAATTTTCTAAACTTCTTTGTCGTAGAAAGGTTTGATTATTATGGAGTACAGTTTATTACAAGAGTATTTAGATGGAACAATAGATTTACAAAATCTATTGCATAGTATGTATGAAGAAACTATAAATTTAAATAAAATTTATACTGCTCCAAAAAGTTATTCATACATACAAAGAGCTCAAAAAGAAATACTTAAACTTAAATCTGATTTAGAAGAACGGAATAGAATTTGATGATAATTTAAGAATTTATGCTATGATAGGAGATGCATTTAATAATCTTGCTCATAGCGTTGATGTTAAAAGGGATGAAGATGTTACTTTTAAAAATAAATATTTTGGAATAAAGAAAAGGATGGCTTTGCACATCATAGATGAATGTAAGAGAGTAGGAAATGAAGCTTATGGTTTAAGTGAAGATGAAAGCAATAATAGGCCAATCTTTGTCGTAGATATACCTCAAGTTGGGCAAATAAAATGGCATTTCAAAAATGGACATGATATAACTTGCAAGAATTATGAATTAAAAATTAGTAATTACAGAGGTAAAATAGATAATCAAAGTTTATTATGTCAGGAATATAGTTATTCTGTAATGAAAACTTTAGATGAAAATACATTAAAAGTAATTGAATCAGAAAATGTGCCGGAAATGATGAACAAATTGTATAATAAAGAAAAAAATATAAGTCTGGTAGAAGAATTAAAACAAAAGGTAATATCGCCAGAAGAAGCCTTAAAAAGTAAAGATAGTACGAGTGTGTTTTCTAAACAAGAAAGAGAAACAGAAGAGCCAACTAATGAAGAGCCTGATGAACCTTTTTAATAGTTAATAAAAAATAAAATTGGATGATTGACAAATTAAATATTTTATGTTACAATATATTTCGTAAAGCAGAAGCTATCTTCTCACCTTATGGTGCAATATCCAAGTAAGGTAATCAAAATCGAATATATATGTGATTTTGTTTTATGAGAGGATTGCTATGCGTAGCAATCTTTTTTATGTTATGGAGGTGTATTAATATAAAACAAGATTTCTTAATAAATGAGCAAATTAATGCTAATGTAGTTGAAGTAATTGATACAAATGGTGAAAGATTAGGCCAGATGAGTAAAATGGAAGCAATAGATAAAGCATATGATAAAGATATGGATTTAGTAATGGTTGCGCCAAATGCTAATCCACCTGTTTGTAAAATATTAGATTACAGTAAGTATAAATTTGAAATGGCTAAAAAAGAAAAAGAAGCAAGGAAAAATCAAAAGGTTGTAGAAATAAAAGAAGTTAGATTATCTGCGACTATAGATGTTCATGACTTAGAAGTAAAGGCAAAAAATGCAAATAAATTTTTAGCTGATGGAAACAAAGTTAAAGTATCACTAAAGTTCAAGGGACGTGAAGTTAAATTTATCGAAAAAGGTAAAGAAACTGTTTTAAAATTTGTTTCTATGTTAAGTGAAGGTCAAATAGATAAAGAACCTAAACTAGAAGGCAAATTCTTGAATGTAATAGTGTTGCCAAAGCAAAGTAAATAAAGGAGGAAAACACAATGCCTAAAATGAAAACTCATAGTAGTTCAAAGAAAAGACTAACTGCCAAAAAATCTGGGTTAGTACAAAAAACAACTGCAAACAGAGCACATAAGTTAACTGGAAAAAGTTCAAAAAGAAAAATGGCTTTAAAACAATCTTCTTATGTAGATTCTGCAAACAGAAATGCAGTTAAGAAATTATTACCTTATGCGTAATAGATTATACATTAAAAAGTTAGGAGGAAAATAACAATGGCAAGAATTAAAGGAGCAGTTACTACAAGAGCAAGACGTAGAAGAGTATTAAAAAGAGCAAAAGGATATTTTGGAGCAAAAAGTATAAGATTTAAAATGGCTAAACAAGCTGTTATGAAATCTGGACAATATGCTTATGTAGGAAGAAAAAATAAGAAAAGAGATTTTAGACAATTATGGATTGCTAGAATTAATGCAGCTGCAAGAGCTAATGGAATTTCATATAGCAGATTAATTTCTGGATTAAAGAAACACAACATAAACATAAACAGAAAGATGCTTGCGGAAATGGCAGTAAATGATGCTAATGGATTTACAGCATTAGTAGAAAAAGTAAAAGCGTAAGCTTGAAAGGGGAATTTTATGATACTTGCAGGAGATTTTAGAAATGGTACAACATTTGAGATGGATTCTCAAGTATACAGAGTAGTTGAATTTCAACATGTTAAACCTGGAAAAGGAGCAGCATTCGTAAGAACTAAATTAAAAAATGTTATAGCAGGAACAACAATGGAAAAGACGTTTAACCCATCAGAAAAAGTAGAAGAGGTTGCTATCACAATAAGTGAAATGCAATATTTATACAATGATGGTGAAAATTATACATTTATGGATAATGAAACTTATGAACAAACAGATTTGAGTAAATCTCAAATCGAAGATATTTTACCTTATCTTTTAGATAATATGAATGTAAAAGTTCTATCTTATAAAGGTAAAGTATTTGGTGTTGAACCACCTACATTTGTAGAACTAGAAGTAACATATACAGAACCAGGAATAAAAGGAGCAACAGCAACAGGAACAACAAAACCAGCAACTGTTGAAACTGGAGCAACATTCCAAGTGCCTTTATTTGTTGAAATAGGAAATAAAATTCGTATAGATACTAGAACTGGCGAATATATGGAAAGATGTTAATTATAAAATAAGCACGGTAAAAAAATTACTGGGCTTATTTTTTTTACATAAATGCTAAACTTTTTTAGTTGAACTTTATTAGAAATTATGCTATACTTTTTCAGTAAATTATAAGTGTCCAAAAAATAATTTTAGGAGGAGTTTTATGATTTTATTATTTGTTGTAGCTATCGCTGTAATTTATTTTGTTTTTGAGTTTGTTCGGAGTTTAAAGAAAAAAAGTTTTGATAATATTGGGATTCCCAGTGCTATACTTTTGATGAGTTTGTTTTTTACATTTGTATTTGGGTGTATAGCACCATTAGGAAACTATGTAGAGGAAAGTGAACTTATAGAAGTTAAAGAATTGATGCCTATGCCTAATAGTGATACCGGTGGTGTTCAATTTGTTTATGTAGATAAAAATTTAGAATATAGGTATATCTCAAAGTACCCTCAAAATAGTAAAGAAAAAACATTAAAAAACTCTGATATGGCTTTTGTAACTCAAATTGAATCCAAAGAATGTGATACTCCAGTTTTAAAAATTTATAAAAGGAAAGAAAAAATGGGCTGGATTACACTAGGACTACATTCTCGAATTGAATATGTTTTTTATGTTCCGTATAACACTATTGGCGGACTATATAATGATTGGTAAAATTTATACAGGAGGATATAAAATGCTATTTGATAGAACATATAATAATGGTCGGCTTCACATTTGGTATGAGGGATTAAACAAAAGAAATAACAATTATCTAAATTCTGAGAAAGAATTTAAGTTGTTGGAAAAGGTTTTCGATAACAATTCTTTAGATTATGATTTAATTAAGATAGTTACTTATATAAGGACTATTCTTAAAGGTTATGAAGAATCTTTTCTTATGGTGAAATTGACAGAGAAAAATGCTGTTGTCAAAGTTAGATTTGTAAATAGAAAGTTTGTTGAGTATGTAAGAACAGAATTCATTGAAGGCTTCTCTAAAGAAAATAAAATTATTTTTAGACATTCAGCTTTTGAAAGTAATACTTTGTTTATTAATAAGGATGGAATTGAAAATAATAAAATATGTAGTAAGATACAACAAATTGTAAGTAAAGGTTTAGAGTTTGTTTCAAAATTGCAAACAGAGATAGTAGCACGAGAACTTACTCCTGACGATAGTTTTATTATATATTTATACGAAGCATTCTTTAGAGAAAAATTTTCTATAACAGATGATAAGGTCGAAGCTAGATTGCAAAGTTTGCTTTACGTTTTGCAAGAGTTTGACATTCCTATTCAATGGCAAGGCAAGTTTGCAAATTTCTATGTATATAATAAATATCCAGAAAGCTGTTTCGTTTCAAACTGGCTTAGAGATTTAATTTTGCTTGAAGAACAAGGAAATAATACTTTTTCTGAAGTACCATATTTTACACAGTTTGTTGTTTCAGAATTTGGTCAGATAATTAGAAATAATTTGCCTAAAGAAAATTTTGAAGAATCTTTTAGTAGGTTTTGCACAGCTATATTCTTTAAAAAGTATCTTTGCAGAAATAGTTCAAAAGAGTATGATGTTTCAAGTAGAATTAGCGAAGAAGGAATAGGTAAATATCCAGTAAAAGAATTGAAAACTTATTTTAATATTCTAAAAATGTTGAACGAAAAGTATATAGCCGCAAAAAAAGATATTACTTAAATAAATATCCACCTGTAAAGGTGGATATTTATTTATTATACGTTTTCTTTTTTATAGAATTCAGCTATTAAAAGTTTTATAACTCTGTCTCTATCAACTGGGTCAAAGTCGGGTTTCCATAAAATATTATTAGCTTTCTTTGAAATTGCAGAACACATGCTAGAACCATCAATTTCTTTTTGTAAATTTTCTTTAGTAATCAACTCTAAGGCGTTTGAAACAACGTTATATTTTCCTTTTTCTGTTAGAGAAATAATAACGGCTTGGTTTAAAACTTGACTTAAAAAATATTTTTTGAAAGAAGAATATACTTCTTCATAAGAGATGGGATAATAGACTATTTCGTAAGGGGAATTGTCGTATATAAATCGTATTAAATAGTATATTTTGTCTTCAATCTGTGACTTCAAAGCTTCAAAAGTTTTCTGTATTTGTTCTGCCAACGAATCTTCATCGAAGAAAGAATAGGAAATTTCCTTTTCAGTGATAATAATATTTTTACTCATAAACTTAACTCTCCTTAAAATTATTTTTGAGTTTAATATTTAAACTAAAGTTAGTATATCACAGTAATCCATAATCTTCAATTGACAGTATACATAACTTGTGTTAAAATATTGAGCAAAAGGTGAAAAAATGAGATATAAAATAAATTTTGAAAATAAAATTAAAGAGTTAAATAAAGAAAAGAGTAAACAATATTATTATATAGATACAATGGGATGTGCTTTAAATGAAAACGATTCCATGAAATACAAAGGTATAATAGAAGAAATGGGATATGTATGTACAGAAGATATAGAAAAAGCAAATCTAATTCTATTTAATACTTGTGCAATAAGAGAAAATGCTGAAGAAAAATTATATGGCAGACTAGGACAATTAAAAAATAAAAAAATAAAATCAAAAAAAGAGGGAAATGAGTTATATATTTGTATAGTGGGATGCATGACAGAACAAAAAAGTGTATTGGAGAAAATAAAAACTTCGTATCCTTATGTAGATGTAGTTTTAGGAACAAAAAGTATGCAATACTTTGCTGAAAAAGTATATTTGGCTATAAAAGAAAATAAAAAGACAAAAGAGGAACAATTAAATGAACATGAAATTGTAGAAGATGTTCCTATTGTATATGATAAAGGCTATAAGGCTTCTGTATCAATAATATACGGATGTAATAATTTTTGTTCCTATTGTATAGTGCCTTATATTAGAGGAAGAGAAAGAAGTAGATTGCCAGAAGATATTTTAAAAGATATAGCAGAACTTGCTAAAAAAGGATATAAGGAGATAACTCTATTAGGACAAAATGTAAATTCTTACGGGAACGATTTTAAAGGTGAATTAAGTGGATATTCATTTGTGGATTTATTAAAAGATGTGGATAAAATAGAGGGAATAGAAATAATTAAATTTGCATCTCCCCACCCAAAAGACTTCACAGATGAATTAATAGAATACATTTCAGAAAACAAAAAAATATCTAGGCAAATACATTTACCGCTTCAGTCAGGAAGTACTTATATATTAAATCAAATGAATAGAAAGTACACTAAAGAGCAATACTTAAATTTAGTGGAAAAAATAAAAGAAAAAGTTAAAGATGTTAGCTTTTCAACAGATATTATTGTTGGATTTCCTGGAGAAAGCGAAGAAAATTTTTTAGATACATTGGATGTAGTTAAAAAAGTTAAATTTGATATGATATATATGTTTTGCTATTCAGTTCGTAAAGGTACTAGGGCAGAAAAAATGGAAAACCAAATAGAAGAAAGTATAAAAGTTGAAAGATTAGAAAGATTAAAAGCTTTATATGAAAAAATGGTAGATGATAATAACAATGCTAAAATAGGAAAGGTATACAAAGTTTTAATAGAAGGCAAAAGTAAAAATAATGAAGATAAATATAGTGGAAGAACCGAAGACAATAAAGTAGTGGTATTAGATGCAAATCCAGAGGATGTAGGTAAAATTTTAAATATAAAAATAATAAAAAATAATAAATGGTATTTAACCGGCGAGAAAGAAAAAATATAAGTCATAAAAAACAACTTATCCAATATACTGTAATAGGTATATGTTAGATAAGTTGTTTTTTGGAGGTACTTATGGCAAAGGCGGTAGCTAAAAGAAAACTTAGAAATAGTTTTTATGAAAAAAATACTAGTATAAGAAATTTTGATTTACCTGAATTAGAAAATCAAAGTAAGGAAATAAATGGATTATATAAAAGAAACGGAGCGAAAGAATTTCATAAATCTAAGGAAAATAAAACTGAGTTAGGTTTATTTGAAAGAAAAAAACAAGAATTAAAATATACTGTGATTTTACAATGTATAAGTTCTATAGCAATAGTTGTTTTAATTTGCGCTATAAAGTTTTTGAAAATAGATATAGTGAAAAATGCAGAATTTACTCAAAAAATTATTAAGGAATTTAACTCTAGTTATCCGAAAGAAAAGATGATGGAAGATGCAAAAGTGGGAATTAACAGCTTTTTTAATTTTGTTAGTCCAATTATACCAGATAAAATATCTACTAGTGTTATTGAATTGGTTCAAAAAGTTTTTAAAGGAGAGCATGATATAAAAACTAGTTCTAATAAAGTGGATGTATATAATGAAGAGATTAATATATATAAAGAAGAACAAAAAGAAGATAAAACCAATACAAATAGTGAAAAAGATGAACAAATATTAGTTCCTGTGTATAGTTCTATATCAAGTCAAGATGAATATATAGCTTTAATTAAAAAAGCAGGTCTGAAATTTACAAAACCAACTAGCGGAACTATTACTTCACATTTTGGTGCGAGAGAAGAGATTTTCAAGGGAACGGAATCTTTTCATTATGGTACAGATATAGCAAATGTAAAAGGTACAGCGATATATTCTAGTATAGAAGGAGTTGTTACTGTATCTTCATATGATAGTGAATTAGGAAAATATATTGAAGTTCAAAATGAAAATATAGTAACTAGATATTGTCACTTATCTGAACAACTAGTCAAGGTTGGTGAAAAAGTACAAAATGGAGATTTAATTGGGAAAATGGGCGATACAGGATTGGTTACAGGAGTGCATTTGCATTTTGAAATTATGTACAACAGAAATAGAGTAGATGCTTGTAAAATATTAGAATTAATTTAATATGCTGTTTAAAATTAAAAAAGTTATTTTTGAGATTGAAGAACTATTATTAATAATAGTTATTACTTTAATTTTATCTCCAACAATTAGAAAATTCCTAGATGGATACATAACCTGCTATTTTTTTATATTGTTTCATGAATTAGCACACATATTTGTTGCAAATGTTTTAGGGCAAAAAGTAAATTGCATAAAGTTTAGACTATGCGGAATAAACGCTGTATTAGGAAATAACAATAAATTAAATAGCAAATGGTTGTTAATATTTTTAGCTGGACCTATATCTAATTTAATACTTGCATGTATTTTTGCTAAGGTAAAGTTTGTTTTTGAAATAAATTTAGCTTTAGCAATTGTTAATTTAATTCCAATAAAGCCGTTAGATGGATACAATATATTAAATGTAATACTAAACTGGTATGCAAGTTCAAGAAGCGCAGAAAAAATAGAAAAATATATAAGAGTTATTATAATAATTTGCTTGTTTTTATTAGGGGGGATTACTTTGTTTTTTTACAAGAATCCATCTATTTTAATATTAACAATTTATGCAATTTTATTAAAATAAATTTGTTGGAAAATATATGTCAAAAAAGTTACAAAAATATTACAAAATTTTATAAAAGCTATTGCAATTCTCGATAAAATTTAGTATTATATACGCAGAGTTATGGAGGTATAGAAATGGCAATCGGAGACATTATTGTTTCTCTGGATATAGGAGCATCCAAAACTGCTGCAGTTGTGGGGCAAGTTAATAAATTTGGGGAAATTGAAGTAGTAGGCCATGGTCTAGCAGATTCTAGTGGAATAAAAAAAGGAAAAATATTAAATAACGAACCTGTTGCAAAATCAATAGTAAGAGCAATCACAGAAGCAGAAGAAACGTCGGGGTTATATATAAATTCTGCATATGTTAATATTAAAGGAATAAGTACTAGAATAGAAAAAATTCGTTTTAAAGGTGATGTGGAAAGACCTGATGATGGGTTATCTTATAACGATATAAACAAAATGATAGAAACAATAAATTTAGGATTAAGAAAAAATGATAATGAACAAATTGTAAGTATTGTTCCTACTAAGTTTAATGTTAATGACAGGGATTATAAAGAAGAACCAATCGGTGCTTTTGCAAAATATTTTATAATGGACGCAGATGTAGTGATAGCAGATAAACAAACTATAGAATCGATTGAAGAGGTAATGAGATTAGCTGAATTAAAGATAGATGGATATGTATTAGAGACTTTTGCTAATTCCAATGTTGTTTTAATGCCAGAAGAGAAGGAAATGGGAGTTCTTATGTTAGATATAGGAGCTGCTCATACAGAAATATCTGTTTACAAAAATTCAAATTTAGAGTTCAATACTACATTACCTGTTGGCGGAGATCATATTACTAGTGATATTGCTATTTCTTTAAATATAGGTCTTGATGAAGCGGAGAAACTTAAAAGACAATATAATTTAGCTATTGAAGCAATGATTACGAATAATCATGATGTTAAATTAAATACTAAAAAGACTCTGGAAGATAAAGAAGACATAGTTACTTGTAGCGATATAGTAAAAATTATAGAAGCTAGAGTAAAGGAAGTTTATCAAATTACTAGAAAAATAATGGCAGAAAATAATCTAATTGGTAAAGTTGAATGTGTTGTTTTAACAGGACAAGGATTTTCTAATATAGGAGGCACGGAAGAATTAGCGGTATTAACGTTAAAGATAAATCAAGTTAGAACTTGTAGTCCAAAATTGATAAATGTTATTAAGCCTCAACATGCATTAGCATATGGAATGTTAAAATATATATCAACTATGGGCCTTGGTAAAGACGTAAATAGTGATGTGGAAATTGTAGAAGAGCCTAGCTTTAAAGACAGAATAATTGGTATATTTAGTAAAGCAAAAGAGAAAATTAATAGTATACAAAAAAAAGAAAGTCAAGAAAGTGAAGAATAGGGGGAATATAAAATGGAAGATTCTATGCAAGCAGGAGCTGCAAATATTAAAGTAGTTGGAGTTGGCGGTGGCGGAACAAACGCTGTAAATAGAATGATTGCCGACGGATTAGAGGGTGTTGAGTTTATTGCGATAAATACAGATAAACAAGCATTGGAAGAATCAAAAGCTGGTACAAAAATTCAAATAGGAGAAAAGCTTACTAGAGGATTAGGCGCTGGAGCTGATCCTGAAATAGGAGAATGTAGTGCTGAAGAATCAAAAGCCGAAATAGCAGAGGCTTTAAAAGGTGCCGACATGGTGTTCGTTACTTCTGGAATGGGAGGAGGAACAGGTACTGGAGCAGCTCCAATAATAGCTGACATTTCTAAAGGTATGGGGATTCTTACAGTTGCCGTTGTAACAAAACCGTTTCCTTTTGAAGGAAAAAGAAGAATGACCCAAGCTGAAAGAGGAATTGAAAGATTAAAAGAAAATGTTGACACTATAATTACAATACCTAACGAAAAACTTTTACAAGTTGTAGAAAAAGATACTACAGTTGAACAAGCTTTCATTATGACAGATAATATATTAAGACAAGGTGTTCAAGGCATTTCTGACCTTATCACAAAACCAGGACTAGTTAACCTAGATTTTGCAGATGTAAAAACAATAATGTTAAATACAGGTATTGCTCATATGGGTATTGGTAGAGCTTCTGGTACAAATAGAGCCGGAGAGGCAGCCCGTCAAGCTATACACAGCCCGTTACTAGAGACTTCAATAGAAGGAGCAGGCGGAGTATTAATTAATGTTACTGGCGGAAGAGATTTAGGATTATTAGAAGTAAATGAAGCAATTGAATTAGTTCAAAAATCTGTAGATCCAGATGCAAATATTATATTTGGTACAGTTATTGATGAAAATTTACATGATGAAATGGTAATAACAGTTATAGCTACTGGATTCAATAAATGGAATTCGCAAGAACTTAAGGCTGTAGATATAATAGAAAGCATGAGAAATAGCGGAAATTTAGAATCTCAATTACAATCTCAATCTCAAGTACAATCAAAACCGGCAAAACAAGATTATATGGCAGATTTAGATATCCCTCCTTTCTTAAGAAGAAATAGAGATTAATATGTAATAAAAAGACAAGGAATTAAATTCCTTGTCTTTTTTTATGCCTTTTTGTAGATAAATTATTAAATTCTACAATTAAATTCAACAAAAATTATGCTAAATAAATAATATAATTTATATGTAAAGAGGTAATTATGCACGTATATATTGATTATATATTAATAGAAAACTTTATTTTTGATTTATTAATTATTTGGCAAACAGAAGTATTAGTTAAAAGAAAAATAAATATAAAGAGAAGAATGCTAGCGGCTATATTATCTTCAGCATATGTGTGTATAATGATATGTTTACAAATTCGACTGTTAGATTCGTTATTCTTAAAATTATTATTAAGTTTTGGAGTGGTTTTTGTTGCCTTTAATCCTAAGAGGTTAAATGAATATATAAAAGAAATAGCTGTATTTTATTTATCTACAGTTATAAATGCAGGGACAACAGTTTTGGTAGAACAAATGATAAATGTAGACATGAGTAAAATAATCTTAAAATTAATAGTTTATTCAATTTCTTTAACTTTATCTTATATATTTACAAAACAATTATGGAAAATATATAAAAACAATATAAATGAAAAAAGTTTAATATATAAAGTTGAATTAGAAATTGAAGGTAATAAGTATTGGTATAAAGGTTTTGTTGATACAGGCAATACGGCAAGGAGTATAGAGTTGAATGTGCCAATTGTTTTTGCAGAATATTTAGATGAAGAACAAAAAAGGAAAATAGAAAAAACTCAAAAAAGCCAAATAGAAATTTGTACAATTTCATCTATAAATTATTTAGAGGCTATTAAAGTTAAGAAAGCAAAGATAGATGGAAAAACGATTGAGTTGGGTATTGTTTTTGTAGAAAATAAGTTAGATAGAAAGAGTCAATATAATATGGTACTGAATTATCACATTTTTGAGGAAGTTTTAGGGGGAATATCAATATGAATAAATGGTTGAGAAAATTAAAAACGCTATATGCTGAGATGATGAAATGTTTAGGATTTGAAGAAAACGATTTTAAATATATAGCTGGTTCAGATAAACTTCCTACACCGTTAACAACAGAAGAAGAGAAGGATTTGATAAACAAATTATCTCAAAAAGATATTGAGGCAAAAAAAATTCTTGTAGAGAAAAACTTAAGACTAGTGGTATATATAGCTAAGAAATTTGAAAATTCAGGCATTAATATAGAAGACTTAATTTCTATTGGAACAATAGGTTTAATGAAAGCTGTTAATAGTTTTAATGCAGAAAAAAATATTAAATTAGCTACGTATGCTTCACGCTGTATAGAAAATGAAATACTAATGTACCTAAGGAAAACTCAGAAAATAAAGAGTGAAGTATCAATAGAAGAGCCTATAAATGTAGATGCGGAAGGAAATGATTTGGCTTTAGTAGATATATTGGGTACAGAAAATGATGCTATGTTTAAGCAAGTAGAGGAAAGTGATAATAAGAAAATAATAGATTTAGCTATAAAAAATTTAGATGAAAGGGAGAAGATTATTATGGAAATGAGATATGGTTTCAATGGTAAAAAAGAATTAACTCAGAAAGAAGTGGCAGATAAGCTTGGTATTTCACAATCGTACATATCTAGAATTGAAAAGAAAGTCATAGAACGTCTAAAAAAGGAATTTCAATGTGATTAGAACATTAACTTTATTTTTTATTGCTGATATAATAATTTCCAGGTGAGAAAAATGGTGGGGATTTTGTCTTTATTTAGCTTAAATTGGTTAATACAAATAATAGTTTATATAATTTTTGGAGTTATATTATATGTTATTTCGGATAAATTTGGATATTTTGTAAATGTAGCTATATTAGCTATTTTAAGAATTGTTTTATTGCTCCTTGTTAGCGAAGGGATGCCGGGCAGTGTAATTTTTTTATCCATAATTTCAAATATTATAATATCTTTCATTATTGTTCTAGTAGCTATGTGGTTTAGAAGCGGATTTGACTATGATACTATTGTATATTATATATTAATAGTGTCTGTCGCCTCAATATTGGCATCTTTATTAGTAGATGGCTTTATGTCTATTTTCATATAAATTAATAAGTAACGTATAAAATGGTTAGTGAATTTAAAACTAACCATTTTATGTTTTTGTTTAAAATAGTGATTTTATAAAATCTTTGACAATTTGACTTAAAAAATAATATTTTTTTTAACGTAAATTTCATATTTTCTACAAATTTAAATTGTTTTTAAATGTATAATATCAAAAATGATTTTGATGAAAAAAGTCTAATTTTTTTATTAAAATTATAAACTCAATAAAAATGTACAATATATTTCTAATTATATTGAGTTTAGGAGGATACAAATGAAAAACATTAAAGTAGAGATAAACGGATTAAATACAAGTACATTGCCGGTACTTGCGGCTAAAGAACAAATGGAAATGCTAAGAAAGATAAAAGAAGGAAGTACAGAACTTAAAGATACATTTATTAATGCTAATTTAAGGTTGGTGTTGAGCTTGGTAAGAAAATTTAATTCTAGAGGAGAAAATGTAGATGATATATTTCAGGTAGGCGTTGTAGGATTAATAAAGGCAATAGATAATTTTGATATAACTCAAAATGTACAATTTTCTACATATGCGGTACCTATGATTATAGGTGAAATAAAAAGATTTTTGCGAGATTCGTCTGCGATGAGAGTAAGTAGGTCTATAAGAGATATATCTTATAAAGTTGCTAAGGAGAAAGAAGCTTACATAAGTAAGTATAATGAAGAGCCTACAATAAGTTATTTAGCAAAAGCTGTTAAGGAAAACGAAGAAGACGTTATTTTAGCATTAGACAGCATGGTACAACCAATGTCTATATATGATTCAATATATAATGAAGATGGCGACTCTATATATGTAATAGACCAATTAAAATCTGATAAAAATGAAATAGAAGCTATGACTGAAAAGTTGGCACTAATGCAAGCTATGCAGAATCTGACGGAAAAAGAAAAACAAATAATAAAAAGAAGATATTTCGATAATATAACACAAACTGAATTGGCAGAAGAAATAGGCGTGTCACAAGCGCAAATATCTAGAATAGAGAAGGTTGCGTTAGAAAGAATAAAAAGGAAAATGAATTCTTAGAATTAATAAAGCTATTAGTAAATATTATTACTAATAGCTTCATATATTTTAATAAGGTGATTATATGTATAAGATTTTTATTGACATTGATGAAAACAAACAAAAGGGAGTCTTGAAAGAATTGGGATTAGCGTTAAAGACCGAACTAATAAAGAATGATAATTATATTGTTTATGATAACTTTTCTCAAAATAAGCTGATAGCAAATGAATTGGAAATAAATTTATTTATTAGGCTTCAAGAAATTATTAATAACCAAAACAAATTAGAAATAATAATAGACGAGAATAGCAAAGTGTCTAATGGTTTTGGGAAAGAGATATATAAAGAATTGGAAAAAATATATTTTAAAGCGAACTTGGGAAATGGAGTTATTTATAAAAATAATGTATCAAATATATTAAAAGAGCAAAATACCCCTGTGGTTTTTATAGGCATTATAAATTATAATGATAAAGCTCAAATAGAATGGACGAATAATAATATGAAAGAGTTAGCTCAAACGATAAATATAGGTATCGGGAATGCTTTTGGATTAATACCCTGTTAATAAGGAGGGAAAATGTCAAGAGGAATAGATTTTAGACAAAAGGAAGTAATAGATATAGTTACTGGGAAAATATTGGGGTTTGTAGTTGATGTTGATGCAGAATTTAATGCAGGGGCTATAAAGAATATAGTAGTTGCTCAAACTGCAAATTTTTTTAGAAGCATGACGGGAAAAAACAACATTACAATACCATGGAATAAGATTAAATTAATAGGAGAAGACGTGATTTTAGTGGAGTTAAATTAAATTATAAAAAAAGTCAAAAAAATTTAATTTTTTTGTTGACTTATTTAAAACTGTGTGCTACAATATATTTACGTTGTCGCGCTGATGAACAAAGCGACAACAAAGCACATTGAAAAATAAAGAGAAAGTATAAAAGCCAAGCAAGGAAAGATACCAGCAAAAGGTATCGGACCACGTTAATTTTATTTAGTAAAAAATAGGATAACAGAAGTTATTCTGAGAGAATTTAAAACAAGAGTTTGATTCTGGCTCAGGATGAACGCTGGC
>JAFYUV010000003.1 GCA_017549425.1 Clostridia bacterium | reverse complement strand
CACGTACCAGTATATATAACAGAAGAAATGATAGGACATAAATTAGGTGAGTTTGCTCCTACAAGAACATATAAAGGTCATGCAGGAGAAAAAGCATCAAAAGTTAAATAGAAATAAAATCCAAATAAGGAGGGAAATAAAGTGCAAGATACAATAATAGAAGCTAGAGCAGAACTTAAATATGCTAGAATTTCAGCTAGAAAAGTTAAAATTGTAGCAGATTTAATAAGAGGAAAAGATGCTATGGAAGCTTTATCAATAGCAAAATTTGCACCAAAAGCATCATCAGAGATAATTTATAAATTACTTAAATCAGCTATGGCTAATGCAGAAAACAACCATGGCATGAGCGTAGAAAAATTATATGTTGCTGAAATCTATGCAAACCAAGGTCCAACTTTAAAAAGAATTAGACCTGCAGCTAAAGGTTCAGCAGTTAGAATTAGAAAAAGAACAAGTCATATAACAATAGTTTTAAGAGAGAGAGTATAAGGAAGGAGGAGTTTTAAAGCATGGGACAAAAAATGCACCCACATGGGATTAGAGTTGGAGTAATTAAAGATTGGGATTCTAAATGGTATGCTAATTCAAAAGATTTTAGTGATTATTTAGTAGAAGACTATAAAATCCGTAAATTGCTAAAACAAAAATTATATGAAAGCGGAATTTCAAAAATTGAGATTGAAAGAACTGCTAAAATGGTAAAAGTTAATGTGTTCACAGCAAAACCAGGATTAGTTATAGGTAAAGGTGGAGCATTAGCAGAATCTATAAAAGAAGAATTAAAGAAAATGATTTCTAAAGAAGTTAATTTAAATATAGTTGAGGTAAAAGATGTTGATACAGATGCACAATTAGTTGCTGAAAATATTGCTGCTCAACTAGAAAAAAGAGTTTCTTTCAGAAGAGCAATGAAACAATGTATGCAAAAAACAATGAAAGCAGGAGCTCTAGGAATTAAAACAGCTGTATCAGGAAGATTAGGTGGAGCTGACATGGCTAGAACAGAGTTCTACAAAGAAGGTACTATACCACTACAAACTTTAAGAGCTGATATTGATTATGGATTTGCAGAAGCAGATACAACATATGGAAAATTAGGTGTTAAAGTTTGGATATATAAAGGTGAAGTTCTTCCAGCTAAAAAAGCAGTTGTGGAAGGAGGAGAAGCATAATGCCATTAATGCCAAAAAGAACAAAATATAGAAAGATGCAAAAAGGTAGAAATAGAGGAAAAGCTACAAGAGGAAATTTTGTATCAGATGGAGAATATGGAATACAAGCTATATCTGCAGGGTTTATTACATCAAACCAAATAGAAGCAGCCCGTATTGCAATGACTCGTTATATTAAAAGAGGTGGAAAAGTTTGGATTAAAATATTCCCAGACAAACCAATAACAAAGAAACCTGCTGAAACACGTATGGGTAAAGGTAAAGGAGCTCCAGAATACTGGGTAGCTGTTGTAAAACCAGGAAGAGTAATGTTTGAAATCGCTGGTGTACCACGTGAGACAGCAAGAGAAGCTATGAGATTAGCTATGAACAAATTATCTGTAAAGACTAAATTTGTTGAAAGAGAAACTGAGAATAAGGTGGGTGATAGCAATGAAGATTAGTAAAATAAATGAAATGTCTTCACCAGAACTAGAAAAAGAATTAGCTGAATTAAAAACAGAATTATTTAAATTAAGATTTAGTTTAGCTACAAACGGATTAGAAAATCCTATGAAAATAAAAGAAGTTAAAAAGGATATTGCTAGAATTAAAACAGTTTTAAAACAAAGAGAATTAGCTGCTAAAGCATAAAATCCTTAAAAAGTTAAAAAGGAGGAAACATTATAATGGAAGAAAGAAATCTTCGTAAAGTTATGATAGGTACAGTTAAATCAAATAAAATGGATAAAACAGTAGTTGTATCTGTTGAAACTAATGTAAAACATCCAATTTATAGTAAAATTGTTAAAAGAACATATAACTTAAAAGCACATGATGAAGAAAATGCATGCCAAATTGGAGATAAAGTTAAAGTAATGGAAACAAGACCACTTTCTCGTGACAAAAGATTCAGAGTTGTAGAAATAGTAGAGAAAGCAATTATAAAATAAATGAAAAACTTCGTCTAACTTTGTTAGCCTTTACTTTAAAAATCCTCAACGTGCAAACGCACGCCTCCGGTTTTTAAAGCTCGGCTGCCTCGTTATACTCGTTTTTGATTTATTTTAAGGTTAGTATAATTAATAAATAAGGAGGATAAATTCATGGTACAGCAACAATCAATATTGAAAGTAGCTGACAACACTGGTGCAAAAGAAATTATGTGTATCAGATGTTTAGGTGGTTCATATAGAAGATATGCTAATATAGGTGATATAATAGTTGCTTCTGTTAAAAATGCTACACCTGGTGGAGTTGTTAAAAAAGGTGACGTTGTTAAAGCAGTTGTAGTTAGAACAAAGAAAGCAACAAGAAGAGCAGATGGTTCATATGTAAGATTTGATGAAAACGCAGCAGTTATTATCAAAGAAGACGGTAACCCAAAAGGTACTCGTATATTTGGGCCAGTTGCTAGAGAGTTAAGAGAGAAAAATTATATGAAAATTCTTTCATTGGCTCCTGAAGTATTATAATTTTATAAATTATATAAATAAAATGTAGGGGTCGACGTCCTCGGCGACCCGAGAAAAGAATAAAAATAAACTAAATAATAAAGAGGTGAAATAAATGAGAATAAAAAAAGGTGATACTGTTAAAGTTTTATCAGGTAATGATAAAGGTAAAACAGGTGAAGTTCTTGAAGTAATACCTAAAACAGAAAAAATAATAGTTAAAGGTGTTAATATAAGAAAAAAACACGTAAAACCTAGAAAACAAGGCGAAGAAGGCGGAATTATTTCTGTTGAAGTAGCAATACATAGTAGCAAAGTTAATGTTGTTTGCCCAAAATGCAACAAAGCTACAAGAATAGGTTTTAAAGAGAATAAAGATAATAAAAAAGTTCGTGTATGTAAAAAATGTAATACAGAATTAAAATAATTGTGTAGAAAGGAGGAAATAAATTAAAATGGAAAAATTAAGAGAACAATATGAAAAAGAAGTAAAACCTGCATTAATGAAAAAATTCAATTATAAATCAGTTATGCAAGTTCCAAAACTTGATAAAATAGTTATAAACATTGGTTTAGGAGATATCAAAGATAATCCTAAAGCATTAGATAATGCTATTAATGATTTAAGCATAATTACAGGTCAAAAACCAGTAATTACTAAAGCTAGAAAATCAATAGCAGCATTTAAATTAAGAGAAGGTGTTAACATTGGATGCAAAGTTACATTAAGAGCTGAAAAAATGTATGAATTTGCTTACAAATTATTCAATGTTGCATTACCTAGAGTTAGAGATTTCAGAGGAACAAATCCAAATTCTTTTGATGGTAGAGGTAATTACTCTATGGGTATAAAAGAACAATTAATATTCCCAGAAAT